>DASSMT010000270.1:0-5144 GCA_035688655.1 Polyangiaceae bacterium | reverse complement strand
GGCCATCTCGCGGAGGATGCGGCTCACGTCGGCGAGGTGCGTGAAGTACGTCTTGACGTTGGCGGCCGTCGCCGACGTCGAGCCCGCGGTCAGCGTGTCCGCCAGCGCCGCGCCCTTGGCCGCGAAGCTCTCCAGCGCCGCGAAGAACGCCGGGTAGGGCTCGACGTACGCGTCGGGGAACTCGCAGACCACGCCGGTCGAGTACGACTGCTTGGCGTAGAGGATCGTGTCGTGGCGCAGCTCCGCCCACGAGGCGAGCTGCGCAGAGAGCAAGCGCCGGCCCCACGCCTCCGTGCGTGCCACCGGGAATAGCCCGGAGTCGGCGTCGGAGATCGCCTTCACATCCGGAGACAGCGTCCGGATCGACGACAGCCACAGGTTGTACAGGTTCCCCTGCCAGAAGCTCTGCGGATGCGAATCGCTGAGCACGCGCATGCTCGCGAGGTCCGGCGCGTAGGCGTACTTGGAGAGCTCGGGCGCGAGCAACGAGACCGCTTGGTCGTTGCCGAGCGCGGCAAAGGCGACGTCGAGCGGGTTCGGCATCATGCGCATGACCTTGCCCTTGCCGGCCCGATCGAAGACCACGTTCGAGAACACATGGCTGTCGATCACATAGCGCTGACCGAGCAGTGCAAACGAGGCCGAGAGCGGCAGCGTGCCCGACTCGGCGAGCCCGTTGTACATGATGTGGCTCGAGATCCGCTGCGCGCCGTAACCCTTGGCGATGATGTCCGCCACGATGGCGTCGTCAGCGACGGGCGCTAGGCCGGCAAGTGAGCTCACTCCGAGATCTGCCAACAACGAATCCAGCTCTGCGAGCTGCATGTAGTCGTGCTCACCGACGAAGGCCGTAACGGTGTCGTCGATGCGCGTGAAACGTTCGCGTAGAGGCGTGTCGATGAGCTCGCGCAGGAGCAGCGCGGCTTCCAGCTGGTTGCGGCGGAAGACCTGCTTTCCATCGGATTGCGTTTCGAGCATCCGGAAATCGGTGCGCCCGAGCCACATCATCGCGCGGAAGTAGCGTTCGAGCAGCTCGTCGCCGAGATAGTGACCGCGCGGCGTGAACTGCGAGAAATCCTCATCGCGTTGGACGCCGAACAGCGTGATGGACTGCGCACCTTGTGCCTTCGTCGCTTTGTCGAAAAGGTCACTGACGAGCTGCGCATCCCCGCCCGCGCTCGGAGCCGTGAGTTGTCCTGCGAGCAAGCTGGCGGCGACCGAGAGATAGACGTCGGCGTCGGCGCGGGTTGCGGCCTTGGCGACACTGTCGGGCGTGGCCTTCAGCTTTGCCAGCATGCCCGAGAGGAGCTCTTGGAGATCCGGGACCAAGGTCCCGCGTTCGAGCTGCTTCAGGATCTCGTCATAGGAATCGTGAATCGAATAGAGAATGGAGTCTGCCGAGACGTACAGCGGCAAATCTTGCACGTAGATCGACGCGTAGCCGTAGAGGAAGCTCGGCATCTGATGCGACGTCGAGATCGCAAAACCGGTCGCTGCGAGCCGCGCGAGCTCCTGATCGTCGAGCTTCAGCGTCGAAGCCTGGATGAGCTCGAGTCCGCCGACCTTGCTCAGATCGTACGCGGGCGACGGCGCGAACGGGACCGCGTGCGCTGCGGCAAGGCTCGTATCCGTCAGGTCGGCCACCCCGCTCAATGCCGCTTGAATCGACTCGCGCTCTTGCTTGCGCTCTGGCGATTCCTCGACGGCGACGGGCTTGCCGGGTTCCATCTGCTTTCCCGGATCCGGAGCCGGGGAACCGGGGTTCGGCGAGGTCGATGTCGGGGCTGTGCCAGGTGTGCCAGCCGCGCCAGCAAGATCAGGCCCCGGCGAGTGGTGGCCGCACGCGATCAACGCCAGTCCAGTCAACAAACCAGAAAAACGTAGGATTTTCATGTCGGCAGCTCCAGGTCGATCTTTCGGATGTGATCGCCTCAAGCATCGGCCGTGCCGGGCGGAGCTACTGCAGCGTGACCCCCGGAGTGCAACCGTAGTGACCAACCTTCGGGTCGATTTCGCAGCCCGTGAACCCGAGCGACGTGCACTCGAGGTGCTCCAGGCGGCCCGCGTTGCAGAAGCTGACCGTCGTTCCGTCGCAAGTTGCGGGCTCGCGTTCGGAATAGTTGTCAGCGGGCGCACACTCCGCAGCCAAGCCGCAAAAGAACACGCCATTGTGTGATTGGCAGCCGAAGCCAGGGCCTTGGGTCGCGCAGTCGATGTTCGCGGCCTGCCCGCCAAGACACACTTGCAGCGTGTCACCCGAGCAACCAGTGCCGAGCGGTTGCCCCAACACGTCCGAAGGGGTATTGCCGACGCAGCTGGCGCCGCCACCCGTGCACACACCGCCGGCGCAGCTGAACCCGAGCGACTGACAAGGCGCTTCTCGCAGCGCTCCCCGGTCACAAGCCAACACTTCGCCCTGCGCGGTGCAGCTGGGAGCTTCGCTACCGTCACAAGCCACGATGGGTTGCTCCGCGCAGATGGCCGCTGGATCACAACTGAGCCCAAAGCGACTGCAGTCGATACTGGCCTGAGCGCCATCCCCGCAGCCGGTGAAGACCTCATTCTGGCAAACACTCGGGCAGTCTGCGGGCGGTTGTCGATAAACCCACCCCAAGCATTGTTCGATTGCGGCGCAGCCGCAGCGCGCATTGGCCAAGCAGTCGAGTTGTTCTCCGAAGCGACTATAGAGCTGCGGCGCCCGGAGGTGCTCGAGCCAGATGTGTGCGGCGCTGCGCGGGATTCCGTCATCGGGCATGCACGCGCCAACCACCGCGGCGGCGCGCGCCACCAAATCCGGATCGAGCTGGGTGGGCGCGGGAAAGCTCGGGCTGAGATCCGGTTCGGCCTGACACGCACCAGGCATTTCAGAGCCAGTGCCCGCCGCTCCGCCCGGGCTGCTCGAATCGCCGCCCACGCTCGCTTCGCCGCCCACGCTCGCTTCGCCAGCCGCGCTCGTTTGCCCGCCCCCGCTGGTTTGCCCGCCCATGCCCCCGGCCCCGCCGGAGCTCTCAGAGACTTGCCGACAATGACCCGCGCTACATGAAAACTCAGGGCCCAAGCTCGAACACTCGGCGTTTTGGCTACACGTCACGTCGCACACCTTGCTGCTCGAGTCGCCGCAGCTCCCCTCACAAGTGGCCGACGGCGAAAGGTCTCCGCAGCTGGTTTGCTCGGTGCAAGGTTTGGTGCACACGCCACACAGGCAAGTGAGGCCACCCGCACAGGAGTCCGTGCACTTGTCCAAGAAGTGCGTCTCGCTGTCGCCGCCCGAAGCCGATTCGTCATGGCAACCGGCGAATAGCCCGCTGAGCGAAAGGACAATGATCCAAGCGCCACCCAAGAATTGCGAAACCCCGCGGCTAATCATCAGAAATCTTCGTCCTCTCGCTCGAGTTCGTCCGGCTCTTCTGCGGTCACGCAGACGCCGCCATAAGCAGTCACACGGTCGTAGCTCGGAGGCAGCGCGTGCGCTTCATTGTAGCTACTGACGCGCTGGCGCAGCTCGGAGTGGCGTGCGCGAAATTCGCGGAGCAAGCCGCGCACCTCTTCCTCGTAGGGATGGCCCGGATAGATTGAAAATGAGTAGGTGCTTCCACCGCTATCCTGCTCACGACCAGCGCTGGCGCTCTCGGCGCCGCGCAAGCGCACGCACATGGTCTTCACGGCGGCCTGAAAATGGTCGAAAAGTGCGGCCTCCCAGCCTGCGGCCGAGCCGAGTGGAATGACCACGCGCCGACTGCGGTAGTTGCCATCTTCGAGCAGCTCGACGCGACCTTGGTCGAGCAGCTCCTTCAGATAGCCACGCACGAGCTCCGGCTTCAGCGAGATGCGCTGCACGAGCTCGCCTTCGGCGATCGGCCCTTCTCGGTACACGAGCATCCAAACCAGCTCCAAGAGGCCCTCGGAGCGTTCGCGAAGTGCCGAAAGTTCGCTGCTGGTCGCCGCGCGGTAGGCGGCCGCTTTGCCCGAGCCGAGCCGCAACACGAGCCCCGATTCGCAAAGATCGTTCAACACGCCTTTCACGAGCGCCTCTTCGTCGTGCAGAAAACGCTTCAGCACCTCGTCACGAGTGATCAGGTTGCCGCGCGACAAGAACTCGAGCACGACTTCCCAGAGCGAGCGCCCGCGCTCGGTCGAACTCTCGCCGAGTTGCCGCACCCTTCGGCGGTAGCTGCGGAGAGCCATGCCGAACATGTCCGCGCTCACCTTGCGACTGATCCCCTGCTGCTCGAGCTCGCGGGCCAAATCCAAAAACACGCGATCGGCGAGCTGCGCCAGCGGGGCCCGGACCCCGCCGGAGGTCGCCAGCTGCGCGATCAAGATCGTGGTCTGCCGAAAGATATTGTCGATCAGGACTTGCCGCGTCATCCCTGCCTCGCCCAGCAGACTACGGTTCTTTGGGCGGCCGAGGGAGAGGACTCGAAAGTCCTCCAGGCGGGCCGGAGAGCACACTGCCCCACATGATGTTTGCGATCCATGCATCGGCCAGTGGGCATCAGGGCATCCGCACGGGCTTGTCATAGGCTGGCTAGTCCCGAGTCACGATCGACTTTCATCAGCAACTCTACGCCGCGTTGAATCGGGCGACGATCCTGCTGGCCGTTCGCATTCGATCCGGCTGCTCGCCATTCTTGCTGCCGGCGTGATCTTTACCGGCGTCGTGTTGATGGTGGGAATTTACATCGATGCTGCGAACAAAGCCCAAGCCTGACGACCCCGGTGCCGATCAACGTCGGACAAGCGGGCCCCGCGCCGAACCAGTGTTTCGCGAATTGCGACAGACTCGGCGACGGATACAACGTTTGGTGCACCTCGAACACGGCAGGCGCAGACCGAAACAAATGTTTGGGAAACTGTTTAGGTGACGCTCTCCGCTGTCGCTTCGAATGCGGCAAGGCACAGTACTAGTGCGATGGGCTCGTCCAACTCACCGGATATTCCGCTCCAGCCCGCTGCTCAACGCTCGCGTGTTGCGTCTTTGCACGCTGCGTCATCGCCCCTAGTCGGCTGGCGGTGACCACCCCCAATCCCGCACAAGTCCGCCTCACCAGCGCTCCCGGCAAATCGAGGGTATACTGAGTTCGATTCGCTCGATTCCTCGGCGAGCCCCCGCCACGTTTCAGCGCTGGCTCGCTTTTCGTGAG
>DASSMT010000215.1:0-16241 GCA_035688655.1 Polyangiaceae bacterium | reverse complement strand
AGGGCGCGGCGGAAGGCGCTCGCGTCGAGCTCACCGACATTGGCGAGGTACCCCATCAGCGCACCCGCAAAGGTGTCCCCGGCGCCGGTGGGGTCAATTTCGTTCTCCAGCGGGTAGGCCGGAGCGAAGAAGCAGCCGTGCTCGTCGAAGAGCATGGCGCCGCACTCACCGCGTTTCACGACCAAGCGCTTGGGACCCATGCCCAGCACTTTCCTGGCGGCGCGCTTGACGTTGTGATCTTCGGCCAGCTGGCGCAGCTCTTCGTCGTTGATGATCAATAGATCGATCTTGGCCAAGACCTCTCCGAGTATCTTGCGTTCACCTTCGATCCAGAAATTCATGGTGTCGGCCGCTACCAGCCGCGGCCTTTGCGCTTGTGCCAGTACGTCCAGCTGCAGTGCTGGGTGGATGTTGCCGAGCAGCACATAAGGCGTGGTCGTGAAGCTCGTGGGCAGCTTGGGCTTGAAATCCGCGAATACGTTGAGCTGCGTGTCGAGCGTGGTGCGACTTGCCAAATTGGCGGCATAGCGGCCCGCCCAGCGGAATGTCTTGCCGTTCGCCCGCTCGACGCCCGTGCAATCGACCCCAACGCGAGCGAGATCGCTCAAGGTCGCTTGCGGGAAATCGGACCCGACGACGGCCACGACTTGTACCGGTGCGAACAGCGCAGCGGAGTAGGCCGCGTAAGTCGCGGAACCGCCCACCACATCCTTCTCGCTGCCGCTGGGCAAATCGAGATCATCGAACGCCATCGATCCGACAATCAAAACTGGGGAAGCGTGCTCGCGGGGCTTATTGGTCATCATGCTCACTGCTTTCTATCGCTCCCTAAGAGCTCTAAAACATTCTTTTGGGGTTGGGGCCCCGCTGAATTCACTTCAGCGGGGCGGGGGTGACGCGCTACGCGATCCCCGGAGGGGGAAAACCCCCGTCGACGGGCGGTTTGCTGCCGCCGAAACCGCGGCCCTCGGCCAAGAGCCGCTCGGCGTGACGGGCGGCGCGATGGCGCCGACATTCTTCGGCGCGAAAAATGGAAACGAGTTGCTTGGTTGCTTCTTCCAGCTCTTCGTTCACGAGCACATAGTCGAAGAGCCCATAATGTTCGATCTCGCGCAGCGCGACACCGAAGCGTTTCTGCACGGTATCTTCGTCTTCGCTCGCTCGCCCGCGCAAACGTTGCTCGAGAATGGCCATGGTCGGCGGCAAGATGAACACGGCGACCGCATCGGGCGCTGCACTCTTGATTTGACGCGCGCCTTGGTGGTCGATGTCGAAAATGATCCCGCGGCAGCGTTCACTGCGATCGAGCTCTGCCTTACCGGTGCCGTACAAGTTGCCATGCACCTCCGCCCATTCCAGGAACGCGCCCAGCTCGATCAGGCGCAAGAACTGCTGGCGATCGACGAAATGGTACTCGCGCCCGTTCTGCTCGTTCTGCCGGGGCTTGCGCGTGGTGTGCGACACGCTGAAACGCACTCCCGGGATCTCCTTGAGCAGTCGAGCAGTGAGCGTGGTCTTGCCCGCGCCCGAGGGCGAGGACACGATCAAGGGTAGGGGACCTTCACTCGACATTCTGGACCTGCTCCCGAATCCGCTCGAGCTCTGCCTTCATCTCGACGACCAAATGAGAGATTTTCGCATCTTGGCTCTTCGCGCCAATGGTATTCGATTCCCTGCCGATTTCCTGCAGCAGAAAGTCGAGGCGCCGGCCGACTGGGCCGTCTGCGGAGAGCAGCTGTGCGAATTGCTCGAAATGAGAATCCAAACGGACGAGCTCCTCGGTGACGTCGCTGCGGTCGGCCAGAATCACCATTTCCGCCTCGAGCCGGCTGGGGTCGAGCTGGACCCCGGATTCGGCGAGTAGTCGCTCCAAGCGTTCGCGCAACCGGGTTCGATAACCGTCCAGCATTTCACCGCCGCGGCTCGAGATCGTGGCTCGCAGCCGGCGCGCCGAGTCGAGCCGCGCATGCAGCTCGCGTGACAGGGCTAGCCCCTCTTGAGCGCGCATCGCATCGAGGCGGGCGAGGGCGGCCTCGAACGCCTCCTTCAGGGCGGATCGGGCGCCCTCGGAGTCCGCGCTGGTCGGGGTGGTCACCAGATCCGGCATGGCCGTGAGCGCGGTGATCGGCAAATCAGTCCCGGGCGCGAGCTCGTCTCGCAGTTGGCACAGGCCGCGGTACAGCGCGCGCGCCCGTTCGACCGAAAACCGGGGCGGCGGCAAGGCCGCGCCCTCGAGCCGGACGCCGATATCGAAGCGCCCGCGCGCCAGGTTTTCGCGCGCCAACTGTTCGATGAAAAAGCTCTGCTCGACCAGCTCATCCGGCAGGCGGACGCGCACGTCCAAAAAGCGGTGGTTCAGCGCGCGGAGCTCGACCGTGACCCGCCCGTCTCCGAGCGGCGCGTCCCCGACGCCGAAGCCCGTCATGCTTCGCACGTGGTCTCACAACCCCTTACGCCGCTTGATTTCCTCGGTCATGCGTCGGTATTCGACTTCCCAGACCGAGCTGCCTTCTTGGACGTGCTTCAGCTGCCCGCGGATCTGCTGCTCGATCTCTTCGTCTTCTGCGAACTGACGACGCAGCGGGTCGCGCATCTTCCGGCGGAGCACGAAGTCCTCGGCGAAGATCTCGTCGACATTCCCGGAGTGCATCAGCATTTCGACCAACTGATCGAGCAGGTAGTCGATCGCGTCTTCACCCAGCTTGATCTTGCGCTCTTCCGCGACCAGCTTGCGGATGCGGCTATATTCCGTCTGCGGCAGACCGCGCGCGGCCACCATTTCTTTCGCCTGCGCGCTGACTTCTTGCTCGTCGCGAATGTATTGGTTGAGCACCGAGCCGATGTCGAGGCTGACCTCCTTCGGAGACTCGGTCTCGATATCGCCCGCTGAAACGAGCGCGCCGACCATTTCGGCCGCGATCTGAGGCACCTTCGCGCTGTGAAGCCGCATGCGCCCCTCCTATCCTATTTTGAGCGGGAGCTCAGCCGCTTTCGGCGGAATTCTCGGTCGCGCTGTCGAATTTGGGGGCTCCGAGGCCCGTTCGGCGCGCCCGCGCCAGTTTATGGCTTGCCTGAGGCGCGAGAACCGCGCCTCAGCCGGCGAAATACCGCCTGCCGCTGGCGCTGTTTGTAGGCGTCGTGGCTGGCTTCACCGGTCTCGTTGGCGGCTTCGCTCTCGGCATCCAACACCTGAAATTCGCACAGCATGTACACGATGGGTCCGAGGTTCTCCGAGCCTGGCGGCGCAAGCTCCATCAGGTGCGGCGGCACCCGAACCGGCACGTCGGTCACGAACTGGATCACGCGGTAGGTTGGCGCGCTGAAGCGATTGTCCGTGGGCAAGAGCGCGTCATCCACGGGGCCTTGGAAATCCTTGACCATCGCGGCCAAGTGAGGATTTTGGTCGCAGTAGCTGCGAAAGTGGAAGATCGTATTCGTGCTCTGTTTCGGCACGACGTAGTTGAAGGGGAACAGCTGCTCGGTCAGATAATGTAGGACCGGCAAGACGTGCTCCGGAGTTCGGGTCACGATCCGAAATCTGAGCTTGTCGTAGAGCGCGGCGGCGGTCGCTTCCGGCTTCGACAACAGCTTGGTGTAGGTCGAGTCCAGGTTCTTGCGACCGCCGATGAACTCGGTGATCGGGAAGCCCTCGCTCAGCATCGTGCCGACCACGCGGTACACCTTCTCCTCCACGAGGTGGAAGAGATCGCGATCGCTGACGGGCAGGCGGAACAGCAGCTCGCGCCCCGCCATGTGGTTGATGATCTGCACCGTCTTCAGGATCGTGCAGGCGCACAATTGACGGTGCCCTTTGCCAGAAGCGAGCAGCATCAGCTCCTGGATTTCAGCAGCTGCAACCGGCTTTGGGATCGCAAACTTGAAGTGACGCCTGAGATAGCTGATGGCGTCCTTCTTCACGTGTTCGATGAAGGCGCGATCTCCGGGGACTTCCAGCCGCAGCTCGTGATTTTCGAGGAAGCGGCGGGCCGCTTCCGGGCTCGGCAGATTCAGTCGATGCCAATCGATGACGGAGCTGCCACTCAGAATGAGCCGCAGAGCCTCGACGTCATGCAACGAGAGATCCTCGATGCGCTTCAAGCGGGGTGAGCGTTCACCCGTGCCCGAGCGCGGCGGTTCGCTGTCCGGCTGAGTCAGTGGTTCGTCGTGGTGGCGTTACCCGGCGTCGGGCGACCCAAGGCCAAGGTGCCGAAAAAGATGCCGATCGTGACGCCAAGCACGGCGAGTTGCGCACCGAAAGGGCCATTGGCGGCCATCAGGGCGACGGGCAACGGGGCGACTAGGTACCACGGGTTCAACTTCATCTCGGGTCTCCGACGGAAAGGGCGCGGGGCGCGTTCAGTGAAGCTCAGCGGGGGATTAAGACGTCGAGTTAAGAGGGCAGCGCAACAAGAGGTAAGTTGATGTAGGTGAGAGTGCCACAGCTGCGGCGCAAGGGGCAAACTGTTACCGGGCTCGCGCGCCGCGTTCAAGCCTTTCCGTCTCACTGAGGTTATTTATGTGGGTGTGAAGCCTCCCTAAATGCGGGCTGACTCGAGGGCCAACGGGATCGCACGCCCGCGCGTGTGCGAGTTTTGTTAGCGTGCGAAACGTGGAATGTCGTCTCAGTCGGGTGATCGCGCGTGCGCTCCCCGCGCTGCTGCCTGTTGTTTCGCTGCTGTTCGCGACGGGCTGTGGCGACCAAGGGTTCTTCCCCACCACCGTGGAGCCCGGTGCCGATTTTGCCGTTGCGGACATCGTGTTCGATCCGAACTATTTCTATTGCAAGGTCGAGCCGGTGCTGTTCGCGAACGGCTGCGGCACTGGCGATCCGAGCAAAGGCGACACCGCAGGTGCTTGTCACTTCAGCGCCACCGCCTACCGCCTGACCGACTACTCGCCGCGCGTCGGCGATAGTTGTGGTGGCGGTGTCGTGCCGGGTACCAACACCATTCCGGATTCGGCTCAGCACAACTATCAAACCTCGCAAGCTCGCATGAAACGCGATCCCCAACTCGCGCCACTTCTCCAGCGACCGACGCTGAATCAGTTCCATCCGCGCAAGATCTTCGACAGCAATTCGATGGACGCGGACGCCATTCGTCAGTGGGCCACTGTGTTCTCGAATCAATGAGAACCCTCACCAAACTCGTCATTTTCGCGGCGGCGCTTGCGCCCGCTCGAGCACGTGCTGCGGAAGAAGAAGACGCATTTGCGCGGGTAATCGTGGCCGAAACCGAGCTGCGGGCGGGCCCCGGGGTCGCTCATCGAGTGATCTATCGCGCGCACCGCGGCGAGACGTTCTTGATTCAGACTCGGGAGACCAGCGGCTACTGGTTGCAAGTGCTGATGGCCGACGGCCGCACCGTGTACGTCTTGGGCGACACGGTGGAGGCGGTCGCGGTCGGTGAAGGAGCCGACGATGCACCGAGCAAGCCCGGCTTCTTTGCACCGCCCGCGCTGCAAGAGGCACGCGCCGGCTTCGCACTGATGGGCGGCGTCTACGATCGTGATGGCTACGTGGAGCTGAAGCCGGCCTTCGTGCTCGCGCCGGCGATCGCGTTCGAGCCGTTCATCGGCTTGTCGTTGAAGACCGACAGCAAGCGTCTGGTGTATGGGCTCGCGGGGACGCTGAACCTCGCTCCGGATTGGGCCATCGCGCCGTTCGTGACCCTGGGCCTCGGGGGCATGCACGAGACGCCCAAGGACGACCAGGGCGTGCGCACTTCCCGCAACTGGTTTCAGGCGCGTGCCGGCGGCGGTTTACTCGTGTCGCTGCGTTGGCGCGTCCTGTTCCGGCTCGAGGCGTCGAACATGGTGCTGTACACCGAGGACGCTTATCAAAACGTGCAGACCTACATCGCAGGGCTTGGAACCTATTTCTGAGGACATGTCGACGATGAAACAACTCGCAGCGCACATGGTAGGCAGGGCACTGGGTCTCGTGCTCGCCGGAGCGATGCTGATCGCCAGCGCCGGTTGCGCCACGGTTCGGCCCGAGCAGCGCGCGATTTTGGCCGATCCGACCATGCAATTCGACGACAAGTCAGCGGAAAAGGCCGCGCTCGAGCACGCGCTCGAAAATCGCGAAGGCTCGACGGGCGGCGGCTCGCTGCGCGGGGGCGGCTGCGGCTGCAATTGAAAGTGCTAGGGTCGTTGCTTTCGCGGAAGAGGCCCGTCGTGGCCAGCAGCGCCGGGATCGTGCGGCGCTGGTTGAGCGCGCTCGGTTTCGCAGCGCTCGCGCTGGCGTCGCAAGCTGCGCGGGCACAAGTCGCTACGCTGGATTTGAGCTCGGCGCTGTTCGTCGAACCGTCCAAGCGCAGCGGTCTGACCGTGGTGAACCCGAGCGCGACGCTCGCAGTCACGCCCAACGACTGGCTCACCGTGCAGGGGGGCTATGAGGCGGACATCGTGTCCGGTGCCAGCGAGTCCGTGAAGGGCGGCCGTCTGAGCAACGTCGATATCGTGACCTCGGCCACCCACTTTTCGGACACGCGCCACGCGCTGAGCGGGGGCTTCACCGTCACCCGCGCTGCCACGCACCTCAGTGGCAGCTACACCTATGGCACCGAGCACGACTATCGCTCGAATGCGTTCGCGGTCTCGGCTGGCACTGATTTCTTGCAGAAGAACACGCAAATCGAGCTTTCGTATGGGCGCGGCTTCGACAAGGTGTGCACTACGGCTTACACGGCGAGCGACGCCCCCTCCAGTCGGCTGGCGCTCGACAACTCGCAAGGCTGCTTCACCAACGACAAGACGCGAGCCGCGCGCGACATCGACCTGGACAACTTTCAAGTCGGCTGGACCCAGACTTGGACGCCGGTAATTGCCACGCAACTCGTGCTGAGCGGGGCGCTGCAACACGGCTTTCTCGGTAACCCGTATCGGTCCGTGGTGATCGCCTCCGCGGGCGATCAAGCGTTGGAGAATCATCCGGAAAATCGCGCGCGCGGCGCGGTCGGGCTGCGTGGCAAATATTACGCGCGTTCGCTGCAAACCGCGTTCACGGCCAATGTCCGCCTGTACCGCGATACTTGGGACATCTTCGGTCAAACCTACGAGCTCGAGGGCGAGCGCTACATGTTGCCCTGGCTGCGCGTGCTGCTGCGCGCCCGCTACTACACCCAGACCAAAGCGCTGTTCTGGAGCGACGACTACACCGGCGGTGAGCCCGCGACCGGTCCGCGTGGTCAATATTGGAGTGGTGACCGCGAGCTGTCGCCGCTCTCCAGCTATTTGTTCGGGGCGCGCTTGCTGGCGGCGCGAGAGGGGCGTCCGGGCCAGCGCGTCTTCGGGCTCTTCCTGCGCTTGTCGGGTGTGGTCGGCTTCGACATGCTGAAGACCAACCTGCGCGATTTCACCCTGGGCGGGCGCGCTCCGGACGACACCCTGGCGCTGCTCTGGACGCTGGGCGCACGCGGCGAGTTCTGAGACTCGGAGCCCTCAGCGATCGCCGCGCAGGCCGCGCTTGCGAGCGAGATCGTACAGGTGCTTGCGGTCCATCTTGGCCTCGCGGGCGGCGGCGCTGATGTTCCCGCTGTGGCGATCGAGCAGCCAGGCGACGTAGCGACGTTCGAACTCGGACTCGAAGTCCGAGCGAATTTCGCGGTAGCTCTTCTCGGCGTCGAACGCCGGATAGCCAGCATTGGTCGTCGTTGGCTGCCCGCTCGAGATCGAGCCCGGAGAGACCGGTAAATCGACCAAGCGGATCTCGCGCTCGCCCCCGGCGGTCGCAATGTAGATCGCGCGGTCGAGCACGTTGCGCAATTCGCGCACGTTACCGGGCCAATCGTGCGCGGCCAGGGCACTGACTGTCTCGCGCGTCAGCGAAATTGCGGACGCGCTCGGATCGCGCTTGCGCGCCAGAGCCAAGAATTGCTCGACCAGGCCGGGCACGTCTTCACGACGGGTGCGCAAGGGCGGCACGGTGATCGGCACGACCGACAAGCGAAAGTACAAGTCCTCTCGAAACTTGCCGCGCTCGACCTCGTCTTTCAGGTTGCGCTTGGTGGCGGCCACGATGCGCGCTTCGGCGTGCAGCGGCTTGTTGCCGCCCACGCGCCGAAACTCACCGGATTCCAGAACGCGCAGCAACTTCGGCTGGACATCGAGGGGCAGCTCGCCCACCTCGTCCAAGAACACCGTGCCACGGCCGGCAATTTCGAACGCACCCTGGCGAGCCGCGACGGCGCCCGTGAAGGCCCCGCGCTCGTGACCGAACAGCTCGCTCTCGATCAGGTTGTAGCTGACCGCGCCGCAGTCCACGACCACGAACGGCTGCTCCTTGCGCGCGCTGATCTGATGAATGGAGCGGGCGAGCACGTCCTTGCCGGTGCCAGTCTCGCCCTCCAGAAGCACGGACGCGTCGGTCGGCGCAATGCGCTCGAGCACGCCGAAGATCTGGCGCATGGCGAGGCTGGTGCCGAGCGCTTCTCCGAAGCTGGTCGCCTCGCTGGGCAACACCTGAGTGCGATTGGGCTCACCGCGCAGCAAGAGCTCGACGCTGCCGACCACGATCGTCGAGCCAGACTCGATGACCGCTTCGCGCACGGCGGTCCGACCCACGCGGGTGTGGTTGGTCGAGCCCAAATCGCGTACCACGATGCCGGTGGGCGTGCGCTCGAACTCGCAGTGGTGCCGGGACACGGTGTCGTCCGGCAATACCAAGTCATTGTCCGCGGCTTTGCCGACCGTCAGACGCTCGCCGAGCTTCACGCGTTTACCGCGCGCGCTGCCAGAAACGACGACCAGGAGCAGCTCGTCTGCTTGTGCGCCGGCCAGCGGTTGCGCGCGGGTGGCGATCTCGGAGGAGGGAACGGGGTGAGTCACTCAGAAACGCTCGGCTCGCGAGGAACGATGGCGAGTGCAATCAGCGCCTCACCACCTGAAAGGCTAACGCGGCGTTCGATATTTGTCTGTAGTCCTTCGCGACTACCTGCAGTTTCGCGGGCTTCGGGCGTGTTTTCTCGAACCGGCTCGAGAGCGTGTGGGGTGGCCACGCCGGCTGAGCGTGATTGCTGGATATCTATGGAGACGATGTAGTCTCCGTCGGGCAGCTTCGCGCGCTCACGAATCTGCAGCGGGGGCGGCTGAGTGAAGGTGATGCTGAGCCCGCCGCGCGGCTCGGTGTCACCCAATTGCTTCCACGATGCTGCAAAGTGAGTGGCATTCGGGAACTCGGAGCCGACGGGGAATATCAGTGTTTGCTCGCGGGGCATTGCGCGCATCAACTGGCCACCGACCAAGACGCCTCCCAGCACGATCACGGCCCGTGCCGCCAGACGCCGCAGCGAATTGGGGCGAACAATGGTTGCTCTGGTCACCGACCGACCCGCTTCGGGGCCGTCGCTCCGGCGCTGCCAGACGGAGCTGCCGTATGTGCCGGAGGTGGGGCGTTCGCCGCCGCGCCGCTGCTGGCGGTGGGGTGCGCGCCACGCTGCATCCGATTCAGATTCAGCATGCGAACCAAAGCAACCAGGTGCGTCACGGTGATCTCGGGCAGATTGAACGCGGGCATCCGCCCGCGCCCTTCGCGGATCGTAGCCGCGATCGCTTCGTCAGTGACCGCGGCTTGCCAGTCGGGGCGCGACAGATCCGCGGCGTGAAGCAGTTGCCCTTGTGGTCCGTCACCGCGGCCGAGCTCGCCGTGGCAGGTGGTGCAATTCTGTTGCCAGGCCACGATCGTCACGTCGTCGAGCCCTACGGCCGCTGCGGGCGAACCGGCATCGCTGACCTGAACTTGAGCGGCGTTCGGATTCACCGTGTGATCGTGATCGCTCGCTTTCCACTGCCGCAGATCGGCGGGGGCGCCGTTGCAAGCGACGGCAAATGCGGAGAACGAGAGTGACAGCGCAGCCAAGAGACTCGGGATCCGAACGGGCATTTTCTCCCTGCCATAGCATGCCTTGCCCCCACAAAACACGAGCGACCGGCGAGTTGCCGGCCGCTCGTTCTCAGGCTCGTGGCGTGTGCGAGCGCGCGCGGGCGTCAGCGCCGGGGCTTCATTCCCCGAACACTTTGCCGCCGCCCGTGGGGTCGAGGCCCAAGTACTTCTTCCCGCCAATCTCGGCGATGCGGAACTCCGTACGGCGGTTCTTGGCGCGACCTTCTTCGGTGGTGTTGTCGCCGATGGGCTTGTTCTGACCGAAGCCCACCGCGAGCAGGCGCTCTTTCTTCACGCCTTTGGCGATCGCCGCGTTCTTCACGGTCAAGGCGCGCTCACCAGAGAGCGTGATGTTGCCATCCGGAGTGCCCGCGTTGTCGGTGTGGCCTTCGATGCGAAGCTTGGTGACCTTGGGGTTCTGGTCGAGGAAGATCTTGAGTTGGTCGATGACCGCGTCGCTTCCGCCCCCGGCTTTGAAGGTCGCCTTGCCGGTGTCGAACTCGATCTGACCGGGGATCTGCACGCTGTCACCCTTGACCACGACCGCGGCGGGCGCTGCCGGAGGCGGGGGCGGCGGTGCCGGAGCGGCGGTTTCGGCGGGGGGCGGCGGAGGAGGAGGAGGGGGCGGCGCAGGCGCAGGCGTGGTCGGGGCCGCGGCCGGCTCAGAACCCGCATGAAATGAGGCTTGGCAGCCATAAATCGCGGGCAGCACGACGGCGCTGGCCAATGCAATCACGAATGCAGATTTACCAACCATCTTCGATATTCCTCCACAACTCTAGGGATAGGTGTGCGCCAAGCGCGGGGGTTTCCCCATCGACTGATGGGCAAACCGGTAGTCCAAGTTCCCAGCGATGCGCAAGCGCGCCTCCCTGGTTGGCCGCAAACCTGGGCGATAGACGAAGCAGCGCCCGGTTCTGTTCAACCAGGAATGTTTCGACACACGCCGCTCGTGGGCCGGACCCGCGGCCGACAGGCTCGCGGGTCCAGGGGCCCGCCACGCGCCTGCGTCGAAGTGGTAAGCCACGGGCCACGTGGCGCGCGAGTTCGTTCATCTCCATGTCCATTCCCAGTACTCGTTTCTGACGAGCGCGGTGAAGCTCGATACGCTCGCCAAGCGAGCCAAGGCGCACGGCATGCGCGCGATCGCGCTCACCGATCACGCCAACATGTATGGCGCGATTCGTCACTACAACGCCGCGCGCGCGCAGGGCCTTACGCCGATCCTCGGCTGTGAGGTGAACGTGGTTCGTAAGGACGCTTCGGCGGCATTCGACCACCTGGTGCTCCTGGCTGCCACCAAAGAGGGCTACAAAAACCTGATCGGCCTGGTCTCCGAAGGGCATTTGCGCTCGGCGAGCCAGCATGGTGCGGCGATCACCACCAGCCAGATCGCCGAAAACAGCAAAGGCATCATCGCCCTCAGCGGCTGTTTGGGCGGCGTCGCCGCGCAGCGCATCTTGGAATACGGGCCCGACAGCGGCGAGACCATCCTCGGCGAATTGCGCGACATGTTCGAGCCGGGGCACGTCTTCGTCGAGCTGCAAGACCACGGGTTCCCCGAACAGAGCGTGGTCAACGACACGCTGGTGAAGGCCGCGCAGCGCCTGAATCTCCCGCTCGTGGCGAGCAATGACGTCCACTTCATGAGCAAGGAGGACGGGCAGGCGCAGATCTACCTCGAATGCGTGCGTCAGGGCCGCACCTTCGCCGAAGCCGAGCCGCTCCACCACGGCAGCTTCGAGATGTACCTGAAGAGCCAGGAAGAGATGGTGTCCACCTTCTCGGCCTTGCCTCAGGCGATCGACAATACACTGCTCGTGACCGAGATGTGCTCCGGCCTCAAGCTGGACTTGGGGCAGCCGATGCTGCCGCACTTCAAGGTGCCCGAGGGCTACGATCTGGACGGCTATTTCCGGCACGTCTCCCAGCTCGGGCTGGAGCGCCGGCTCGCTGAGTTTCAGGCGCTCGGCAAAGTCGTCGACGTCGCGGCCTACCAGCAGCGGCTGCAGCGCGAGTTGGATGTGATCGTGAAGATGAAGTACCCCGGGTACTTCCTGATCGTGTGGGACTTCATTCGCGAGGCGAAGGAGCGCGGCATCCCGGTGGGACCGGGGCGCGGCTCCGGAGCAGGTTCGATCGTCGCCTATTCGCTCGGTATCACCGACATCGATCCCCTGCCGTACAACCTGCTGTTCGAGCGCTTCCTCAATCCAGAGCGCGTGAGCATGCCCGACTTCGACGTCGATTTCTGCATGGCGCGGCGCGACGAAGTGATCCGATACGTCTCGCAGCGCTACGGCGAGCAGAGCGTCGGTCAGATTGCGACCTTTCAGAATTTGAAGGCGCGCAGCGTGATCAAAGACGTGGCGCGCGCCATGGGGATGCCCGCGCCCGAGGCCCAGCGCATCGCCAGCTTGGTGCCCGACAAGGGCCAAGGGAAAACCTACACGATCGAGGAAGCGCTCGAGGTCGAACCCAAGCTCAAGGCGCTGCACGATGGCGACGCGCGCATCGCCGAGCTGATTCGACAGGCCAAGAAGCTCGAGGGCCTCACTCGCCACGCGGGCATGCATGCGGCGGGCGTGGTGATCAGCGAAGGCCCGCTCTCCGATCACGTGCCTTGTTTCAAGAGCGACGCGACGATCGTCACTCAGTACGACAAAGACGACGTAGAAGCGGCCGGGCTCGTCAAGTTCGACTTCTTGGGTCTGAAGACGCTGACGGTGATCGACATCGCCGAGAAGCTGGTGAATGCTCGCCCCGATCGCAAGGACAACCCGCTGTCCTTGTCCAAGATCCGGCTCGACGACAAGGAATCGTACGCGTTGATTGCCAGCGGTGAAACGACTGGCGTGTTCCAGCTCGAATCGAGCGGCATGCAGCAGCTGCTGCGCGGGCTCAAACCGGACTGCTTCGAAGACATCGTGGCCGCGGTGGCGCTGTACCGCCCCGGTCCGCTCGGCACGGGCATGATCGACGACTTCATCGCCAGCAAGCACGGCAAAAAGCCGATCCGCAAGCTGCACCCTCTGATCGACGACGTGCTCGCGCCGACCTACGGCGTGCCCGTGTATCAAGAGCAAGTGATGCAAATCGCCCAGCAATTGGCGGGCTTTTCGCTGGGCGGCGCCGACTTGCTGCGTCGCGCTATGGGCAAGAAGAAAGCCGAGGAGATGCAGAAGCAGCTCAAGGCCTTCACCGAGGGGGCACTCGCGCGCGGCGTCAGCGTCGAGCAATCGACGGCCATTTTCAACGAGATCGAGGGCTTCGCGTCGTACGGCTTCAACAAGAGCCACTCCGCGGCGTATGCGCTCATCACCTATCAAACCGCGTATCTCAAGGCGCACTATCCGTGCGAGTTCTTCGCGGCAGTGATGACCGCGGACAAAGACAAGATCGAGAAGGTAGTACGCACGATCGCCGAGGCGCGCGCGTGGGGCGTGGCGGTGCTACCGCCCGACATCAACCTGAGCGAGACCGACTTCTCGGTCGTGTACACGCACCCCAAGGGCGACGGTCCGATGCGCTCGGCGGGGCGCTTGCGCGATCGCTATGGGCCACAGGTCCGCTTCGGGCTCGGCGCAGTGCGCGGCGTGGGTGAGGCTGCGCTCGAAACGATGTTCGAAGTACGCAAGAATTCCGGGCGTTTTCGCGATCTGTTCGATTTTGCGACGCGCTTGGACGCGAAACGCCTGAACAAGGGCGTGCTCGAGTCACTCGTGCAATGCGGGGCCTTCGACTCGGCGCTGGAACCGATGGGCATTTCGCGTTCTCGCGCGTACGCGGCGATCGATCGCGCGCTCGAGCGTTCGCGCAGCGCGAGCCGCGATCGCGAGCGCGGGCAAGCCACGATGTTCGGGCTGTTCGAGCAGGGCGCGTCGCGTGCGAACGGTGCGAGCCACAAACCCGCGGCGCCACTCGACGACTATCCGCCGGCGCTCAACGAATGGGACAAAATCGAGCTTCTGAAGCGCGAGCGCGAAGCGCTCGGCTGCTACGTCTCCGGTCACCCGCTGTTTCGCTATCAAAGCAAGCTGGGCCGGCTGGGAGTGGTGTTTTCGACCAAGGTCAGTAGCCAAGAGCCTTGGTCGATGGTGGCCGTGGCGGGCATCGTCGAGAACTATCAAGAAAAGGTGTTCAAGAGCGGCTCGGGCAAAGCGGCGTTCCTCGAAATCGAGGACATGTATGGTCGCGTTCACGCCAAGGTGCGCGGCGATCGCATCGACACCTACTCACACCTGCTCACTTCCGGCGACCCGGTGTTGATCACCGGCAAGGTGAGCTTCCCCATGAGCGAAGAGCCGGACGAAGAGCGCGAAGCAACGATCCTGGTCGACAACGTCGAATTGCTCTCGGACGCTGCGCTCAAGGCCACTCGTTCGGTGTCCATCAAACTCGATGCCGAGCGCACGATGCGGCGCGATTTCGAGGCGCTGAAAGTGCTGATTCACGCTTCCCCAGGTCCGTGCCCGGTGGAGCTCGTGCTGTCGCTCGGCGAAGGCACCGAAGCCGTGCTCGATCTGGAAGGGACGCGCGTCACCCCCAATGACGCCTTCCTGGGTGGCTTGGAACGAATGTTCGGCACCACGGTTGCAGAGCTGCGCTGACGCCTACCGTAAGCGGGAAGCTCTGATACGCTGAGCGCTCCATGAAGGATTGGCGCTCGGAGTTGGTTCGCATCGACGCACGGGGGGAAGCGCATCCGATCGGCAACGTCGCCAGCCAGCGCATGCGCGCCCGCGCCGGCGCGTACCGGATATTGCCCGCGCCCGAGCACGTCGTGTTCATGCGCTATACGGGTGAAGATGGCCGACGTGACGCGAGCGACGGCGCGGTCGTGCGTCTATCCGGCGAAGTGACGGCGCCCGGCGCCTTGTGCGATATCTTGGCGCTCGTCGCGCACTCGGGCTGGCGCGGTGAGCTGGTCGTGCTGGACGGCGACGATGCGCGCTCGCTCTTTTTGGAGCAAGGCAACGTGGTCGGAGCCGCGACCAACGTGGACGCGGAGCGCCTCGGCTCGGTGCTCTACCGCTTCGGCGCAATTACCGAGGAACAACACGCGAAAATCACCGCGCTGACTGAGGGCGGCAAACGCTTCGGCCAAGCCGCGATCGAGCTCGGTGTGCTCAAGCACGACGAGATCTACGCCTATATCGCCCGGCAGATCGAAGAGGTCGTGTTTGCGACGATGACGGTCGGCGACGGTACGTTTTTCTTCTTGGACGGCTTCGACGAGTCGCGGCTCGTCTCCAGACATACGGTGAGCGCCAATGCGCTGTTGATGGACGGCGTGACGCGCATGGATGAATTGCGCTATTTCCGGCAAAAAATCCCGTCCGCCGAGCACATCCCGCATCGCGTCGAAAACCGCGGCACCCCCGGCGACGAATTCCAGCCCGTGTATTCGGCGATCGACGGCAAGCACAGCGTCGGTGAGCTCGGCCGACAAACCGGGCGCGGCGAGTTCCACACCACGAAGGCGCTCTACGCGCTGGTGCAGTCGCAGCACGTGACCATCCATCCGCCGCGCATGTTCGGCGGGACAACTGCGCTGGTCTCGGCCGCGAACGACGCGCTACGCGTGATCTTTGCCGCGGCCCAGTTGGCCGGCAAAGCGGAGGAAGTGCGTGGCCATCTGGAGTCCTTTACCGCGGGCGCCGGCATGTACGACATCCTGTTTCGCCGCGCCGGGCCGGACGAGAGCGGCGCCCTCGATCCCGAGACCGTCGCGGAAAACTCGGTCACGGTCGCCGGGGGTGCGGATCAAGACAACCTGCTCAAGCAGATGCTGCACGAATACCTGAGCTTTGCGCTGTTCAGCGCGGGAGCCGTGCTGGGTTCGAGCGCCGAGAGCGAGCTGGTCAAGCAAGTGGCCCCGGCGCTCGCTGGCCTCAGGCCCCAGGGCTGATTTGCGCGCGAAAGCGGGGTGAAAAGCAGGCGCTCGGCCGATCTCGACCGAGTTCGCGTGAAGGCGCAAGAAACAGTGGGCAAACGCGCGGCTTCGCGCTAAGTACGCCGCCCACGAGCGGTCCTTCGGGCCCGCCCGGGTCGATAGCTCAGCTGGTAGAGCAGTGGATTTTTAATCCATTGGTCCAGGGTTCGAATCCCTGTCGACCCACTAAGTTCAGCCCAAAAAATCCCGCCGGTTCGCCCAAACGGACCGAAGGCACTTCGAGGATCGGCGTCAGCGGGGGCAGCGTGAGAAGCAGCTCGGGGCTCTCCTCACTTCGTGGTGGGGACGCGTGAAAAGTTGTTCAGGCGCAGGAGCTTAGGAGCCGCAGTCTGTAGTTTCCGAAGCTCTTATACCCGTAAGCTCTCCGAATCACGAGCTTTGCCTTTCCGTTGAAGCCTTCAG
>DASSMT010000171.1:0-28787 GCA_035688655.1 Polyangiaceae bacterium | reverse complement strand
ACGGGACCGCCCCTTCGAAAAGCAGAGGCTTGGATTTGGGGCACCGTGAGGGCCCCAAAACGCTCGAGCCGGCCGCTGGCCGGCCCGCAGTCAGGTGGCGGTCTTGGCCGGCGTCTTCGGCGCCGCGGCCTGCGCATTTTCTTGGGCGCGCTTCAGCTCCCATTCGGCGTTTTTCTTGGCGCGGCGTTCGCGCTTGCGGCGGGCGGTGCGAGGATCTTGCGGGCTTCCCATAGTGGGCGGCTGTCTAGCAGAGGATCTTGGCCCTGTCGCGCAAAAATCGCTCTCTACCCCCGGGGACACGGCCCTGCGCCCGTGCCCGTGCTCGAAATCGCCTCAGATTTCCCCGACGACGGCCCGCACTGGCGCACCCGAGCAGCCGCGAGGCGGCCCCCAAATCCAGCAATCCGGGAGGGGCGGCCGCACGGGCAGGATTGAAACGTTCCCGCGCTCAATTGGTCGGAGCGGCGTGCTTTTCCAGCAGGGTGGCGAGACGGGGCGCGGCGCTCTCGACTTGTTTTTCGGCCATTCCCCGCAGCTTTTCGTAGGTTTTCTTGATCGTGGCGCTGTCGACCCGGGCGGCGCGAGCGTCCGTGACCGCGAGCAGCGCTTGGGCGACTCGGGTGCTGTTCTGCTTCAGGTAGGCCCCCGCCGCCACCTTCTTGGCGGCGGCCTCTTGGTACACGGGATCGACGGCGTCCAAGAAGTCGTCCAACAGGTTGTTCACGGTGTCACGCACGAAGCCGGGGCGTATCCCTTGCACGATCTTGTAAGCGCCCTTGATGGCGATGCCACTGAGGCCGCTCTTGTCCGCGACTTCGGCGTCCAATACCTGGCAGGCATCGGCAATCACCGCGTTCCGCTTGTCTCCACTTCCAATCTGTTCCCGCAGGCTCGGCATCTTTTTCCCTGACTTTCTGAGTCCGCCCGCGCCAACATGGGCGGCGCACGCGCTGTATACCGCGAGCCGCTCCGCGGGCCCAGTCCCTGAACGCGAGCGCGCGCTCCTGCTGCTGCCACGGCTGCTCGGCCCGCGTCGCACGAACTTGACGACCCCCCGCTCGTTTGGGCTAATGCGGGCCCCGGCCGGCGTGCTGTCCCCGCGAAAATGCCGCACAATCTAGGTTAATTGCCGCACGTTTAGGAATGACCGAAGAGCTCAAGCAAGGATCCCGGCTCGGCAACTACGAGCTGCTGCTGAGAATCGGCCGAGGCGGCATGGCGACGGTCTGGGTCGCGCGTGAGCGCGCGCAAGCGAGCGAAAACGATCGCCTGGTCGCGGTCAAGGTGATGCTCACCGAGCTGGCGGACGAGAGCGAATTCCTGAAGATGTTCCTGGACGAGGTGCGGCTCGTGCGCAGCATTCGTCATCCCCACGTCGTGGACGTGTACGACGTCGGCGAGCACGACGGGATGATGTGGATGGCCATGGAATGGGTTGAGGGCGAATCCCTGCACACGGTGATCGCCGAAGCGGGCAAGCGCCGTGCGATCCCGCCCGAGCTGGCAGTTCGCATCATTGCCGATGCGGCCGCGGGCCTGCATGCCGCACACGAGCTGCGCGACGTGCAGGGCGTGCTGCGCGGCGTCGTGCACCGCGATATCTCGCCGCACAACATCCTGATCGGCACCAACGGCGCGGTAAAGCTGGTAGATTTCGGCGTGGCCAAGGCCGTGGGGCGGATCAGCGAAGCGACGCGCGCCGGTCAGCTCAAAGGCAAATTCGGCTACATGTCGCCGGAGCAAGCGCTGGGTAAAGGCGTTGATCGCCGCAGCGACATTTTTTCGCTCGGCATCGTGCTGTTCGAGCTCACCACGAGCCGGCGTTTGTTCCGGGGTGAGCACGACGTCGAAACGCTGCGCTTGGTGATCTCGGGGGGTATCCCCAAGCCCAGCCAGATCGACCCCAAATACCCGCTCGAGCTCGAGCGAATCGTGCTCAAGGCGCTTGAGCGAAACGTCTCGGCGCGCTATCAGACCGCGGCCGAGCTCGAGCACGACCTGCACGCGTATCTGAAGGCGGAACGGCTGATCGTGCCGCGGAGCGGCGTGGCCGGGATCCTGAAGCGGGTGCTGGGTGAGCGTATCGAACAGCGCCGCAAGGCCGTGCGTGCCTCGCTGAGGGCGCTGAGCACTGGTAGCGGCCCGACCACGCAGCTCTTGCCCAATGATCCGGCCTTCACTCCGACCGGCAAGGATCGCATCACGGCCAGCGGTGTCAGCAGCGTGACCGGCACGGGTGCGAGCGGGCTGAGCTCACCCTCATCGGCCTCATCGGCCTCATCGGCCTCATCGGCCAGTTCGCCGAGCGCGTTCGGCGCGTCCCGGCGGCACGCAGGCGTGAGTCAGCCGGACATGGCGTTTGCGGCCAAGGCGAGCGAGCCTCGGTTGAGCACGGCGAGCGTGCTCGGCTATGCGATAGGACTGACGGGCTTGGCAATCGCCTTGTTCGTGTTGCTTTTCATGCGTTGAGCTGGCGTTCGCGGCGAGCCGGCGGGCCGTTTCGCGCCCTTGGGCGCGCCGCCCCCGAGATTCCAGAGAGCCGGTAGCGCCGGCATATTCCCGCCGAAAGCGTGCACTTGTGACGGTGCGCGCGCGGGTGTGCGCGGGTAACGGTGAGACGGTGACGGTGACAGAAGGAAGCGGCTAGCGTGGATCGAGGCCAGGACAGCGGTGTGCTTCCCTGGATCCGTGCGCTAGAGTCTTCGCTAGGGTTACTGATTCGGCAATAGCATGGGTAAGATTCTCGTCGTCGACGACCAACGCAACATGCGCACGACGCTAGCGATGATGCTGCGTGGCGGTGGCTATGAGGTCGATGAGGCGGCAGACGGCGCGCAGGGGCGTGAGCTCGGAGCCACCGGCGCGTACGACGTCGTGATCACCGATCTGCGCATGGGGGAGTTCGACGGCATCGACGTGCTGCGCGCGACCAAAGAGAAGCAGCCGATGACCGAGGTGATCGTGATGACCGCCTACGGCACCATCGAGAGCGCGGTCGAAGCCATGCGCGTGGGCGCGTTCGACTACATTCAGAAGCCGTTCAGCGAACAAGAGCTGATCGTGAAAGTGTCGAAGGCGTTCGAGAGCCGTCGCCTTCACGGCCAGGTCCAGGCATTCGCCCAAGAATTCAAGGAGCGCTACCACCTGGAGAAGATCATCGGCCGTTCGCAGTCGATCCGCGACGTGCTGACGCGCGTGGTGAAGATCGCACCGACCGACGCGATCGTGCTGATTACCGGCGAGAGCGGCACCGGCAAGGAGCTGGTCGCGCGCGCCGTGCACGCCAACAGCAAGCGCGCACACCGCCCCTTCGTGACCGTGAACTGCGCGGCGATCAGCGAAACCTTGCTGGAGAGCGAGCTGTTCGGGCACGCGCGCGGAGCGTTCACGGG
Source organism: Polyangiaceae bacterium (assembly GCA_035688655.1). Lineage (GTDB taxonomy): Bacteria > Myxococcota_A > Polyangia > Polyangiales > Polyangiaceae > PMG-095. Next base: position 25,395 of record DASSMT010000171.1, on the reverse strand, counting down.
CGCGGTCTCCGCGCGCAAAGGGCTATTCGAGGAGGCCGACGGCGGGACCTTCTTCTTCGACGAGATCGCGGAGACCACGCCCAGCTTCCAGGCCAAGCTCTTGCGCTCGATTCAAGAGGGTGAGGTGCGGCGGGTGGGTGAGAACAAGCCAATCGCGATCGACATCCGCGTGGTGGCCGCGACCAACGTCGATCTGAGCCTGGCCGTGGAAGAGCGTCGGTTTCGCCAGGATCTCTACTATCGCCTGAACGTCGCGCGCTTTCATCTGCCGCCTCTGCGAGAACGCCGCGAGGACATTCCGCTCTTGGTCGAGTTCTTCCTGGACAAGTACAACCGCAAGATGAACACCCGCGCCAAGCCCGCGGAGGGCGTGATGGATAAGCTCATCGCCTATGATTTCCCAGGCAACGTGCGGGAGCTCGAGAATTTGATCGAGCAGTCCGTCGCGCTTTGCTCCGGCGGGCTGATCACGGTCGATGACGTGCTGCCGGAGGTCCCGCGCAAGACCGGTCGCGCTCCGGGCAAGACCCTGGCCGATATCGTGGACGAATCGGAGCGCCAAGCGTTGGAGGCGGCGCTGCGAGCCTGCGACGGCAGCCGTGAACGCGCCGCGGAAGCCCTGGATATCAGCCCCACCACGCTGTGGCGGAAGATGACGCGGCTCGGCATCACGTTCGAGAATCGCTAGCGCCGGTCCCGCTGCGGCCTGGTCGTCGCCCGGCCGATCTCTCGAATCTGTCGGCCCGAGCTGGCGTTCTGCCGATAGATCTGCTTGTTTCCGCGCGTGAAAACCGCGGACCTGGATTACGAGCTGCCGGAGGCGCTGATTGCAGCGCACCCGACCGAACGTCGTGACGGCGCGCGGCTCTTGATTTTGGATGGCGACACGCTGCGAGACGGGCGGGTCGAAGACCTGGCGCACTTGATCCCCGAGCGTGCGCTACTGGTCGTCAACGACACGCGCGTGCGGCGAGCGCGCATCTTCGGCACGAGGCAGGGGAGTGGTGGACGGATCGAGTTGCTCTTCACGCGGCGTGTGGCTCTGGCGCCTGCTGGTGGCGATGAAGCCGATGGTCGTGAGCGCTGGGAAGCGATTGGCCGCGCCAGTAAGCCACTGCGCGTGGGCACGCGCATCGAGTGGGAAGAGATCCGGATCGAGGTGTTGCACAAGTCGCCCGAAGGAACCTTGCTGGTGGCGGTCGACGCGGCCGGCGCGGACTTCGAACGCGTCTTGGAGCAGCGCGGCCATCTGCCGCTACCCCCGTACATGCGACGCTCGGACGAGGTCGTCGATCTGGAGCGCTATCAGACCGTGTATGCCAGGCGCACGGCCTCCGCCGCCGCGCCCACCGCGGGCCTGCATTTCACGCCGGAATTGTTCGAACGCCTGCGCGAAAGACACGTGGAAATTGGGCGGCTCGAGCTCGAAATTGGCCTCGCTACCTTTCGCGCCGTGACCGCCCTCGACCTGGATGATCATCCGATGCACGCCGAGACCTTCGCGCTCGGCCCGGAGTTGGTGCAGGCGGTGCGCGCCGCGCGTGAGCGAAACGCGCCGATCGTGGCCGTGGGCACGACCGTCGTGCGCGCCTTGGAGAGCGCGGCCGACCCGGCGCGACCCGGAGAAGTTCGCGCTAGCCACGGTGAGACGCGGCTGTTGATTCAACCCGGGTACCGCTTTCAGGTGGTGGACGCGTTGCTCACGAATTTTCACGTGCCGCAGAGCACACTGCTGGCGTTGGTCTCGGCCTTCGCTGGCCACGACGCGGTGATGTCTGCGTATCGGCACGCGGTGGCGGCACGCTACCGCTTTCTTTCTTACGGAGATGCGATGTGGATCCCAAAGAGGCGCGCTTGATTTCGCTGCGCATCGACAAGTGGTGCGGTCAGGCGCGCACCGGCGTTCTGACTTCTGCGCACGGTGAGGTGCCGACTCCTGCATTCATGCCGGTCGGCACGCAATCGGTGGTCAAAGGAGTCTCCGTCGAAGAGGTGTTGGCGACCGGCGCGAAGATGCAGATCATGAACACGTACCACCTGTGGATCCGCCCTGGTCCAGAGCTGGTCGCGGAGTTCGGTGGGCTGCACGGTTTTGCGCGCTGGCCGCACACGATCGTGACCGACTCGGGTGGGTTTCAGGCGTTTTCATTGGCCAAGAACATGCGCGCCAGTGAAAACGGCTTCGAGTTTGCTTCGCATCTCGACGGCAAGAGGATGCTGCTCACGCCGGAAGAGGCCATGCGCGTGCAGGGCCTGCTCGGTTCGGATATCGCCATGCAGTTGGACGTGTGTCCGCCCGGCGGTTCGCCGCGGCCCGTGCTGGTCGAAGCCGTCGAGCGCACCACGCGCTGGGCGGAGCGCTGCCTGGCCGCGCGTGCGCCGAAACAAGGCGTCTTCGGCATCGTTCAAGGCGGTACCGACGTCGAGCTTCGGCTGTCGCACATCGAAGCGTTGGCCAAGCTGCCTTTCGACGGGCTCGCGCTCGGCGGCTTCAGCGTCGGTGAGCCGATTCCGGACATGTACCGCGCACTGGCGCAGGTAGCCCCGGCGCTACCACAGGACCGCCCGCGTTATTTGATGGGCGTGGGTATGCCGAGCGATATCCTGACCGCCGTGGGCTGCGGTATCGACATGTTCGATTGCGTGATCCCCACGCGCAACGCCCGAAACGGCCAAGTCTTCACCTGGGGCGGCAAGATCACGATCAAGAACTCACGCTACCGCGACGACGCGCGCCCGCTCGAGGAAGATTGCGCGTGTGGAGCTTGCCGCGTGCCCTACTCGCGCGCCTACTTGCGCCATTTGTACCTGCAGAGCGAGATCCTGGGCTTGAGTCTGCTGAGCCAGCACAACTTGCACTTTTATGGCCGTCTGATGGCGGCGGCGAGGGCCGCCATCCTGCGAGGCGATTTTGCCGAGTGGTCCGCAAAAAATCTCGCGCTTTGGGCGCGGAGCGCCCAAACTCCTGAGACCGACGCGCGGAGCGCCCAAACTCCCGAGACCGACGCGCGGAGCGCCCAAACTTCGTGAGACCGAGGCCCGGAGCGGTGAAACTCCGGCCCGAACGGCGTTTTCCATCGAGATCCGCGGCTGTCTCATGAATAATCGAAGTTTCGGATGAGCGAGAAGAAGCAGATCGGTAAAATCCTGCTGCGACAGCGGGCGCTCACTCCCGAGCAGCTGGCTCGCGCCCTGTCCGAGCAGAAGGGGGAAAGACTTGCCTCACGGCTCGCCGCGGACGGCACGATCAGCGATGTCGCAGCGCTCAAGGGCTTGAGCGAACAGTACGGCATCCCCGGCATCGATCTGACGCAGGTCTGCCTCAAGCTCGATGATCTCGAGCTCTTGCCGCGCGAGATCGCCGAAAAGCATCTGATCCTTCCGGTGCTCGTCCGCGATGATCGCTTGTTCGTCGCGATGGGCAATCCACGCGAAAAGAAAGTGATCGACGAGCTCGAGTTCGTGACGGGTAAGAAAGTCTACCCGTACGTCGCGCTCGACGGCGCGCTGACGCGAGTGATCAAGCTCGCGTACGGCCACAAGGCTCGCGGCGATGCCTACTACATCGGCCCGAATTGCCCTGCGGAAGTGCTGTCCAAGCTCAACCTCGACCGCGAGGGGAACGCGCTCACGTCCGAGCCCTCGGGCCCGCTCGATTTCGGAGCGCTGTCCTCGCAAGCGAGCGCCAGCGGTCGCACGCTCGAAGCCCCGGGCCTGGTGATCGACGATGCAGCGTCCGCCATCTCGCGCTCGGAGGACATCGAAGAGAGCGAGTTTGGCGATACTTCGCGCGAGCTGAGCGTGGTGACCGAGCTGCCCGGCGATGCGCCGACGGTGCGCCCGCCGGACGGCACCAAGACGATCTTGATCATCGACGACGAGGCCGAGATCCGGAAAATGCTGAGCAAGCTCCTGTCACATAAGGGGCATCGCGTGCTCGAGGCGGAACGGGGACATCAAGCGCTCCGGGTGGTGAAAGAATACGCGCCCGACTTGATCGTGCTCGACGCGATGCTGCCGGAAGTGCACGGCTTCGAGATCGCCCGCCGCATCAAGGGCAGCCAACGCTACGGGCACATCCCCATCATCATGGTCAGCGCTGTATACCGCGGCTGGCGCTACGCCGAAGATCTCAAGCAGAGCTGCGGCGTCGACTACTTCATCGAAAAACCTTTCAAGATCGCGGAAGTAGTGGCTGCGGTCGATGCTTGCCTCAGCCCGGGCCAGGCCCAAGAGCAGCGTCCGGATGTATCGGGCGAAGCGGAAGAAGCGCTGAATTCAGGCGTTGCGGCGTACAAAGCCGGTCGGCTGGACGAGGCGATCGCGCACCTAGTGAGGGGGGTCGGTATCGACCCCCTGGCCTACCGTCTACACTTTCACCTCGGGCTACTGTACGGCAAGAAGGGGCAGGTGTACGACGCAATCAGCGAGCTCGAAACCGCCGTCAAAATCAACTCCCACCACTTTGCAGCGGTTAAGAACCTGGCCATTCTTTACCAAAAGGCGGGGTTCCGAAATAAAGCCGTGGAAACTTGGGAAAGAGCGCTCACACTGGCCGCGGACGAGGCGACCCGCCTTTCGATCAAAGAACACTTGTTGAACCTCCTGTGAAAGAGCTTTCGCGCCTGGGCCGTGCTCGGGTTAATCTCCGTAAACCTCGAACCGTTTGTTTTGATTGATGCGGCGCTCAGCTGAATGAAGTTCCTCTGCCCCAGCTGCAAAGCGAAATACCAGATCGGCGACGAGAAGGTTGCTGGTCGCTCTGTTCGCATGAAGTGCCGCAAGTGCGGCTACGTGATTCAGGTCTCGAGCGTACCGGGGCTGGGTGACGCGCTTCCTGGGAGCGAGCCGCCGCCTGCCGCGATCGACGCGCTGAGCGACGTTTCTGCGGCGCCGCTCCCGGTGCAACCCCCGCCGCCAGCTGACCTGACGCCCTCCCCGCCGCCCTCTGCCGTGGGGTCGCCCCGGCCGGCGGCCGTCTCGAAAGGTGCACCGACCCCGCCGAGCGCGCCGTCTTCGACGCGGTCACCACTGTCTGCTCAGCGGCCTGAAGTGAAGAAGATCCCCGTGGTCGGCGCTCGTCCGACTGCGCCCAAGCCGGCGCCTACTCCGAGCACCGCCAAGGCTCCGGTAGCGCCTGCTCCGGCTCCTGCTGCTCCGGCTCCCGTGGCTCCGCCGCGCGCCGCAGCGGCTCCTGCTGCTCCGGCTGCGGCTGCTCCCAAGGCCCCGGCGTCCCAGTCCTCGCCTCAGAAGCCGGCATCCAATCCGCTCAGTGGCGCCGCCCTCGGGCTGAAGGGGGATAAGCGCACGCTTCCAGAGAGCGCAACCGCATCGCCTTTGCCCGCCGCACCGAAGTCCACTGCGAACGTCGCGAAGCCCGCGCCTGCTCCAGCTCCAGCTCCAGCAAGCGCATTCGTTCCCGAAGAAGAAGAGCGCACGCGCATCGCCGACGTGGGGGCGCTCGCCGGCGCATTCTCGCTCGCGGTGGGCGGGGCGAGCGAGGCAGCGAGCGGTGGTGCAAGCGACACCGCCAGCCCAGATTCGTTGAGCATGCCCGCGGACGAGTGGTTCGTGGGCATCAACGGGGTGCCCGTCGGTCCGATCCGCTTGAGCGAGCTGCGCTCGAAAGCAGCCTCCGGCTCGGTCAATCGTGAATCCCTCGTGTGGCGCGACGGCTTCGAGGATTGGCGCCCGCTCGGCACCTTTCCAGAGCTGTCTGCGATCGTGGACGAGAGCCTCTCCAGTGTTCGCGCATCGCTGACTCCGTTCACCCCTCCCGTGACGGCTGCTGCCATCATCTCGGGCAACACGCCGAGTCCCACCAGTGCGGTCGCGATCCCCGCAACGTCGAGCCCCGAAGTCGAAGCGTACGCAGGCGCCGCCAATGGCGTCACGGGCGCAGCCGTCGTCACGGACGAGCTCGTGGCCGCGGGTGTTCCGCGGCGCGCCGGCACGTCGCCCGCCGCGTGGATCGCAATCGCGATCGCGCTGATGTTCGGCCTCACCATGGGCTTCGTGTTCTTCAACAAGGGCAGCAAGACCGTGGAAGTGGTCAAGTATGTCGATCGCGTGGTGCCGGGCGCCGCCAGCGGTGGCGTCGTGGCTGCCCCAGAAGCCAGCGTGGCCGTGATCGACAACGCGAACGCGCCGGCGGATGCGAAAAATGCCATCAAGCGCCCGCAGACTGCCAAGAGCGCGACCGCGACCGCCAGCACCGCCGAATCAGACAAGGGCATCAGCGGGCTGAAGGGCTTGCAAGGGCTCGCGCCCGGCCCAGGTCGTGGTCCAGACGGCTCTGGGCCTTCTGGCACCCCGTCCGGCGGCGGGCAGCTGGACGGCGCGCAGATCCAAAGCACCGTGTCCCACTACACGGGCAGCGTCAAACGCGCCTGTTGGCAACCCGCGCTCGACACGCGCGACAAAGACGCGCCCACGACTGCGCGCGTCAGCGTCGCTATTACTGTCCTTCCGAGCGGCAGCGTGTCCAATGCCGTGGTCAACGGCGGGGATCCGAAGGGGTACCGCGGCCTTTCCCAGTGCATCTCGAGCCGCGTTCGGGGCTGGCAGTTTCCTCCATCCGGGGACACGACCACCGTCAACGTGCCGTTCGTGTTCGCAGCCCAATGACCCAATAAAGCACACCCGGAGGGATGACCCCTCGAGGTGTGGTTGCCGCTTCTCGTAAGCCGGGTTCTGTCGCACGCTTCGGTCACCCTCGGCGTGCTGGCGGTCATTCCTCTGGGACGCTCGTTACCGAACGCCTCATGCAGCCTACCCAGGGGCTCGGGCGGGCAGCCCTCGAACGCCCCTCTACGTGGCCTTGCTCCGGATGGGGTTTGCCGTGCCGCAACCGTTACCGGCTGCGCGGTGGGCTCTTACTCCACCTTTTCACCCTTACCCACGATCGCCAGAAGCGATGCGGGCGGTCTGATTTTCTGTGGCACTTTCCTCGAGGTTTCCCTCACCGGGCGTTACCCGGCATCCTGCCTTGTGGAGCCCGGACTTTCCTCGGGCTCGTCGTTGAGACGGACCCGCGATCGCCTGAGATGCGGCAACGGGCGGGAGCTTAGGTGCAGCATGCCGCCCGTGCAAGCAGATCGTTGGCGAGGCTGGCCTCGGGGAAGGGGGGGCCGATCAGGCTGCGTCGTGCACGTCCAGCCAGCCGTTGCCGCGCGAAAGCTCGGTGATGCGGGTCTTCAGCTTCTTTTTGGCGCGCGCCTCGAGTTGCCGCGCTCGTTCGCGCGACACACCCAAGCGCCGGCCGATCTCGGCGAGTGACATCTCGTCTTCGTTGTCGGCCATCAGCCGGTTTTCGACGATGTAGCGCTCGCGTTGATCGAGGCCGGTGAGCGCCGTTTGCACTGCGTCGCGCACGTAGCCGCCCACCTCGGAGCCGACCAAGCCGTCTTCTTGGTTGACCTCGGCGGCCGCCAGAGTGTCGCCGAGCGTGGTCGCCGAGTCGTCGTACACCTTGGCGTCGAGTGATACGTCGCGCGCTTCCAAGCGCCGCACCATCGACATGACCTTCGATTTGGGCACATCGAGCGCCTTGGCGAGCAGCTCGTCGGCCTGATCGCCATCACCCACGAGGTTGGTGATGCGCACGCGCTCACGGCGGAGCTTGAAGAACATTTTCGAACGAAGCGCGCCCGACCCCACGCCGACCAGGCTCCACGAACGAATGATGTGGTTGAGGATATACGCGCGAATCCAATACGCGGCGTAGGTGACGAAGCGCGTGCCGCGGCTGCTGTCGAATTTCTGCAACGCATGCACGACGCCGAAGTTGCCCTCAGCCACCAGCTCCCCGAGCGGCAAGCCATAGCGGCGGTACTTGAGCGCGATCGCCACGACATAGCGCAGGTGAGCGCGTACCAGCTCTTCGCGCGCGACTTCGTCCTTTTGGTCGAGCCAGCGAGCGGTGAGCGCCTGCTCTTCTTCGCGCGAAAGCTGCGGATAGGAATGTACCGCGGTGATGTAGAACGTCAGGGAGGGGTCGGATTGGCGGGCCATGGTACTTCTCGGTTCCCTTCGTCTAGTTTCAGTCCTGGACAAACACGGGAGCACGAGCCGCGCCCCCCTCGAGCTCGAGTCGAAGCGCTGAACTCGCACCTACGCCTACGCGCCAGGTATGTGCGCGGTTCCGCTAAGATTTGTTAAACGCCCAAGTTCGTACGCTGGGCAAAGGCACCTGGACGTACGGGCACATTACCGGCGAGGCGGCGTGTATTGTCCAAGCTGCCAAACACTGTGTCCGTGTAACCGTTGCAGATCCGCCACAATCGGGCAGCGCGCAGCAGCCACGAGGCGCGGGCTGTGTTCAGCGCTGCAGCGCTGGCTGGTCAGTGAGACGAGCAGGCAGGGTTGCCTGGCACGGACCAGCCGCGCGCAGATACTTTCGAACTCAGGCTTGGAACGACGAGCCGCAACCGCACGTCCCGGAGACGTTGGGGTTGCCGAACTTGAAGCCGGAGCCGTTGGCACCCTCGACGTAGTCGATCTCCGTGCCGTCCAGGTACTGATAGCTGAGTGGGTCGACGAACAGCTTGATCCCGTTCGATTCGAACAATTCGTCCAGATCGGTGGGTTTCTCTTCGAAGTAGAGATCGTACTGGAAACCGGCGCAGCCGCCGCCAATCACGCGCAAGCGGAGGCCTTGGCCTTCGAGCCCCTCCGACTTCGAAATCTCTTTAACTTTGTCAGCGGCCAGCGTTGTGATTGAAATCATCCGATGGGTTTCCTCTGCGCCGGCGGGCCGATGCTGCAATGTGGATCCGAGCATTCCAGCGCGCGACGCCCCGCTAGTATAGGCGCGGTCGTCGGTCATCGCCAGGGCAAGCGAGTGATGCGCTTGGGTTTTTGCCTGGCGACTGCAATTTCGTATGCCGTTCCGGCTGTTGCTCGGGCAGCGGAGACCAGCCCTGCGTCCCCGGAAAGCGCCCTGCCTGCGCCACCTCCTCCCACGAGCGGGGTCCCGACTGGCGCATTGCCACCGCCGCCCCCTCCATCGAGCTCGGTCCCCGCGGCGCAGCCGGCGAACGCGCCGGCGACGCGCGCCGGGTCATCGGTTCCTCCCGGCGCTCCTGGCAGTGATCTCCCGGCAATCCCCGCGCGCCTGCGGGGGGTTCAAGTGCACGACGGGTTCTACTTGCGTCTCGGGCTCGGCCTGGCGCTCGGCGGTGCATCGGTCTCATCGGACTCGAGCAGCATCGGTGACTACAGCTTTTGGGCGGGCGGGGGAGCCTTCGACGTTTGGCTGGGCGGCACGCCCATTCCGGGGCTGGCGATGGGCGCGACGCTTTCGGCGCTCGGACTCGCCAGCTCGCAACGCAGCGTCGACGGTCATCGCGTCTCGGGTGACGTCGCGGCGAGCAGCGGACTGCTCGGCTATTTCGTGGATGTCTTTCCGGATCCGCAGCGCGGGCTGCACTTCGGAGGGGCGCTCGGCCTGGCCAGCGGCGCGGCCAAAGTCCAAGACAGCACGCGCGAATTCAATGGCGGCGGCTTCGGACTACAGGCCTTCGGAGGCTATGATTTTTGGGTCGGCCCGCAGTGGTCGCTCGGCGGCATGCTGCGTTTCATGGGCAGCGTCACTCGTGAGGATGACGCAGGCGTCGCGTACCGGGCGTCGCTGGGCGCCGCGACCCTCTCCTTCACGGCGCTGTATCACTGAAGCCGAACAACTGACCCGAGCGACACGCGAACACGATGCCTTTCGGCAGCGGCGTCGGGCGAAAAGGATCGAGGCAGTTCGTCTCTTCGAGCCGCAGCGCAGTGCCGCCCGCGGGTACGAGCAGCGCGTCGTTGCCGCTCTGCGTGGCCGCGAGCGTGCCGCGCTGATCACTGATCACGAGCGCCGGGCGTAGGCCACGCAGCGCGGGATCGAAGGCTTGTCCCGAGGCATTGAGCGCGACGCGCGAAAGCTCGCTGCCGTCTCGTGCGCGCGTGGACACGAATCCACCGGCCGCGACCAGTGCAGCCGCAGGAGCTTCGAGCAACGCGACGGGACCGCTCAAGGTGAGGCTGGGCTCGTTGGCCAGCGTCGAGACATGCCCGGTCGCCAGATCCAGCGCCGCCCAGCGATGCCCGTCGACCACTGCGAACACTTGGCCAAACGCGACAGCCGCGCCTTCCGGCACGCTGCCTTCGAAGCTGCCGATCAGCTCGAGCGCGCCGGTTGCGCGCGCCAGCTGCACGCTGCCGTTGTCGCTGATCGCGAGCAGCCCGGCGTCCGTTTCGGCGATCGTGCTGAGATTGCCGTTTGCGTGCAGCTGGCGGACGGGGGCAGCGCGCTCGTCGAGCTCGACCAAATCGCTGCCGCTCGCCACCGCAGCGCCGCCGCTTTCAGTAGGGATGGCCAAGCTGCGCCGCCGTGGATCCGCAAGCGAAAGCGTGCGTTTGGCCAGCAGTTTGCCGAGAGGCGAATAGAGCTGCGCTTCGCCGTCGCGCGTGACGACCAAGATCTTGCCGGCGCTGGTCAACACCGGTGCAGAGCTTGCTTCGCTCGCCAACCGCTCCGACCAGAGCAGCCGACCGCTTTCGTCGAGCTTCGAAAGACGCGGCTCGCTGTGGACCACGATCAAGTTGCCGTGCGTGTCACTCGCCGGTGCTTGTCCGATCCCGCCCGCCAAGCGCGTGCGAAAAGCCAGACGTGGTGCCGCAGGAAAGGTCGTGCGGGTGCGGTTGTCGTTGCTGGCATCGATGCCTTCGCAACCCGCGAGCGCCGAGCCGCGACCGATGACCACGCGCTGCACGCGCCGCGCGTCACGCGCACGCGAGGGCGCGCTCGCAAGTGCGCTCGCAAGTGCGAGTGAGCACGCAACCAGCGCGAGCGGTGTCGCCCGCGGGCGTTTCACTTTCCGCCCTTGAGCAAGAAGTCTGCGCGGATTTCCGGGATCCGACTGCCCGAACGCGGGCCTTCGACCAAGCCCAGGACTTCGCCGAAGGCGCTGAACTTCTCGCCCGGAGACAAGCTGTACGGTGCACCGTACGTGATGCGCGCAAGGCAGGGGGCGTGCGGACAACCGCTTTGCACATCCATCACCACCAACGTGTTGTAGTTTTCCGTGCGCGCATCCACGCTGAGACCGTCGAGCGCAACGGCCCAGCCGCGCTTGGTCTCCGCCTGGTCGGCGATCGCGGCGTAGTTACTGGTAGCGCGCTGACGCACGCGCTCGGCTTCGCGCGCAAGGCTGTCGACCCGCTTCACGCGCAGGGGGAAGAGTCGCGGCGCGGTGTCCTTGCTCGTCGCGCGGACGACAATCGTGGTTTCGCCGGGCGCCGAGACATTCATCATTTGCGCGAATCGGCCGGCGGGATCGACGGTGATCGGACGGTCGCTGACGGTGAGCGTGCCGCCCTTGGCCGTGCGACCTGCGAGCACGAAATTCGGCGCCTCGAGCAACACCGCGGGCCCGGGTGCGTCGATGACCAGCGGCGTGATCCCCGCCTGCAGGCTCACGCTGCCGGTTTGCGGCGAGCCGTTCGGGGGTGTGACGACGTACGGCAGCCTCCGTTCGAGGGTCTTCACCGAGGCATCGAGGCCAGTGACCTCGGCGCTGACGTCGAGCACGTAGCGGCCTTCACCCTCGGCGTTGAGCGTCACGGACTTGCCGTCGACGTTCACGGTCGAGCCGGCGAGGGCACTGACCAACACGCGTAACTCCGGGGTCGGCGCGTCGAGGCCGCTGGTATCACCGCGCACGCGATAGGCGATCGGCACCGAGATGTCGACGAAGCTCTGCTTGCCGCGGGCGGTGACCAGCGTGAGCGTCATCGGGTTTTCGCCGACCTTGAGCGGGCGGGTCAGCGGCAGGCTCGCGTGATGCCCCGCGAATGTCGCGTTGGCCGCGTCGAGTCGAACCACGGTGCCGTCATCGCAGGCCGAGCAAGTGAGCTCGAGCTGTTCTTTGCCGTCGGCGAGCGCGGTCGCGCGAGCCTCGATCGAGCCGTGGCCGCGGTAGAAGAGCCAGACCACGGCTGCCGCGGCAAAGAGTCCGGCGGCGCCGACCATGGCCACGGCCGCGAGCGCGGGAATACCTTGTTTGGGCGCCGGGTCGGTGCGCAGCGTGCGCGTCTGAGGTGCATGGGCCGAGGGGCCCGGGACGGGGTTCAGCAGCGGGGCCGTCGCCCGTCCCGAGGCCATTGCCGCCGCCGGATATCCGCCCGAGCCCGCGCCGGCTCCGGGCACAGGCGCATCCGGGGGAGCGGCGACCGCGGGCGCCGGCTTGGCTTGCCCCGGATTCAACGGTGCAATGCCGGGTCGAGCGACCCCGAGTACTGTCTTTTGATGAGAAGCGAGCTTTGGGTGGCTCGGGAGCGCAACGGTGCCGCTCGGCCCGAGCCCGGCGGCGGTCTCCTCGGCCGGGGGCGGTGGGGGCGTGGGGTAACCGCGCCCCTCTGCCGTCTCCGCGGGAATCGACGGCGTCGCGGATGGACGCCCGGCAGGGGCTTCGCCGCCGGGGCCGAGCGGGGCGATGCCGACCATCGTCTTCTGCAGGGCGCCCTGCGCTCGCGGCGCGAGTCCGCCGAGCGCGGGCCGCGGCGCGGGGGAGGCAGGCGGCACGGGGGGCGCGACCGCTGACACCGGCCCGGGTTCGGTGGCAGTCCCGGGGGCTGGGGCCGGCGACATGCCCGGCGGCGGTGCCATGCCGATCATCGTGCCGCGAAAGCGGTTCTCCGGCGCCGGGGGCGAAAAACCGACGACCGTCTGGCTCAGGGAAGCAATTGGCTTACCGCAGCTCGCGCACCCGGTCGCTTCCGGGGGATTTCGCGTTCCGCAGTGCGGGCATAGCCTCATCGCGCGCACTATAACCCCGGATGCACCCCCGCGACCAAGGGCTCGTGCATACCCCGATTGCAAGGTCTTTGTCCCATTCCGCCCTTTTCCCCTAAGGGAGAGGAGACTCGAGTCTCATGCTCGCCAAACGCATCATCCCGTGCCTCGACGTTCGCGACGGACGCGTCGTAAAGGGCGTCAATTTCGTTGGTCTTCGCGACGCCGGGGACCCGGTGGAGTGCGCTCGCCGCTACGATGCCGAAGGCGCCGATGAGATTACATTTTTGGACATTACGGCGTCGATCGAGGCGCGCGGCGCGTTGCTGCACGTGGTGGAGCGGACGGCCGACGTGGTGTTCGCGCCCGTCACCGTGGGCGGCGGCGTGCGCTCCCCGGCCGACGTGAAGGCTCTGCTCGACGCCGGTGCAGACAAGGTGAGCGTCAATTCCTCTGCCGTCGCGGATCCAGAGCTGATTTCGGCGATCACCAGCGCCTGGGGCCGACAGGTGCTCGTTTTGGCCATCGACGCCAAGCGGAATGCCGATGGTAGCTATGAAGTGTTCACCCATGGCGGGCGGCGCGGCACGGGCCTCGACCCAGTGGCTTGGGCGCGCCGCGGCGCACAGCTGGGCGCCGGTGAGATCCTACTCACCAGCATGGATCGCGACGGCACCCGAGCCGGCTATGATTTGGAGCTGCTCCGCGCGCTGACCGCCGCGGTCGAGATCCCGGTGATCGCCTCGGGTGGCGTGGGCAATCTCGAACATTTGAGAGAAGGGCTGGCGGAAGGCGGCGCGGACGCGGCGCTCGCAGCCTCGATCTTTCACGATGGTGAGTACACGGTCGGACAAGCGAAGCGCTACCTGGCCGAGCGCGGCGTCCCGGTTCGAGGAGGGTGAAGGAATGAGCGTCACACTTTCCGAGGTCAAACGAGCGGCGCGCGCGCATCGCGCTCCCTTGGCAGGCGAAAGCGCGGGCTACTTGGTGTTGGCGATTGCCGACCAAGTGCTGCAGGCTCCTCGACTGGTCCAGGCCGAAGAAGTTCAGCTGAGCGAAGATGGGGCGCTACGCGTGCTGGCCGGCCGGGCCAGCTCGGAAGAGGACGCGGAGCTGTCCCTGCGCGGCGCGCTGGATCAATTGCTGCTCGTGGCGAGCTCGGGGAGCGCCGCGCTCACGCGCGCCAGTCGGCGAACGGCCCCGGTGGGTCTCGCATCGCTCGTGCGTGAGCTGGAAGCCGCTTTGATCCCCGTCAATCGCTCCGCCGCGCGGCGTGCGCTTTCGCGCTTGCATCGCGAGACGACGCGCGCGCTTCAGAGCGGCAATTTGCCTGAAGACGAGCCGCCGAAAGCCGCGGAAAGCGCGGCAGCGCTCATTGCTCAGCCGCTTGCGCCGGCCAAGCCTGCGGTACCGGCCACGCCGCCCACGGAGCTCGCTGGCCCCGATTCGTCGCCGGCGGTGGTCGAGGCGGTCGAGTCGAGCGCTGCACCGCTCATCGCCGAGCTGTGCGAGTCGGACGCAGCAGCAGAACCCGCGGTGGACGTCGAGCAAGAGCTCGAGACCCCGGCGCGCGCGAGCGCGGTGCAGTCGGTGCCGCTGACCGCGATTGGGCAGACCCAACTGGACGGCGTTCTCAGCGCGCTGTGTGAAGAGCTGCCGGCGCCTCCGCAGTTCGTCGAAAGCGATGCGTTGACGTCCGCGCTCGCCGTTCGGCCCGTGCCTGCGCCGTTGGCCGCGCCCGTGATGGACACGGCAGCGGCTGAGGCCGAGCCGGAATTGCTGCTCGATATCGACGTTGAATTCGCAACCGACGAGGTCGATTCGAGCGCCGCGCCAACCGTAATGCGGGCGGTCGAGGTCCAGCCCGTGCCGCTCGCAGCGAGTGAGGCGGATGAGGGTGAGATCGAGGGCGAGGGGGGCGAGGGTGAGATCGAGATCGAAAGCGAGGGTGAGCTCAGCTGCGAACCACCTCTGGTCGACAGCATGCTCGACGCTCCGATCGAGGCACGCACCGTGCCCGAGCCGGTCATCTTGCGTAAAACGCTGCGCCCGTGGCTCGATCTCTTACCAAAGCCGCTCGGCGCTGAGACCGAGCCGCTCCCGCAGACTCCCACCTTGGGAACTCTGGCCACAGAATTGCCGGTCCTTTCGCCCGAGCAGATCGCGCAGCTGAGCCTCGCGGCGAGTCTCGCCCCAGCCTCGTCACCGCCGGCAGACGCGGCAGACGCGCATGCGGCGGCACACGCGTCCGAGCAGCCAGAGGAGGCACGCGAGGATCACACCGAGCTCATGCCGGAGGTGGAGCCGCTCGCTCCCGGAGTGGCCATAGTCCAGTCGAAAAAGAGCGACTTGAGCGAGCTCCTGAGCACCTTTCACGTGGCCGAGCCGGAGCCGGGCGACGGCCGCGGCTTGTCTCGCGCCATCAAAGAGATGGCTGACCTCGACCTGACTCCCGCGCCTTTCGCAGCCTTGATCCGCTAGGCGAGATCTGGCACCGTCGAGCGCAATGCACATTCAGAACTTGGCGATTCTGAAAGGGCTCGTGAGCGTGGCGTGGGCCGACGGCCGCATGGCAGGGGAGGAAAAAGAGGTGCTCGAGGCACTCCTCCAGGCCTTCGACGCTTCCCCGAGCGAAGCCCACGAAGTGCGCATGTTCGCACGCGAGCCGAAGAAGCTGAGCGACGTGCCCCTGCACGATTTGAGCGCGGACGCGCGTCGATTACTGTTGCAGCACGCGGTTTTGATCAGCTTCGTCGACGGCGAACAAGATCAAAGCGAAAAGCAACTCATCGAAGAGCTGTGCGAGGTGCTCCGCATTCCGAGCATCGAGTCGCGCGGTCTGGTTGCCGCCGCCGAAGAGCGCGCCAAGTCGCTGTTGAAATTGCTGTGAGCCGAGCGCTAGTGCGGCGCCCCTCGCAATACTTCACCTGAACTCACCTGCGCTGTATTAGCTAGCGCCAGTCAAGTTCTTCAGTCGCTCGATTTCCTTCAGCAAGGCGATCGGGCTGAAGGGCTTGGTGTAGTAAGACGTCGCGCCCGCTTCGGTCGCGCGATTGCGCGATTCTTGATCATCCAGCGCGCTGATGACCACGACCGGCACATTGGCAGTCTGCGGGTCGGCGCGCAGCCGCCGACAGACTTCGAAGCCGTCGAATTGGCCGGGCAGATTGAGATCCAGGAGCACCAACTGCGGCGGGTTGGTCAGCGCCACGTCGAGGGCCTTGGTGCCCGAGGCGACCGCGGTCACGTCATAACCGCGCGCTTGTACCAGCGCCTCGATCATACGGCGGATCGAGTCCTGGTCCTCAACGACGAGTATGCGCATTGCGCTCGAGCATAGCCCAAGAGCGCTCATTGCCGCTAGCACTGCTCAATTCGGGCGATTCCGCAGGACGGCCCAGACTTCGTTGCCACCGGCGCCGGCGCTCTCGCTGCCAGCGCGGCCGCTGCGTGCGCCTTCACGCATGCCCACGCCGCTACCGAGGACCGTGCCGATCACGTCCGCGACGAGTAATGAGACACCCGCCGGCCGCCCGAAACTCGTGGGATCCGTGCGGTGCTGAATCACCGTCGTGCGCGAGGCTTCGGGCACCACCGGGCCGCCGTCTTCGACGCTGAGCAGCAGGCCCATTTCAGTGGGCACGATCGACAGCGACACTTCACCACCGCGCGGCGTGGCCGCGATGGCATGATGCAACAATGCGCGAAGTAGCACGCGCAGCTGCGAGGTCTTGGTCTCGAAGGAGGCTTGCGCGGGCAGACGCGGAGTCAAAGCGACGCCGTGGCGCGCCGCGCGCGACTCCACCGATTGCAGCGCCTCGCGCGCGAGCTCGCTCGCGTCCACGCGCCGCACCGGCTCGCTCAGATCACACTCGGTGAGCAGGCCCAAATCTCCGAGCAGCTCGGCGCCGGCGGCGATGCGCCGCGCGAAGCTCTGTGCCAGCGGCGCTTGCTCGCCCAGTTGCTTTTGCAGTTCGGCCGCGTCCGCGCGCAGGCCATCGAGCCAATGGCGCAGCACGCGCTGCAATGCCGATGCCGTATTTTGCAGCAATTCCAGGCGATCGACGCCGGACTCGGGCGGGGCTGTGGGCGGGATGTCGCTACGAAGATCACCCGCGGTGACCACGGCGGCAAGCTCACGAGCGTACGCTTCCCCGAGTTGCTGCGCTTGTGCGAGCTCTTTGCGTAACTCGACGACTTCACGTTGGTCGCTCGCGCCATCGGCAGGCAAAAAGATCGACTGCGTGCCGCCTTCGAGCTCGACGCGTCCGCCATAGCGCGTGGCCATGCGGCTCAGCCAGCGGCGTTCGACATCGTCGGCTGCGGCCGTGTCCGGCCCGAGTTGAACTGCGATTTTCACCCACTCGCCTTGGCGGCGAATTTCCACTTCGGACGGTCCGCCTCGACCGTTCGGGCTGCTGTCCTGGTTGACCAACATGTGGAACATGCGCCGCATGTCCGTCTCTTCGCCGTTGACCTCCGTGCCGGCGCCCGGCTCGATGGCGATTCGGGCGTTGGGGGCGACTTCATACAGCAGGGCAGCCAGGTCGATGCGCCCACGTCGTTTTTTTCCGCGCGCGCCCGAGTTGAGCGCGCTGAGCATGTTGATCGCGTCCTCCAGGGCGTCGAGGTTGCTCTCGACGGGAGGCATCGACTCACTCCCCAGGTGACCCGCGCTGCTCAGGATCTTGATTTCCGGGCTGGGCTTGGCGGTTGGGGGTTGCTTCAGCTGACTCACCCCCTCACGCAGCGCGTGAGCCGCACCGCGCGCTTCTTGGGCGAGCAGCCAGCTCAATTCATGGCGCGTGAGGCGATCTTTCGACACCGTACTCAGAATCATAGAACGAAGCGGGACTCGGCGGCTACCGCGTACTATCGTTCGGCAAGGACCCAGTGCGAAACGGAACGGGACGCAACCTCGAAAGCCGCGACATTCTCGAGCCGCTCCGCGCGCTGGTGCTTACACTGCTCGCGCTATCGGGTCTGACCGGTGTGATTTCGGCTTGCGGGAGTGGCTCGGTCAAGAGCCCCTTCCATGTAGACGCAGGTAGTGAAGCCGGCGCCGCGGGTGCGCCAGAAACCGACGGCGGCTTGAACGTCGGCATGCACGAAGATCCCACCTTGGGCGGTCCGTGTGGCGACGACGAGCAATGCGCGGACGACTTCCCGTGCACGAGCGACCACTGCGACCAAGAGCTGCAACGCTGCCGGCACCTGCCTGACGACAGCAAATGCGCCGACGATCTGTATTGCAATGGTGACGAGCTGTGCGATCCGAAACTCGGCTGCAAATCCGGTCCCCCGGTGTCCTGCGCGGATCAGGACCCGTGTACGATCGACACCTGTGTCGAAAAAACCGAGTCCTGCACACGCGCGCCGCGGGACGCCGACGGGGACGGGGACCCGGTCTGGAATTGCGAGGGCGGCGGGGATTGCGACGACACCGATCCCAGAGTCAACAGCGACGCCGAGGAGGTGTGTGGGAACGGCAAAGACGACGACTGCGACGGGAAGGTCGACGAGTCCGATTGCACGACGCCCGCGCACGACACCTGCGGCGATGCTTTGCGCATCGACGCGAGTGGCTTCACTTCGTTGTCCTTGGATGCCGCCAATCTCGACTATCCGACGAAGTGCGCACCCGAGCGAAAAGATCTGGCCGATGTCGTGGTCGCGCTCACGGTGCCCGAAGGCGACGCGCAAGACGTGGACGTGGTGGTTCGCGGCAGTGACTCCTTGGTCTCGCTCGCGACCACGACCGACAAATGCGACAAGCCCCAGCAGGTGACCTGCTCGCCCAGCTTCGACGGAGTATCGCGCCTGCACTTGTACGGTCTGGCTCCCGGAATCTATCCGCTGTACGTCGCGGGCAAGGTAGATACCGAACTGTCGTTGGCCGTCACTTTCTTGCCGGCCTCCACGGCGCCGCTCAACGAGACCTGTGGCACCGCGCTCCCGCTCGAGCCGGGCGTTTCGCAGACCGCCGTGCTCGCTCAGAGCGCGACGGATCTGACCAGCCGTTGTGATCCGGAAGCCGGCACCGATCCGCTGATTGCGGTCAGATCTGGTGAACTCGTGTACTCGTTTACGCTGGATGAAACGCGCGATGTGCGCGTCTTCGCGAACTCGGTCGATGACTACGGGGTGCCCGAGCTCTCGCTCCGCGGCGCGGGCTGCACGAGCGCGGGTGACGAGCTCACCTGTCACGCGGGGTCGGCGGCTTCCTGGCTTTTTGCGCGCGCGCTGCCGGCCGGACAATACTTTTTGGGCGTGGCCTCGAGCGGCCCGGGCAACGTGCAACTGCGGCTGGAGGAATCGGCGGCGACCAGCCCGCCTCCCGATCAGGGTTGCGCCAGCCCGCCCGCGATCGAGGCGGGACAAACGCTCGATGTTTCGCTGGCCGATCACGCCGACACGGTCGAGCTCGGCTGTCTTCCGGGAGCGCCGGATTCGAGTCACGCCCTGACCTTGAGCGAAACCTCGGACGTGCTGCTCGTGGCCAGGATCTCCGCGCAGGATACCGCGGCCGTCAGCTTGGCGTCGCCGACTTGTTCCGAACAAACGCGGCTTTCCTGCGGCACTTCTTCGACCAGTCCCGTGCGCGCGCAAGCCTATGGCGTGCCGGCGGGCTCGTATCGAGCGGTCGTGGAGAGCGCGTTCGGCAGCCCCGCGACCTTGACGGCCTACAGCCGCAAGGCCGTGCCGACCGCGCTGGTCGCCTTTGCCGACGATTGTTCGGACCCGTTCGAAATTCCGGCGACCGGCGGGCGCTTCAAAGGCAATACCGCCAACCAGCACGCGGATTTCTACGCGAGCTGTGACTTGGGCAACCAACCGACGAACGGTGCGCCGGACCAGCTGTTGCATTTGCGGCTCGAGACGCGCAGTCACGTCGTGCTCGACATGGGCGGCAGCAAGTACACCACGATGCTCAGCGTGCGCAGCGGGGACACCTGCCCAGGGACCGAGCTTCCCTTGGCCTGCGCCGCGGGACTATCGCCGAGCCGCAGTTTTCTCGATCTGCACCTGGATCAAGGCGACTACTACGTACAAGTGGACGGTTATGGCTCGGACGCGGGAGCTTGGTCGCTGGACGTATATGTCACGCCCGACTCGATCTAAACGTTGCGGCCGGTGCAAGGCGAGTGCGCTCGGCCCGCGAAATCCAAGGAGAAAATCGCGAGCCTTACGGCGCTGGCTCAAACACGCTAGCGTCGGGCGCCTTCGGCTTGAGTCTTGCTAGTTCCGGGCATGGGTTCCTGACTTCGCTCCGCGAAGTCCGCAGCAGGAGAGCACGATGCAGACCTCGCATTGGCTGACGGCCGTTGGTTTCTTGGCACTGCTGGGCGCAAGCTCGAGCGCTCAGGCGGCGCCGCGCAGCCTCACGTCCACGCTGACTCAGAGTGAGCGCCAGGCGCTGCTCGCCGGCGAGGTCGTCGCGCGCCCCATGCAGTTCGAAACCGAGCGCGGTAGCTACCGCGGCGGGGTTTCCTATTCGCTGGTCAACGCGCCGGTCGCAGCCGTGCTGTCCGCGCTCAGCAACGTGAACACGCTGCCCAGCGCGCTGCCGCATACCAAAAGTGCTCGCCTGATCGACGTGCGTGGCGGTTTGGCACGCGTCGAGCTCGTTCACGGCGGGGGCACGACCTACACCGTTCACCTCGAGCGTTCGGCACCGCGCTCGGAGCTGCGATTCTGGTTGGACGCGAGCAGACCTCACGACATCAGCGATGTGTTCGGCTTCTTCCGCGTCGAGCCGTTCGCGCAGGGCAAGAGCTTGATCACCGTGGCTGCCGCGCTCGACCTCGGTCCGGGCCTTACCAGCCTGTTTTTCAGCGACGCGGTCGAGCGCAGTGTGCTCAGCACCCCCGGTCGAATTCGCGTCTTCGTCGAGCCGCGCACGCTGGCGCTATTGGAAATGCCGGGATGGCCGGTCGGGTTTTGAGCTAGCAAAAACGGCACAAGTTTGCTCAAACTGCGAGCAGCTCCAATGCTCGCCCGGATCCAGGTCATCGCCCTGAACACCTACCGAGAGGCGGTGCGTGCACGCGTCTTGCACGGTTTGTTTGCGCTGGCGATCGCCACTGCCGGTTACTCACTCGTGGTTGGTGCGTTTGCGCTGAGCTCCAGCCTGCGCGTGGTGAGCGATCTCGGGGCCGCTTCGATTTCGCTGTACGGCATCGTGGTTGCCGTGGTCCTCGGCGCGACCTCTTTGTATCGCGAGCTCGAGCTGAAGACGATCTTTCCGATCTTGGCGCGTCCGATTCGCCGCACGGAATACTTGGTCGGGAAATTCTTGGGCACGGTGCTCACGCTCGCCGTGTTCATCGCAGCCAACTCCGGGGTGCTGCTGTTGGCGCTCGGCATCGAAGCCGGACGGCCCGCGGCGGCGCCACTGGCCACGGCATTCGGTGTCACGGTGGTGGCGCTGGCGCTCGCGTTTCGGCAGGCTCGGCTGCGCAGCTATTTACCCATCCCGTGGGCATGCGTGATCTTGCTCGCGGGCGCGTACTTCGCCGGCGGAGCGCCGGACGATCGGCGCGTGGTGCTCGGCTCGGCCTTGCTCACGCTGTCGGAAGTCGCGCTGGTGACCGCGATCGCCACCTTGTTTTCGGCTTTTTCTTCGCCGTTTCTGAGCGCGGTGTTCACCTTCGGCTTGTTCGTGGTGGGGCGCAGCGCGGACACCCTGGCGCGCCTACCGGCGCGCATCTTTGGTCCGACACTGGCCAGCTTCGGCGGCGTGCTCGCCAAGTTGGTGCCAAACCTCATGTTGTACGTGCCACCGCGACCGCTCTTGACCGGGGAAGCGTCGGGCACGTCGCTGGGCAGCTATCTCGGGATGGCCGCGCTGCACTCGCTGGCTTGGTCGGTGTTGTTGCTCGCCTGTGCGAGCATCTTGTTTCGGCGCCGCGATTTTCTATGAGCAATGGACGCAGCTGGCGAGAGCGGCTTTCGTTACTCGCGTTTTCGCTGGTGCTGATCGGCGCGGTGTTCAGCGCGCGCGTGATCCTGGAAGGGGAATCGGAGCTCGCCGCGAGTGACGCCGCGTTCGACCGCGGGGAGCTTGCGCTTTCGCTAGACCACGCGCGGCGCGGCGCGACCCTGTACGCACCGGGCGCCCCGCATGTGCAGCGCGCGTACGAGCGCATGCTGGCGCTGGCGCTGGGCGCGGAGGCCGCAGGACAACCGAAGCTCGCGTTTTTGGCATGGCAGGCCATTCGCGGCGCTGCGCTCGAATCGCGGCACGTGTTCGTCCCTCGCCAAGCGGAGCTCGAGCGCGCAAACGAAAATTTGGCTCGGCTGGAGGCGCTCGGCAACGACGGCCCGAGCGCTCGTTCCCAGAGCCAAGCTCGAGCGTTGACGCGCTTGAACGCGGATGACGCGCCGGCGCCGGCGTGGATCGCGGTCCTGGGCGCGGGGTTCCTGCTCGCGCTCGCGGGCTTGGGCCTGTTTGCCTTTCACGGGCTGAGCCGAGCGGGCAAAATTTCGTTCCAGCGCGCGCGCCTCGGCCTGCT
Organism: Polyangiaceae bacterium; assembly: GCA_035688655.1. GTDB lineage: Bacteria > Myxococcota_A > Polyangia > Polyangiales > Polyangiaceae > PMG-095. The sequence continues at coordinate 3,105 of DASSMT010000171.1, read as the reverse complement.
GCTGTTTGCGATCGGCGCGGCTTGTTGGACCCTGGCCGCGTACAAGGCGTAAGCTCTCTTGGCACCATATGCCCTCCGCCGAGTCAGCTCCTGCACCGCCCGCACCGAGCGACGAGCTCGGCCGCGCGCTCTGTCGTTTTCGCGACCACTTGGCGCACGAGCGGCGTGCCTCGGCGCACACGGTGTCGGCGTATTGCCGAGATCTCGAGCAGCTCGCAAGCTTCGTGCGCGCGCGCAACTCGGGGAGCGCGCAGCTGTCTGCGCTCGACAAGTTCATGCTGCGCGCTTGGCTCGGTGAGGTCAGCAAAGGCGTTGCGCCGCCGACCATCGCCCGCAAGATCTCCAGCGTGCGCGCGCTGTGCGAGTTCTTGCTGCGCAGGGGTGAGCTGCGCCAAAACCCGAGCGCCACCTTGGCCAGCCCCAAGGCGCGCCGCAAGCTGCCGCGCTTCTTGGCGCCGGAGGCCGCTGCCGAAGTGATGGGCGCGCCGCTTGCGCAAAGCGCGGGGCGAGAAGTCTGCCACCTGCGCGACGCGCTCGCGCTCGAACTCTTGTACGGTTCCGGGATGCGCGTGAGCGAGCTCGCGCAGCTCGATCTGGAGCATCTCAATCGTGCGGATGCGGAGGTGCGCGTGCTGGGCAAGGGACGCAAAGAGCGCATCGTGCCACTCGGCTCGAAATCGCTTGCGGCGCTCGAAGCCTACCTAGCGCAGCGGAGCGAGCTCGCGCACCCGAAAACCGCGGCTCTGGATGCCCGCGCGCTCTTGCTCGGTCGGTCGGGAAAGCGCCTTTCGGTGCGTTGGCTCCAGGCCTTGGTTCAGCGTTATGGCCAGCTCGGTGCAGGGCGCGCCGACCTGCATCCGCACGCCCTGCGCCATTCCTGCGCGACCCACATGCTGGAAGGCGGCGCGGATCTGCGGGCAATCCAGGAAATGCTCGGACATTCCAGCCTTTCGACCACCCAGCGCTACACGCACGTGTCGCTCGACCAGCTGCTCGCGGTATACGACCGGGCGCACCCCTTGGCACAGGCGCCATCGCGGGCGCAATCGTCGAAACGTCGCGATGGGTCAGCCCGCTAATCAATCACCCGAGTCTTTTCCGCCCAGCCAAAGTTCGTTCGACCGCCTGCTGAGGGCCAGCTCGGGCGCGGCGCTCGGCGCAACGCTGGGGCTGATCTTGGTCGCGTCGCTCGACTGCGGCTATGGTCACGGGGGCCAATTCGTCGCCCGCTGGCTCGCGGATGTGGGTTTGCTCGCGCCGCTCGCGTTGCTGTTCGGGCTTTCCTGGGCCGCAGTTCGCTGGCTCTTCCATGACGGCTCGGCGCCCAAGCTGCGCCAAACGTTCCGCACTTGGCGCACGCTCGAGCCAGCCGCGCGTGCCCGGCACAACGCCGCGTTCCTGCTCGCGCCCTTCGCTTTTGTCTTTTGGTTGGTGCTCGCAGCCAACTTGGCAACACGGCTGCTCGGTTCGGAGGTGCCGGCACGCTCGGTGGGTGCGGTGCTCATGCTCGGCTTGCTGGGCACGTTTTGGGTCTGTGCCCAGCTCCTCTTCTGGGCAAGCGAGGCGGTCGCCCAGGTCGCGCGCGTGGCTCGACTGGATCCCGGCCTGGCCGCGTTGCTCGGCGGCATGTTCGCGCTCGCCTTGTTTTCGTACGCGGTCTGGACCGGGACGCCGAGCGGGGCTGGCGGGCCACTCGCCGTGTTCGGCGTGTTCAAGCGACCCGAGCTCGACTTGCGTGCGCCCGGCTTGCTCGCGCTGCTCTCTGCCGTGGCTTATTTCATGCCGTACCCGCGCCGGCGCGCGCTCGCGCTGGGGGCCGTGCTCGCTTCACTGTTGCCGCTCGGCCTGACCCTGTACGCGGCGCGTTCGGGGCTCGAACAGCGCGTCGTAGCGCTCGGCATCGAGCGCCAAGCACCGCTCGGAAAGATCTTGCTCGGTGTGCTGCGCAAGCGCAGCGATCACGACCACGACGGCTTCGCCAAACACTTCGGCGGCGGCGATTGTGATGACGCCGATGAGCACAAGAACCCAGCCGCGATCGACATCCCGGGCAATGGCATCGACGAAGACTGCTCCGGCGCGGACGAGCCTCGGGTTCTGTCCGCGCCAGGCGCGGCCGCGCCCGAGGCCCAGACCAACGCTCGCAAAGCGCTGCCGGAACGTCTGAACGTGATCCTGATCAGCATCGACACTCTGCGCCAAGGGGAGGGAGCTCAGGGCGCGCGGCCTGTGACGCCGAATTTGGACCGACTCAGCGAACAGAGCGTGGTCTTCGAGCGCGCTTACTCGCTCGCTTCGTACACGGCCAAGAGCGTGGGCCCATTTTTGCTCGGAAAGTACAGCAGCGAGACGCATCGCGACTGGAGCCACTTCAATCGCTTCACGAAGAAAGACGTGTTCGTCGCGCAGCGCTTGCAGCAGGGCGGCGTGCACACCGTCAGCGTCCAGGGCTATTGGTATTTCTTCGCCAACACCGGTCTGGAACGCGGCTTCGACGTGATCAACAAGAGCGCTGCGCCGGCCCAGGTGACGGTCGATGGCGACAGCTACACCAACGCCGACAAGGTGAGCGACGCAGCGCTCAGCGAGCTCGGCAAGCCACAGCTCCTGCAACAGCCGTTCTTCATGTGGATCCACTACGTGGATCCGCACTCCGAGTACGTCCCGCACGAAGGCTTCGATTTCGGTAACAGTAGTCGCCAGCGTTACGACGGTGAGGTCGCGTTCGTCGATCATCACGTCGGACGCGTGCTCGAGGCGCTCGAAAAGTCGTTGTTCTACGAGCGCACTGCGATCATCGTGACCAGCGATCACGGCGAGGCCTTCGGTGAACACGGGATGATTCGCCACGGCTTCGAGCTTTGGGAGGAGCTCGTGCGCGTGCCGCTGATCGTGCGCGTGCCCGGCGTCGCCGCGCGCCACGTTCGGGCGCGGCGCAGCGCGATCGATCTCGCACCCACGATTTTGGACCTGTGCGGGGTCGCGCCGCCCGCGCCGAGCGCCACTGATTTCTTGTCCGGCACCTCGCTCGTGCCCGATTTGTCGGGCGCGGCCGAGCCCCCGGAGCGCCCGGTGTTCATCGACATGGCGGCGGGACCGAACAAC
>DASSMT010000143.1:0-27361 GCA_035688655.1 Polyangiaceae bacterium | reverse complement strand
GCTTACCGTCCCACCACGCTTTCAATCGAGCCACGCTGAACGGGCGCGAGTATGCATACAGGAACATCAAGCTGAGCGCGAAGAACAGCCACGCTTGGGCGACGAAGCGATCGTCGACCCAATAGAACCCGCTCGGCGCATAGAGCAGGATGGTGCTGATGCCGCTGGTCATCACCAGCGGCGGCCCGAGCGATGGACGCACCTTGACCAATGCTGGTGCCGCCAAGAACAGCGAATAGTAATAGCAAGTCAGGTTGGTCAGCGAGATGACCAGGCACACGCTGAGCCCCAGGCCCACCCACAGCAGCCGCGTTCGGCGCAGCGCCCAGGTGGTCCACGCGAACACGCCGGCGATGATCAGCACGAACAAAGGCTTGACCTCTTTGAAGCGCGCGAGCCGCCCTTCTTTCCAGCCCTTGAACGGGTCGTCCATGTTGTCGTCGCGCATGAAGCGCATGCGATTGTTCCAGGTGTGCTCGAGCATGGTCTCGAGCCCCATCGTGTTCGTCAGCGGGGTCGTGCCGTGGACTTTGATCGTGTGGCCGAAGAACTGCTTGTAAGAGTCCGGCCCGCACACCACGAGACTGGCGGGGATCAGCACGCCAGCAGCAACCAGAACACCAGCCAGCAAGCGGCGGTGATCCGGATGTAAGTACCCGAGCAGCCCGGGCTCACGCTTGATCGACAGCTTGCCTGTCTCGGCCTTTACCTCGCCCGTCGTACCGAAGCGGACACGGCGAATGATCTCGAGCAGCACCATGATGCCCCAGCCCCCGAAGAAGATGACGGGGAAGATACGCAGGAGCGAAGACCAGGTGAGGGCAGCACCCGCGAGCGCGAACTTGCGCTTGCGCGCCAAGCACACCGCGGCGACCAGCATGAACAGCCAGTCTTGGCGCAGGAACGCGCCGCCCGTCCAATAGAAGTTGGCCGGAGCGTTGCAGCCCCAGAACACCGTGGCCACTGCCATGATGCGGAAGCCGAAGGCCCAATAAAACAGCAGGATGGTGCCGATGTGCAAGGCCACGTCGATCATCGACAGCCACTTGAAGAAGATGTCACCCGCGGGCGCGATGCTGGCGAACAGCTTGCCCGTCATGCCCCAGACCGGCGGCGGGTTGTAGCCGTGGTCCTTCTGCATGTTCTCCCAGTAGCTACCGACTGACGAGTGATAGAACCAGTCGACGTCTTTCTTCCAAGCCTCCCAGCGTTCCGGAGTGAACCTGTTCTTGCACTTCTCCGGGTGGGTGAGGACGTCCGTGTCCTTGACCGGCTTGATCAGATTGACGTGCAGATCGCGAATGTCGCGCTTGGCGATCGCCGCGCCGCGGCCGAGATCGACCTCTGCGACCGCGGTGCACTCGTAGAGCTCGGTATAACCGATCTCCTTGAAGTACTTCGAGCCCAGGTAATAGTGATAAAACTCGTGCCGGTGGTAGTATTCGCTGTAGCGAACGTTGGGATTGAAGAAGTCGAAATAGGTGAAGAACGCGACCACGGTCAGGCCGATCGCGACCCAGCGCTTCGTCTTCTTGGGAATGCGCTCGCGCAGCCGCGCGGCGCGCATCTCGTACATCAGGAGCAGCGCGGTGGTGATCGTCAGGAAGATCCGCGTGCCCTTGGTAAACGCCTCCCAGCGGTTCTTTTCGAAAATCGAGGACTGCCAGAAGAAATCCTGGCCCGGGGCCAACAGCGAAAAGTGGTCCAGCGACGCGCTCAACGTCGAAAGCAGGGTCATCACGGGGGAGGGTCTACACCACTGGGTTCCTGTTGTCAGGTGGGGTACCGCCAGCGGCGCAAAATAAAGCAACCCGGGTAATCCGCTGGATCACCCGGGTTGGTCGTAGCCCCAGAATCCCGGAGGGGGTGAGGGGCGGCGGCACTCCTCGACCGCGCGCTCCACGCGCAGTCTCAGACGGTACCTAGCCGTAGACAACAAAGCCCTGGCCACGCAATGAAAGGCGCGACCGACCTCGCTCGGCTAACCTCGAGGGTCCACCTCCGGGATAAAGGTACAACTACTAATCATGCCTGTCCTCCTCCGGCCAATGCCGGACGCCCGCGCCTCCTACTCGAACGAGAAAGAGACTCAATCGCTCGGTAAGCTGCGGTGGTGGGCGCTTCCGAAAGGAGACCTCGAAGGGGTCTCGACCCAAGTGCGCAGGTGCGGGGGTGCTCCTCCACCGGACAAGCCCGGGAACCATGATTCCAGCCTGCACGTTGACCTGAAACTAGCACGGCCCCGCGCTGCAAGCTAGCGATTTTGCGCTTGTTCTTCGTATTACGAAAGGTTTCGGCGAGGCGTCCGGATCGCCTCGTCCGCGTTGCCCGCCTCGGCGGCTCGTCGCCACGCTGAGCAAGTTCTCGGCTTGACGACGCGGCCGATGAGGCTTCAGTCGAGGCTCGGCGGGAGGGCCGTGCGCTTCGCGTCGAGGGTGTACTCGACCGCGCAGGGCAGAACCGCGAAGCCGCCCTCGACTCCGACGAAGCCCGCACACGCGCTGCCGCTCTTCGCGTCGTAATCGAAGCTGAGATCTGCGTTGAAGCGCGGCACGTCGCTCGTGCTGCTGGAGCCGAGTTTGCCGCTCGCGCGGTCGCGGCGCTCGATCACGCAGCCTGGTTGGACGCCGCGCGCCGGCTGCAGCACGACCTCCACCCCACTTTCGAATCCGAACGACACGCCGTCTTGGTCAATCGTCCCTGGGATCGCTTCTGCGCCGTTCAGCCAGTACAGCGTATGACTCTCACGCGAGAGCTTCACGTCGAACTGCCAATCACGACTCACCCCTAACACCGCGGCTTGGCAGCTATCGCTGACCAATTTGGCGGTCGCGTGGAAGGTCCCCAAGCGATCCCCCGGTTCGTGCGCGTCTTGCCCATGGCCCATGCAGGCGGCCACGGGGGCGCACAAAAACAGTGACGCGCACACGACGCTCGGTCGCATGCGCGATCTGCTAACAGTTGGCCGCCGACGGGGCCAACTTTGGCTCATGCGGTCAGGAGCTCAGGACTGCGGGGCGTCCGCGGCGGCCGCGGGAGCCTTGCGAGTCTGTGCTGCTTGGAGGCCGACACGATTGCGAGCGCGCAGCTTGGGGCGCTTGGCTTTGAGGGGAGTGGTGAGCCATTCGTGACGGCGACGGACGTTCCAGAGAGCACGGTTCGACATGTGGGCGGCTCAATTAGCCGACCTTGCTCGTCCGTGCAACCCCACCGGACGCAGAAATCGGCTGCCTGCCCACCCGGGGGCACAAACGGCCCGCCCCCCTGGCTCGACAGCAGCTGTATATTCGTCGAGAAAACCGGGAAGCTATGGCAGAAACGCCCCGCTCGTCCCCACACTTACCGAGAGTCGATGACAAGCCCTCTATCAGCCAATCCGGCATCCGTTCCGGTCAGCGGGGGTTCCGTCCGCTCGCCTCGTGGCCAGACCTATCTGCTCGGTCGTAGCCTGGGCAGCGGCGCCTTCGGGGCGGTTTTCGACTGCCTCGGGCCGTTCGATCAGTCATTCGCGTTGAAGGTATTTCTGCCCGGTAATCGCCCGTACGCCGAAGTGCGCGCCGAATGGCTGAAGGAGGCGGAGCGCCTCTATCGCTTGCGCCACCCGAACATCGTGTACGTGCACGATTACTTCGAAGCCGCGGGGATGTTCTACCTGGTGCTGGAGCGCTGCGATCACAGCCTGGATGAGATGCTGCAAGCGCCTTTCACCGATCGCTTGGTGGTCGACGTTGCTCGGCAGCTGCTGTTCGCCGTGCAATACCTGGCGGACAACGAGTTCGTACACAACGACCTGCACGCGGGCAACGTGCTGGTGGTCCAGGGCGAACGCTTGACCGCCAAACTCAGCGATCTGGGCATCGCGCAAGAGTTATACGGTTACGGCGGCGCCAAGCCGTCGATCGTCCAGCATCGGCTGATGTCGCCCGAGGTCGCCGCCGGCGGTTACTCCACCAAACAGAGTGACCTGTACCAACTCGGGCTGCTCATGTATCAGATGCACACGGGGGTGTACCCGATTGACACCAGCGTTGGTTACGACGGAATCATCGCGCAAATTCGCGACGGCGTGCCGCGCGCCAAGGCCGAAGCTTTGGGCACGCCGATTGGTGACGTGGTGAGCGTGATGCTACGCCGTCAGGAGCAATACCGCTACACGTCGGCCCTCCAAGTCTGGGAGGATCTGCGAAAGCTCGATGTTTGGTCGCGCGATCGCGTCGAACGCAGCGCGGAGATCCCCGCCCACGAACCGCTACCCCCGAGTAGTCAGAACGGATAATCGATGCACGTCACGATGGTGAAGAAGCGACTGTTGAACGGCGAGCCATGCAAGAAGTGCCTGGACGCCGAGGCGCTGCTCCAGAGCCGTGGCCTGTGGTCACGGATCGATGAAGTCGTGTGGGCGATCGAGGGCGAGCCGGAATCTGCGGGCATGAAGCTCGCAGCGCAATACCAGGTGGAGCTCGCGCCGTTCTTCGTCGTGCGAAAGAACAGCGGCGAGACCCGCGTGTTCACGAGCACGCTGCAATTCATCAAAGAGGCGCTGGGCGGCGGCGCTATCAGCCCGGTGGAGGCCTCGCCCGCGGCAGCGATCAGCGCCGAAGAGCTCTCCCGGCTCGCGCTCGAGTTCGACCATGCGCCGCCCGAGCGCACGATCCGCTGGTTGCTCGAGCGCTTCGCGCAACAAGCGGCAATCGCCTTCAGCGGTGCCGAAGACGTGGCGCTGATCGACATCGCCGTCAAAACGGGTCTGCCCTTCTCGGTGTTCACGCTCGACACCGGGCGGCTGCATCCCGAGACCTACCGCTTCATCGAGAAAGTGCGCAGCCACTACGGCGTGAACATCGAGCTGATGTCGCCGGCGGCCGAACCACTGCAGGCGTTGGTCGAGAAGAAGGGCCTATTCAGCTTCTACGAGGACGGGCACGGCGAGTGCTGCGGCATCCGCAAGCTCGAGCCCATGCGTCGCGCGTTGGAAAAACGTCGCGCTTGGATCACCGGTCAGCGTCGGGATCAAAGCCCGACGCGCACGGAGGTCGCGGTGTTGCAGGTCGACACCAACAAGGGGCTCGGGGGACAACCGCTGCTCAAGCTCAACCCGCTCGCCGCGTGGAGCCTGCAAAAGGTGTGGAGCTACATCCGCGCCAATGACGTGCCGTACAACGCGCTTCACGATCAGGGATTCGTCTCCATTGGCTGCGAGCCGTGCACCCGCGTTCCACGCCCTGGCGAACACGAACGCGCCGGCCGTTGGTGGTGGGAAGAAGCCACCAAGCGCGAGTGCGGTCTCCACACCTGAGCCGCCGTGCCGCGGCCCCACGCTGCCTCAGTTGATCACCTTGGTGCCGTTGCCCCGGACTCCGGCGAGGGTCAGGCCGTCTTCGTCGGCTGGGGTGCCGGCGACGTACAAGGTCTTCAGCTTCTTCAGCGCTTTCAGCGGGGAAGCGTCTTTGACCTGAGTGTGTTGGATGCCGAGCTTCTCGAGCTTGGTCAGCTTGGCCAGGGCTGATACGTCGGTAATTTGAGTGTCATCCAGGGTGAGCTCGGTCAAGTTCGTCAGCGTTGAGATCACGCTCAAATCGGCGATTTGAGTGTGTGCCAAATCCAAGCGATCGAGTTTTTTCAACTTGGCGAGCGGAGCCGTATCCTTCACTTGGCTGTGCGCGGCGCTCAATGACTCCAGATTCTTGAGCTCGGCGATGGGCGACAGATCGTCGTACTCACCGGGGGCGAGAAACAGGTCCTTCACTGCGGTGAGGTGCGACAGCGTGCAGGTGTCGAGCCGCGCGGTGCGCTTGGCCTGCGACAGATTGAGCGAGTGCACTTTGGCCAGATCCGCGATCGTGATCGCGCCCTCGGGCTTCTGCAATTTCTTGCGGATTTCGTCCTCGAGGCCGGGCTGATCGAACACCGCGTTCGGCCCTTTGGCGCACTCGGACAGCTTTTTGGGCGGCAAAGCGCTCGCAGGTGGTGGCGTGGGCTCGGCTGTCTTTGCCGGCTCGGGCGCGGGTGGCGGCGCCGACGCGACCGACGCCGACGGCTTCTCCGCGGGCGCGGGCTTGGGTGGATCGTCACACGCAGCGAGCATTGTGACCAAACCGAGCAGAGCGAGGGAAGTGACAGCAGTGTGCGACATGTTCACGCACTCTAGTCCCGACTCGCTCAGTCTTGGAAGCGCGACTCTCGGCCCAAAATATCCAGTGTGCCAGACATTTTCCCCGAGTTCTTGCGCGCCCCCGAGCGCGGTTCTTGCGCGACGTGACCGCGGCGCCACTCGCGGACTCCGAGCTCCCGCGAAACGCGACGCCGAAGGCTGGGCCGCTGCTCGACGCGACAGGTGACCATCAAAACTCTCTTCTATTCGGGCGCGGCGCTGGTCCGCGGAGCGAGCGAGTATCGATGCGCTTCCGCCAAATAGGGCCGGAGTCGCTCGGCGTCTGCTGGGTCTGTCAGCTTGGCCACGTGTGTGACGCCTTTTCTGTCGTGCACGACTTTGATGAACATTGCAGCGGCGACTTCGCGCTGCAAGTGCACGGCGACTCTGACGGCGTCCGACATGATCACGAGGTCGGCAAAGATGCGCGTCGTTCGCAGCAGCACGTAGCGCTCGCGCGCCACGATCTCGATCCGGCCGAGCGATTTTGCTATGTACTCGATGGCTTCGTACACCGCGACCACGGAGCTCGGGCGATTGCGAAGAACCTGGCTGCGATCGCCGGTGCCGCAGGCGTGACGTTGACCCCGACGCGCAAATGAGCGGCGGCATTCCGGGCACTTCCAGCTGGGCATGGTTTGGCTCCTCTCGGCGCGAACCTAGCATCGGGTGCCTTTCCCCCGAAGAGGACGCTAGCTCTTGGAACGCGATTTGCGCGTTCGATGCACGCCCAGCACGCGCACCAGGTCGATGAAGTTGTGCAAGGCGGGCGATGGATTTTGCTGACGCCAGACGATCAGTAGTTCGACTTGTGGCGCGCCGACGATCGCTCGGAAAGCCAGACCCGGCCGTCGAAAGTTGCGCATCGACGAAGGCATGATGGAAATGCCGAAGCCAGCGGCGACCAAGCTCACGATGTCGAGCTGCGCGGCTTCCTGCACGACGCGCGGAGTGAAGCCGGCGCGGCCGCACAGGGCCATCAATTGGTCGAAGAACGCCGGGCCACGGGCGCGTGGAAACAGCACGAAGGGTTCTTGCGCCAACGCTTCGAGCGGGATGCTGTGCTGCTTGACCAGCCGATGATCGTCGGGCAGCACCACCACCAGTGATTCGCGCCGCACCAGTTCCGCGGCGAGCGTGGGGTCATCGAGCGAGGTGCGCACGAAACCAACGTCCAAGCTGCCGGCTTTGAGCCCGTCGATTTGATCCGCGGGCGGCTGCTCGCGCAGGGAAATTTCGACCGCGGGGAAGCGAGTGCGGAACGCGCGCAGCAACTCGGTGAGACCGCTGTAGGCGAGAGACGACGGGTAGCCGACGACCAAGCGACCGCTCTCGCCTTCACTCGCACGGCGGGCGTCGTGGATCGCAACGTCGAGCGCGTCGAAAACTTGGCGGGCGCGGCCGAGCAATGCGAGGCCCGCGGGGGTGAGCTCGACTCGACGCCGCGTGCGCTCGAACAGGGGGAAGCCCAGCTCCGCTTCGAGATCCTGGATTTGGCGACTGAGCGGAGGTTGCTGAATGTGTAAGCGGCGCGCGGCGCGACCGAAGTGAAGCTCCTCGGCCACGGCTACGAAGTAGCGCAAATGCCGTATTTCCATGGGTTCATGAACGCATTTTGTTGGAATTGATACTCCGAAGGTATCACAGGATGCGGAATAATCTATTGGACGATCGCAGGCGGCGACTCTAGGGAGAGCAAGGCAGGTTTCTCGGCGCAGCCTGAAGTCGTTTCAGGGTGCAAGAAAACACCGGTTTTCCCTCATGTGGCTCGTTCGCGTCGCGCTCCAACGCCCCTACACCTTCATCGTGATGTCGATGCTGATCGTCATCTTGGGGGTGTTCACCATCTTGCGCATGCCGACCGACATCTTCCCCGACATCGATATCCCGGTGATTTCGGTGATCTGGAACTACGGCGGCCTGCCGCCCGAGGAGATGGAGAAGCGCATCGTCACGAACTACGAGCGCGCGCTCACCACGACCGTCAACGACATCGAGCACGTCGAAAGCCAGACCCTGAGCGGCGTGGCGGTGATCAAGATCTTCTTTCAGCCCGGCGCGAACATCGATGGCGCGACCGCGCAGGTCACGGCGATCTCGCAAGCGGTGGTTCGCGCCATGCCGCCCGGAGCGACGCCGCCGTTCATCATCCGTTACAGCGCTTCGAACGTGCCGATCTTGCAGGTCGCGCTGGAGAGCGACTCACTCGGTGAACAACAGATCTTCGACTATGCCATGAACTTCATTCGCGCCGAGCTCGTGGCCGTGCCGGGCGCGCAGATCCCTTATCCGTATGGCGGCAAGCAACGCCAAATCATGGTCGATATCGACCCGCAGCGCTTGTTCGCGTGGGGGCTCTCGCCTCGAGACGTGAACAATGCGCTCGGCTTGCAGAACGTGATCTTGCCTACCGGCACCGCAAAGATGGGGGTGGAAGAGTACCCGATCGTGATCAATTCGAGCCCCGAGTTGATCAGTCAGTTGGGTGAGATCCCGGTCAAGACCGTGAACAACACCACGGTCTACATCCGCGACGTGGCGAACGTGCGCGACGGTTACGCGCCGCAGACCAGCATGGTGCACGTCTCTGGCGGGCGCTCGGTGCTGATGTCGATCTTGAAGAACGGCAACGCCAGCACGCTCGACGTGGCGGGCCACGTCCGGGACGTGCTGCCCGCGGCCTTGGCCAAAGTGCCGAAGGAGCTCAAGGCGTCGCTGCTGTTCGACCAATCGGTGTTCGTGCGCGCCGCGGTCAGCGGCGTGGTCAAAGAAGCGGCGATCGCCGCGGCGCTCACTGCCCTCATGATCTTGCTGTTCCTCGGCAGCTGGCGCAGCACGTTGATCGTCGTGGTCTCGATCCCACTTTCGATCCTGGTCTCGATCATCGTCTTGAGAGCGCTGGGTCAGACCCTGAATGTGATGACGCTCGGCGGCATGGCGCTGGCCGTCGGGATCTTGGTCGACGACGCCACCGTCGCGATCGAGAACATTCACCGCAACATGGGCCAGCGGAAGCCATTCATCCGCGCGATCGTGGATGGCGCGCAGGAGATCGCCCTGCCGGCGTTGGTCTCCACGCTCTGTATTTGCATCGTGTTCGTGCCGGTCACGTTCATCGCCGGCGCGGCCAAATCGCTGTTCGTCCCGCTGGCCTTGGCGGTGGTGTTCGCAATGCTCACGTCGTACCTGCTGTCGCGGACCCTGGTGCCGACGTTGGTGCGCTTCCTGCTGGAGAAGGAGGCCAACGAGCATGCCGAGGGGCAGCACGGCCCGTCGACGCTGGCGCGCCGCTTCTTCGCGGCTTTCGAGCGTTCCTTCGTGCGACTACGCACCAGCTACGGTCGCTGGCTCGCCAGCTGCTTGGAGCACCGAGCGCTCTTCGTCGGCGCTTTTCTGGGCTTCGTAGCGCTGAGCGTGGCTGTGCTGCTGCCGCTGCTCGGTCGCGATTTCTTTCCGACCGTCGACGCCGGGTTGATCAAGCTGCATGTGCGCGGGTCGCCCGGGCTTCGCATCGAGGAGACCGAGCGGCGCTTTGCCGAGATCGAGAAGACCATCCACAGCGTGATCCCAGAGGCGGAGATCGCAACCATGCTCGACAATTTGGGGATCCCGAACAGCGGCCTCAACCTGTCGCTCAGTGAAGGCGCATTGATCTCGCCCTCCGACGGGCAGATCATGATCGCGCTGAAAGAGGACCACAAACCCACCTTGGAGTACGTGCGTAAGCTACGCACTCGGCTGCGCAGGGACTATCCGGAGTCTACGTTCTTCTTTCTGGCGCCCGACATTTCGACGCAGGTCTTGAACTTCGGCCTGGCCGCGCCGATCGACGTGCAGTTGATCGGGGTGCCGGGAAAGGAACAGGAAACGCTCGACGTCGCACGTCGGATCCTGAGTGAGGTGAAAGCGATACCGGGCGCGGTCGACGTGCATTTGGCCCAGGTATTGAGCAAACCGCAGCTCAAGATCGACGTCGACCGCACGATGGCCGCGCAAGCCGGCATTACGCAGAAGGACGTGGCCAGCGATCTCCTGGTCTCGCTCTCTTCCAGCTCACAGGTGTCACCGAGCTACTGGCTCGATAGCAAGCGCGGAGTGCAATACCTGGTGGCGGTGCAGACTCCGCAATACCAAAATAACAGTTTCGACGCCGTCGAGCGCACGCCGCTCTCGACGCCCACGGGCTACGGCCCACAGCTCTTGTCCAACGTGGCGTCGATCACTCGCTCCGCGGCGCCGGCCAATATCACGCACTACAACGCGGCGCGAACCTACGACGTGCAGGCCAATGTGGATGGCACCGATCTCGGTTCGGTGTCGAACGCGATTTCCAAGATCGTCGAGCGCATTCGGCCGAGTCTTCCGCGCGGTACTACGGTCAAGATCAAAGGCCAAGCAGAAAGCATGGAGTCTTCCTTCACCGGCCTCGGCTACGGTTTGATCTTCGCGGTGTTGCTGGTGTACCTGCTCATGGTCGTCAATTTCCAGTCGTGGCTCGATCCGCTGGTGATTTTGATGGCGTTGCCTGGTGCGATTGCGGGCATCGTGTGGCTCTTGTTCTTGTCGCACACGACCCTCAGCGTGCCGGCATTGATGGGCTCGATCATGTGCGTCGGTGTAGCCACCGCCAACAGCATCTTGGTCGTGACCTTCGCCAACGATCAACGCAAGGTCGGCCGCGACGCCAAGCACTCCGCTCTGGCCGCGGGCATGACCCGCCTGCGGCCAGTGTTGATGACGGCCATGGCCATGATCATCGGTATGCTGCCGATGTCGCTCGGGCTTGGTGAAGGCGGCGAGCAGAATGCCCCGCTCGGACGAGCCGTGATCGGCGGTTTGTTGCTGGCCACGCTGAGTACGCTATTTTTCGTGCCTGTGATGTACAGCGTGCTGCGCCGCAAAGCGCCCACGACCGACCCGCTGCTGGAGGATCTGTGACTTCGTCCGAACACACGAGCAAGCCCGCAACCCATGGCTCGGCGCATTCCGGCGCGGATGAGCTCGGGTTCGATTTGCCGGAACCCGTCCATCTCAGCCGCACCCGAGTGGTCACGCTCGGCGCGCTACTGGCGGCAGGCTTGCTGGGGGCGTTCCTGCTCGGTTACCTACCGCGGCAGCGCGCGCGCACACAGCTCGCGGAAAGCGCGCGCAGCGAGGCCGAACAGGCGCCGCGTGTCGAGGTGGTTAGCCCGAAGGTCACCAGCAGCGATCGCGCAATCGTGCTGAGCGGCAGCGTGCGGCCGCTGGAAGAGACCACGATTTATCCGCGCGCCAATGGCTACGTCGGCAAATGGCTGGTGGACATCGGGGACAAGGTGAAAGACGGTCAAGCCTTGGCCGAGATCGAGACTCCGGAGCTCGATCAAGAGCTGGACCAAGCGCGAGCGCAGCTCGCGCAAGCCAGCGCAGGCGTCACCCAAGCCGACGCCAATCGCGAGTTTTCGGAGGCGAACCTGGAGCGCTTCAAACAGCTCGTGCCCGCGGGCGTCGCCAGCCAACAAGATCTGGACAAGACCCAAGCGCAATCGGTGGTCGACTCGGCCAGCGTGAAGGTCGCCAAATCGGGCGTCGCGGTACAACAAGCGAATATCCGCCGTTTGTTGCAGCTCAAATCCTTCGCACACGTGGTCGCGCCGTTTGCCGGCACCGTGACGGCGCGCAACATCGAGCGCGGCTCCCTGGTCAGCGCGGGTAACGCGACCCCGCTGTTCAAAGTGGCCATGCTCGATCCGGTACGGGTCTTCGTGCAGGTGCCACAAGATGCCGCGACCGGCGTGAAGAACGAGATCGAAGCCAAGGTCACGGTCCGCGAGTACCCGGGGCGGTCGTTCACCGGAAAAGTCGCGCACTTCAGCGGTGCGCTCGACCAAAACACGCGCACCATGTTGGTCGAGGTGCGCGTGCCGAACCCCAAGAACGAGCTGCTGGCCGGCATGTACGCGGAAGTGTCGTTGACCCTGCCCGCATCGCATCGCGTGTTCGAAGTGCCGGCAACGGCGTTGCTGAACGACGCCAAGGGCCTGCGCGTCGCGCTGGTCGACGCGGACAACACCCTGCGCCTCGTGCCGGTCACGGTCGAGCGCGACATCGGCGCCACCGTGCTGCTCTCGAGCGGCGTCACGGCCGATGCCCGTGTCGTCAAGCTGTCCAGCGCCGACATGGCGGACGGGCAAAAGGTGGAAGTGCGGAAGTGATGCGCCCTGCGCCTTCAGCTTGCGCTGAGCGCCGATTCTTCGACCAGCTCGGCCACCGTCCGCGCAAGCTGGGCGAGATTCGCGGGCTTCGGGACATGGCGCTGAAAGCCGGCTTCCAGCGCGCGCATCACGTCTTCGCTGCGCGCATAAGCGGTCAAGGCCACGGCCGGCAGGCGACGGTGCGTCGGCACCGCCCGCAGCCGGCGCATCAGCGAGATGCCGTCTTCCTCGGGCATACCGATATCGCTGATCACGACGTCGACGCGCTGCTGCTCGAGGAAACGGAAAGCGTTTTCCGCCGAGTCGGCCAGCCTGACCCACGCCCCGACGCGTTCCAGCGCGCTCTGCAGCAATAGCCGCGAGTCTTCGTCGTCGTCGATGACCAGGATTTTGACGCCCAACAGCAGGGTGAGCGAGTTCGATGGTTCGGAGGCGCGCTCGGCGGAAGTGCTGAGTATCGCTCCCGGCGGTTCGGTTTCGAGCGCGCGGACTGGCAGCTCGACCGTGAACATCGCACCCCGGCCCAAGCCCTCGCTCGCAGCCCAAACCGAGCCGCCGTGCAGTTCGACCAAGTGACGCACGATGGCGAGGCCCAGACCCAAGCCGCCATATTTGCGCGTCGTCGAGCTGTCGACTTGTCGAAAGCGCTCGAAAATGAAGGGCAGGTGCTCCGCGGCGATTCCCGAGCCGGTGTCGGACACCGTGAGGCGCACCGCGCTACCGTGGCGCTCGACACCCAGCAAGACCGCGCCCTCCGCGGACGTGAACTTGACAGCGTTGCTGAGCAGGTTCCAGACGACTTGCTGCAGTCGGTCCGGGTCGGCCACCAAATCGAGCGTGGGCTCGAGGCCGTGGTCGACCGAGAGCCGAACGCGCCGCGCGGACGCAGCCGGGCGAACGACATCGACCGCCGCGTCGACGATCGCGATCAAATCCACGCGCCGAAGATCCAGCCGCAATTTGCCGCTGATGATGCGCGACACGTCGAGCACGTCCTCGATCAGGCGGGCTTGGGCGAGCGCATTGCGCTCGATGGTGGCAAGCCCTCGCTCCAAACCGTCGCTGTCGCGCGCCCCGCGCCGCAGCAACGAGGCCCAACCCAAGATTGCGTTGAGTGGTGTGCGGAGCTCATGGCTCATGGTCGCCAAGAACTCGTCCTTCAAGCGGTTGGCGGCTTCGGCCTCCTGACGAGCGCGCTGCGCCGCGTCCCGAAGTAGATCGGAGTTGCGGCGTGCCAAGACCTGCTCCGTGACCTCGTACGCGTGCACGAACACGGCGTCGATCGTGCCGTCCGGCGAAGGGAAGGGGGTGTACACGAAATCGAAATAGGCGTCCTGCAGCACGCCGTCGCCGGCTCGATCGAGGCGCACCAGTGCCTCTTTGCCTTGGCTCGCGCTGCCGGTTTCCCGCACGCCTTGCAGGAGCTCGATGAAGCCTTGGCCGCGGATCTCGGGCACGGCCTCCTCGAACGGCAGACCGATGACCGCGGGAGTCTTACCCCAAACCTGCAGAATGAACGGATTGGCGAGCTCGATGCGCAGCTCCGGCCCGCGCATGATGCAGATCGCGGCGGGCGACTCGCGAAAGATCATCTCCAAGCGCTGCCGTTCCCACTCCGCGGCGGCGCGCAGGCTTTGTCGCAGCCGGGCGGCAGACAGCTGCGCCTCCACGCGAATCAACAGCGCGCTGGCTGAAAATGGCTTGACCAGGTAGTCGTCCGCGCCGGCGCGCAGGCCGTCGGCGGTGGCATCTTCCCCGGCACGCGCCGAAAGTAAAATCGTGGGTGTGCCTGCAGTTCGCGGATCGAGCCGCAGCTCGCGCAGCAGCCCAAAGCCATCCAGATGCGGCATCATCACGTCCGAAATCAGCAAATCGGGCGGGCTGCGGCGCGCGGCCTGCAGCGCCTCGAGGCCATCGGACACCGTTTCCACGTGCCAATGCTGGCCGAGCAGACGGGCGATGTATTCTCGCATGTCGGCGTTGTCGTCGGCGATCAAGATGCGACTCGCCGATTTGCTCGGGCTCTTACGACTCGACGGCGCGCCGGAGCCCTGCGCCGGCACCCAGCGCAGGGCCTCTTCCACGTACGCGGTGTAGGCCGGGCTGGCGCCCGGTTGCCCGGGAGCTCCGATGCTCTCTTCGGGCAAGTGCGTCTTTCCCGTGGGGATCGCGATCGAAAAGCGGGTACCGCGATCGAGTTCGCTTTCGACTTCGATCGAGCCGCCGTGCAGGCGCACCAGTTCGTGCACGAGCGCGAGCCCGATCCCCGAGCCCTCGTGCGTGCGAGCGCGCGTGCCTTCGATGCGATGAAAGCGCTCGAACAGGCGCGGTATCTCGTGCTCTGCCACGCCCACCCCCGTGTCGCGCACACTGAGCACGGCGCGCCCATCGCGCAGCTGCAAGCCGAGGGCGATGCCACCGGTGAACGTGAACTTCAAGGCGTTCGACAGCAGGTTGAGCACGATCTTCTCCCACATGTCGTGGTCCACGTAGATCGGCTCGGGTAGTGGGTCGCACGTCACTTCGAAGCTCAACCCAGCGCGTTCGATCGCCGAGCGGAAGGTGCTCGCCAAATCGACGGTGAGCGCGCGTAGATCGGTTGGTTGATACGAGGCATGCGCTCGCCCAGCCTCGATGCGCGCAAAATCCAGCAAGCCGTTGACCAACTTCAACAAGCGCAGCTCGTTGCGGTGCACCGTTTCCAAGTTCACCCCGGTGAGCGCGCGTTCGGGGGAGCTCAGCGCGTCCTCCGTCGGACCGAGCATCAACGTCAGGGGAGTGCGAAATTCGTGACTCACGTTCGAGAAAAACGCGGTCTTGGCGCGATCGATTTGGGCCAGTGCGTCGGCACGCCGCTGGGCGTCTTCGTACGCGCCCGCGTTGACGAAACCAGCCGTGAGCTGACCGACGAACAGCGATACGAAGCTGCGCAGGCTGTCGTCGAGCGGGCGATGCGGGTTCAAACCGACGATGAAGACGCCCGCGGGTTTGCCCTCGCCGGGTTGAGCGATGGGCAGCACCAGCGCCTGGCTCGGCGTCCGCTGCCAGGCTCCCTTTGGCCAATTCCTTCCGGCTTCGAGCTCGACCACGAGCTCTTGGTTTTGCTCGAGTACTGCGCGAAACGGCCAAAGGCTTTCTCGGTCCAGCGCGAAGCACGGTGCGGCTTCCGCCTGAGCTTCGTCGAAGCCGGTGAGCGAGACGCGCCGCACCGAATTTCCGTCTTCCGCAAACAAGTAGCAAAGCGAGAACGGGAGATCGCGCGCGTCTTTGCGCAGACACTGCTCCTGCGCATGGAACACCGCCTCCGCGCTCGTGCTCTGCGAGAGGCTCGTGGCCAGCTCACGGAGCAGCAACAGTCGGCGACTCGCGATCACGCGCTCCGTCTCTTCGATCACGACGCAGAACAACCCGCCGATCTCGCCCGACGAGTCGCCAGGTGCCGGGCTGTACGAGAACGTGTGGTACGTCTCCTCCGGATAGCCGCGGCGTTCGAGGAACAGTTGCAAGCCCTCGTCCCAAGTGGCGTCGCCCGTTTGCATCACGTGTGCGATGCGCGGGCCGATCGAATCCCAAATCTCGGCCCAAACGGCGCGCGCCGACTGCCCGAGTGCCCAGGGATGCTTGGCCCCGAGCGTTGCGGCGTAAGCGTCGTTGTAAAAGAAGGTGAGCTCCGGCCCCCAGCCCATCCACATGGCGTAGCGTGAGCTGAGCATCAAACGCAGCACCGTGCGCAAACTGGGTGGCCACGTCTCGAGCGCGCCGAGCGGCGTTTGCGCCCAATCCTTGGCGCGGATCAAGCTCGACAGTTCGCTTTGCCCGGGGAAGAAGTCCACGTCCGCCGCCATGCGCCTGCGGACAGACTGCGTGCCGATCGCAAAAGCGGTCAAGTCACAGCATGCGCCTTGTCGAAAGAGCGAGTGAGGCAATTTTGTGCCTCCCTCAACCAGCCCTCCCGAGCCGCTGCTCGCCCTGCGCCCTTTGTCTACCTTAGTTTCCGAGTTCGCGTGGCAAGGCTCGTCTCGGTTCGATCCACTCACGCCGTTCGCGCGTGGGGTGTTCCCGATCGCGTTCGGTCCCGGCTTGCGTGCCCGCGCGCCGTAGCAGCTCCATGAAATGCGCTGCCGACTCGACCGCGAGCGGCTCGACTGCGTCGTCTTCGAAACTCATTTTGAGCGAGTTTCGCAGGGCCATGTTCCACTAGAGTGAACGCAGAGTGACAATTGGGGCTATCATCGGCAGCTTGCCGCCCCAATCCAGTTCGAACTCATCGCACTCGAATTCGGCATCCGTCACGCGCGCTCTCCTGCTTGCCCTGGCCCTCGCGGTCGGGCTCGGGTATTGGGCGGGTGGAATCAATTGGGCGGCAGGGATCTTTACCGTGGGTGGGATGGCGCTGTGGCTGTGGTCGGCCCGCAAGAGCTACCGCGAACAAGGGCCGACTGGGGGGGCACGGCTGATCATCGACCGAACTGGGGAGCTCGCCAACGAGCAGCGTTCACGCCTGAGCTACCGGCGCATTCGCGTGGCCAATGCGGGCAGTCGCGCACTGCACCAGGTGGAAGTAACGTTGCAGAAGTGTCGGCCCGCACCCGCCTGGTTCGAGCCGGTTCGGCTGCAGCGCCTGCACGGCGGGCCCCACCCCTTCAGTTTGCCGCCGCAGAGCGAGGTGTACATCGAGCTCGCGGCGCTGCCGCAAGGGCATCCTGAGTTCGTCATCGTGCACGACAGCGCAGCGCACGGCGGATTGCCGAACGGCATCGCGATAAAGACCTACGAGCTCACCGTCCAGGTGACCGCGCAGGGCCTGCCCCGCGTGTCGCTGGTGTTCGAGCTTGTTCGGAGTGAGCTGGGAGAGCTCGAATTGAACCAAAAGCAGCCTTGAACCGCTCACTCGCGCCGCAGCGCTTCGAGCTCTTTTCGCCGTTCGGCGGCGCGCGCGCCCTCTCCGGCCTCCTGCAGGTAGCCGGCAAGTGCTTGCAACGCATTGGCATCGTTCGGGCGAGCCTTCAGCGTTGCTTCGAGCACGCGGATCGCTTCGCTTCGCTCGCCGCTGCTCGCCAACGCGACGGCGAGAACGAAGCTGAACCGCGGATCGCTCGGCTGGAGCTCGGCCGCCTTCTTCAAGCTCACGAGCGCCGCCTGGGACTCATGCGCGCGCACCTGCCATAAACCCAAGGAGTGATACGCTGCGGCACTTTGCGGGTTGCAGGCGAGCGCCGCGCGAATTTCTCGCTCGGCCGCCGCTTCGTCGCCGCGCTGCCGCTGCAAATCGGCGAAATTCAGGTGCGCTTCGCCCAGGCACGGGTCGAGCCGCAGCGCGCTCGAAAGCGCCGCTTCCGCCTCCGAGAGTTTGCCCCGAGCGAGCTCGAAGGCGCTCCGTTCGACGTGGGTTTCGGGGCGCGAAGCGCTGAGAGCGAAGCTTTGCTCCACCTCCGTGTACGCTCGCTCGAGCGCTGCTCGCTGACTCGCCGATAGCTCCGCGCTCGGCGCTCCGGCGAGCGCCTTGGCAGCCGCAATGCGCACCGCGCGCAGGCGATGTTCGAGCAGCGGCGTGAGCAGAGGCAAGCGTTGTGGCGGCGGAAGCTGCGCGACTCCCAGCACGGCCCCGTAGACCGCGAGCGCGTCGGGGCTGGACAGCGCCGTCCGGAACGTACGCAACGTCTTTTCGTTCGGGTAGCTTCCGAGGCGCTCGAGCGCGCTGGCCCGGGCGATGCTCGGGACGCTGAGATCATCGACCAGTGCGCGCAGCAACTGCGCTGCATTGAAGGTGCCTTGGCGTTCTCGCGCAAGTGCCTGCACGAAGTGCGGCCGCGGCTGCGACCCCGGGAACCAGCCTGCGATCGCAGTGCGCGCCCAAGCCGCCGTTTGCTTCGCGTGGCACGTATTGCACGCGTTCGGCGTGCCGAACTCGACGCTGTGATCGGGGCGAGGGATGCGGATCGAGTGATCGCGCCGCTCGTCGATTTGCATGAACGTAGCGGGCGGCATGTGGCAATCGATGCAGCGCGGAGCCTTTGCGCCGGCATGGTGCGAGTGAGCCTCGACGTCGAAGCGCTTCGGCTCATGGCAGCGCACGCACAGCGCATTGCCCGGTGCGTACGGCTTGCCAGAGTGCGGGTCGTGACAATCCGAGCACCTGACGCCCGAACGATACATGCGGCTCTGTAAGAACGAGCCCCACTCGTACACCTCGCCCTCGACTTGTCCGTCCGCGTGGTAGCGACCCGGACGCAACAGATCGGGCTCGAACGAGTCCAAAAACGGATCGCTTGCGAGGAAGTGCTCTTTCACCGGGGTGCGGCGGCTGTGGCAGGGCGCGCAGACTTCGACTTCAACGCCATCTTGGGCGCGTGGGTTCGGGCTGCCGGTCGCCGACGGCGCCCAGGGCGCAGACGCCTTCAAGTTCACGGCGAAGGGCGAAGGCTTTCCGGCTTGCGCCGAGCGCACGTGCTCGCCACCCGGGCCATGGCAAGCCTCGCAACCGACGGACAGCTCCGCCCAGCGCGTATCGAAGCTATCGGCGGTCGCGTCGTAGCGCCGCTCGACCCAAGTAGAGTGGCAATCCGCGCACACATGGTTCCAGTTCTGCGCGGACGAGGTGAAGAAGAGCGAGTCGCTCGGCGCGATGCCCGACCCGCCGTAGACGTGAAACCACTTGCTGCCGCCTTCGGCGGGGCTGCGGCTATCCCAGACCACGCCCAGGGACTGCAGTTTGCCGCGCTCGGTAGACACCACGTACTGCTCCAAGGGCCAAACCCCGGAGACGTAGCTCACGGGGAAGGTTGCGCTCTTGCCGCCCGGGACCGGCGTGGTGGCGAAGGGCGCGCCGTTTCGCAGGAAAAAGTTCGTGTTGCCGCCGAGCTTCGAGCCGAAATGACTGCCGTCGAAGCGCGTCTTTGCCATTTCTGGGCTGGGCGTCACGAGCGCCCGTTCGTGGTGTGACCCCACGTAAGCGTCGCTTTGCGCGCGATGGCAGGGCGCACACGCCGCGGAGCCGACGAACTCTTCCCGCGTCCGCGCAGGCGCGCGGGTCGAAAGTGCGACTGATGCAGCCGACGACGGCTGCGGCAGAGCCGCGCTCGCGTTGGTGACACTTTCGTTCGGGACATGCCGAGTACGGCCGATGGCCAGAGCAACCACGACCGCAAGAACGACAGCAACGACCAGGATCAGCCAGTTTCGCACTCGTGAGATTCCAGCAATTTTCGAACGCGAAAGCGGCGAGCGTCGCCCTTGCTGCGAACGGCAAGGGCGACGCTAACACGCGCGCGATCCCTACGGGAAGTACCCGGGGCTCGCGTCCGCGGCGAGGTTGTCGATTTCTGCTTCCAAGCTCGCGCGCACCGCGGTGTGCGCGACGCTCGCGTACAAGTCAGTCGTTTCCAGTGGATCGGCGAGCAGATCGTACAGCTCCCGCTTGCCCACGTTGGAGACCAGCTTGTAGCGCGTGTCTTTCAACGCATAGCGGCGGTTGCTCGCGTTGCTGGAGGTCTCCGAGAACGAATGCGTACGCCCGCTCGACCCCGCCGCATCGCTCAGCAACGGCTTGATACTGTAGCTATTGTTGACGTGGCTCACGTCGATGCCGGTGAGCGAGAGGATCGTGGCATAGAGATCGCTCGACACCACTAGATCGTCCGTGCGCCCGTGGCGCGTCACGCCCGCACCCTTGACGATCAGCGGTACGCGAACACCGCCCTCGTACGCGCTGCCCTTGGAGCCGCGGATCTTGGCGTTCGTGTCCTTGACGGGGCCCGGCGTTCCGTTGTCGCCGATGAAGATGACCACGGTCTTTTCCAGGTCGACCGCGCCAATCAGACGGCCGAGCTCGGTGTCCAGAGCCTGGATATTGGCCTTGTACACGGGGATGTTGGTGGCGAGCGTGCCCGGCTTGGGGTTACCCACCGAGCTGAGATCCACATGATGGAGCTCGGGCGGGGGAACCTCGAACGGATTGTTTGCGCCGTTGGCCGCGTGCGGAGCGTTGTACGCTTGGTAGATGAACCAGGGGTCGTTCGGCTTGGTTTGCTCTCGGTTGTGGATGAAGTCGATCGCCAGATCGGTGAGCTTGGTCGTGGAGTAAGTCGTGGTCGGCTCGGCCGGCCCGTTGCTGTCGTAGACGTTCCAGCTGAAGTAGTCGGTCAGCCCGCCGCCGAGGATGCCTTTGAAGTACGGGACCCCGATGTCGCGCACGTGCTGCAGGATGGCAGCAGCGCCGGAATACGCGACGTTCGCCTTGGGATCGATGTTGCCCCCGCCGAGGTGGTACTTGCCGAAGAACCCCTGCGCGTAGCTCGGACTCTCGGCCGTGATGCGATCGAAGATCGTGACCGTATCGGTCGGCAAGACGGCGCCCACAGAGGTCACGCCGGTGCGATACCCGTACAGGCCGCTCACGATCGTGCCGCGAGTCATCGAGCAAGCCGGGCTTGCCCAAGCGTTGTCGAACACGAGGCCGTCTTGCGCGAGCGACTCGATGTTCGGAACCGGCACCGCGCCGCTGTCGCCGGTGAGAGTCGGGTACAAGCTGGTGGATTCGGCTCCGAGATCGTCGGCAATGATCAATAAGACGTTAGGTCGCTTCGGGTCTTCGCCGCTCGCGCCCCCTTCACCGCCGTTGCCACCGCCACCGCTCGCGTCGCGTTCGACGAAGGTCACGCTGCTGGTCGTGCTGCTCGTGATCTCACCATCCGAGACGGTCAGCTTGAGTGTGAAGGTACCTGGAGTCGAGCTGGTGAGGGTCGTGTTCGCGGCGATTGGGTTGTCGATGACGCCGCCCGTAGTCGACCAATAGTAGGTCAAGGGTGAGGGCCCGTTGTCCGCGTCTTTGGCGACCCCAGTCAGGGTGATCGTGCTGCCTACGAACACTTTCAACGGGGTCACGGTCAATTCATCGATCACCGGCCCCACGTTGAGCGTGCCATTCACCGACACGTTCCCATTCCCGGTCGAACCCGAACCCTTGAGGTGGACCTTCACCGACGTGGTCCCTCCAGCGGTCACGTTGAACGTTGCGGAACCGCTGAAGACGATCCCGCTTTCCACCGACGTTGCGGTCAGCGTGATGCTGTAAGCCTTGCCGGCCGGGATGCCGCCGATGGTCCCGCTGATGGTCGGCGAGCCGCTGCTGTCGATGGTACCGGACTTGGTGAACCCGTTGCCGGTGATCGTGTAGGCCACCGAGTTCAGCGTCACCCCGGGAGCGACGTCCAGGTTCAGACCCAAGGAACCCACTTGGTCGGCCCCCACGCCGCTGAGCGGTTCGCTCGAGCAACCGTTGAGCGGGGCGCCCACTCCGAGCGCCAACAAGCAAACCAGTGGAACCGTGCCGAGCCTCCCGACGAACCCAGACCTACCGCGCCAATTCTTCATCATCGTTCCTTCATGCTGGTAGTCGTCGGGTTCGCCCGCTCGGGCTGCAACCGGACGACTAAGTACAGGCGTCGGTGGTCATGTACGCGTCTTTAGTGCTCGCGCATTCCTTATGCAAGACAAATGTCTCTAATATATTGTGACAATCTCTGCCATTTCTATGCCAATCCGTATTTTTCGCCCTCACTCTGAGCGGTATCGCTACGATCAAAGACACGGACCGGCGCACGACTTGAGCGCCACCCAAGCCAGATACCGAGCTCCACGCCACTGGGCGGCTTTGGCTCCGCGGCAAAACTAGGGCAATAGGGACGCATGGCCGACACGCCCGACTCGAAGCTGCACAACCGTACGGGTGAACCCTCGCACCGTGGCCTATGGCAACCCAAGTCCAAGCCGACCGTCATTCAGGGCGACCTCTGGCAGATGCACGATCAGGTTCGCGTGGTCGTGACGACCAACATTGGCTGGGATCTGGAAACCTACCAAAACAACATGGGCGCCGGGGTGGCCTTGCAGGCGGCGCGGCGGTGGCCCGAGCTGCCCGAGTGGTATGGCCGTCAGTGCGCGCGCCTGAAAGAGCAGACACCCGTGCTCGAGTATCTGCCAGCCCGGTTGATCCTCTTACCGGTGAAGCCGCTGCTGTACGCCGCCGATCCGGAGCGATCGTGGGACCAGGAGGCCAGCTTGGAGCTCATCGACCGCTCGCTCGCGCAGCTGGCGGAGGTTGGTGGAGACACCCGGATCGCGCTGGCATTCCCCGGTTGCGGCAACGGTGGCTTGAAAAAGCGCGCGGTCCTACCGCTGATCGAGCGGCATTTGAAGACGGACCAATTCGTCGTGGTCGACCGCGAGGCGGTCCCGAACGCGGACTGAGTGCACGGCGCCATTGTCGCGCGCCCGGTGCCCAGCTAGGCCTAGGGGGTGGCCGAGGTGGCAATCGACGAAGCGCTGAAGATTGCAATTCAATTGCATCGGGAAGCGTTTCAAGCGCGTGACAGCGAGCGCCTGGCAACAGCGCGCACGGTCTACGAGCGTATTCTGGAAGCCGTCCCCGAGCACGCCCAAGCGCTGCACTTGTTGGGTGTGCTGCTGCACCAAGCGGGCGAAACCGAGCGCGGGCTCGAGCTGATCGCCCGAGCCATGTCGGCCAAACCGAACGACGCCACGATGTACAACAACCTCGGCAACATTCTGACCGAGAAGGAGCGTCATTCCGAAGCAGCCGTTGCCTATCGGCGGGCGATCGAGCTCGGCTACGAGGGCGCAAACGCGGAGAGTAATCTGGGCGTCTCGCTCACCGCGGTAGGTGAGCTCGAAGAGGCGATGGCAGCTTTTCAGCGCGCGCTGGCGATCGATCCGAAGCATGCGGGCACGCATGGGAATCTGGGCCGCATTCTGTTCCGCGTTCGACGCTATCTCGAAGCGATCCCGCACCTGCAGCAGGCAATCGCGGCCGAGCCCTATTTCGAAGCGGCGCGCCTGACGCTCGCGCTTGCGTTCCAAAAGGCGGGCCGTCACGAGGAGGCCGTTGAAGCCCTGCGCGCGTGGCAGGCAGTGATGCCGGACCAACCGGACGCCGCGCATTTTCTGGCGGCTTTTTCGCAGCAAGACGTACCCGATCGAGCTTCGGACAGCTTCGTGCGTAGCGCCTTCGATGCTGCGGCTGCGAAGTTCGACGCGCAATTGCGTGAGCTCGACTATCACGCGCCTGAGCTGCTGGCAGCGGCCATTGCTCCCGTGCTCGGCGCTCCAAACGGCGGCTTGCACGTACTCGACGCAGGCTGCGGCACCGGGTTGTGTGCGGCGAGTCTGCGGCCGTACGCGCAGCGGCTGTGCGGGGTCGACCTCTCGCCCGCCATGCTCGAGCAAGCCCAACGACGTGGCGGTTATGACGAGCTGGTCGAGGCCGAGTTGACCGCTTACATGGCCGCCCGCCCCGCGCAGTTCGACGTGATCGTCTCGGCCGACACGCTCTGCTATTTCGGGGATTTGAGCGCGGTCTTGGCCGCGGCGCGTGGCGCTCTGCGCCCGCGCGGCCTGCTGGCGTTCACCGTCGAACGCTCGCCGAGCAGCGCGTCGCCCTTTCTGCTCCAGCTCCACGGCCGCTATTGCCACGCGGAGGATTACGTGCGCCGCTCGCTTGCCGACGCCGGCTTCGAGCTGCACACGTTGGATATCGCCACGCTGCGCATGGAAGCGGGGGAACCCGTGACGGGGTTGGTCGTCGTTGCCGTCGCGCGATAGCGATCTCGGCAGCTACGGACTCCCCCTGCTGAGACTCTGCCGCGCCGCTCGGGCGTGTCGAATCGGATTGGGCGAGGGTGACGCATTGACCTGAGCCGGCGCTTCCCGGACACAAACATTCCGAGTGCGCGCAGCAAAGCATTGGTACTGAGTCCACACGCCGCAGCCGCGCGCGACCGTGACGTCGCCAGCGCCGTCGTAGATCGCGATTTGGTCGCTTGGGCAACTCAAATCATAGGTGGCCCTCGAACGAGCCTCGTCTGCAAGGGTGGAGCAACCCGGCAACAGGAAGAACAGCGACAGCAGGCCCCGCTTCATTCACCCCAGAACCAGCAACACGCATGCCAGCCGAAAGACAAGGCATCGCACGACCATTAGACCACGCTCCAGCGTCATTGCGCCCCGCTTCGCGCGGCGTTTTGGGACGCTAAGAGACTACTCTCGGTTGACGTGACAGCCCTTCGTCCGCGCTTCACACCCGTTCTTAGGATCGCCGTCGAGATCACAATGGCCGGGAATGCAAGAGACGATCTGACAAGTCCCATGGATGCATGAGGCCTCGCCGTTGGCGACCGTGCATTTGCCGCTGCACGCATTCGCGGCGCTCCCGCCCGAGGAGGGTGCTAGCGGGCGTGACGCACAGGCCCCCAACCCTGCAAGCAGACCGAACACGATCATAATCGACCAGCGCATGCGAGAAGCTTCGGCTCGCGTGCTGCCTTGTCAAGTCGCGACGCGCGGCTTGCGAACAGCACCTTTTCTCGCTCCCACCATCAAGTGAGGAGAGCCCAGCCGGCACCCGGTCTCGGTTGTTTTTGGGTGCCGGCTCGAGTTGCGGCAGATAGGGAATCTTGGGTCGGGGTGAGTGGATTTGAACCACCAACAGCCGGCACCCAAAGCCGTCAATGAGTGTCTCGCTGTGTCCGAGCGGGTCCGTCTGCGTCAACGATTGCTGGCAAATTCGGCTCGATCGTGTGGACGCACTCGGACGGGTCGTGTCACAGTTTGCCGGCAATGAGTACCCGCAATCAGTACCCGCAAGGACAGCCGGCTCTGGTTTTGGTCAAAGCAGAGCGTCCGGCGTTGGACGTGGTGCCGGCGCGGGCCCGTCGTCGCCGCGGTCCGAAACACCCCGGCGTGGTGCTGCTCAAACCCGAGCCTGCGCAGCGCCATGGTTGGCGCGCCAGGTACATCGATCCCGACACCGGCAAGAGCACCAAACAGAACCTGGACCCCGCGCTGCGCACCGTCGAGCTCCGCGAGGATTGGGCCGTGCGCAAGTCGAAGGCGCTGGCGATCCGCCGGCTCGAGCTCGAGCGGGGCGCACCGCGAACGACCGGGACCGGGCTAGGGGACGCGATCGCACGCTACTACGAGGACCACCCGCACCTGAGAGCGCGCACCGTCGAAGTCTACCAGACGGCCACAAAGAAGCTGGCCGCGTGGGCAGCCAGGGCGGGCGTAAAGAGCGCGGACGATCTGACCGGCCCGAAGCTCGTGGCGTTCCGAGCAAGCCTCGTGAAGGAGCCCCTACGCGCCCGGGTGAAGGGCAAGCGCGGGGCGACAGGCGAGACGGATCGCAAGCGCTCACCGAACTCGATCAACAAGGAACTTCGCTCGGCTCGGACCGTGCTCGGGTATCTGCGGCGGCTTGGCTTGCTGCCCAAGCTCAGCGCGGACGAGCTCACCGACGGCCTGAAGCGCATGCAAGCCGCGCACGACGCGGCGCACTTCCTTCGACCCACCGAGATCGCGTTGCTGCTGAACGCCGCGATCAAGCACGACGCCGAGACTTTCAAGATGACCAGAGCGGAGAACGCCGCGGGCAGGGCGACGCCTCGAGCAACGCGCCGGCATCCAGCAATCGCGCCGTTCGTCGCGTGCGTGCTGCTCACCGGCATGCGCTTCAGCGAGGCGCTCGATCTGACGTGGGAGCAAATCGACTTGGATGCGCTCGATCACGATGGGAACGCAGTGGGAGAGATCTACCTGACGAGCGCGACGAAAACGAAGCACGCGCGGACAATCGGGCTCGAAGTATCCTCGGCGCTGCGCGACATGCTCAAAGCGATGCGGCCGGACAGCGCAGCGGGCAGCGTATGGAGCATCACGGAAGGCGAGGCCAACGCCGCGATGCGCCGTCTGATCGACGAACACGGCGCGCCTGCGAGCGCGGGCTATCAGGCTCTCCGTCGCACTTGCAGCACCTTCTTGACCAACAGCCCGGGAATTTTCGGGGCGGCTTCAGCGTATAGGAGCGCCCGACAATTGGGACACTCGGTCCAAGTCGCGGAGAAAAATTACCTTGGATTGATTCGAGGCATTCCGCGCGACGCGCGCACGCTTGAGGCTGCGATGCAGATCACAGCGGAGCTGGATCGTGTGATCGATCCGCTAATGTCCCTTGCGTGACCCTAAAGGCATGCAACGCTCACAGTGTGGCTCATAAGCTCCGTCCCGGTCCTTGTCGCAAATGCGGCGCTACCGGGGATCACTGCTGGAAGGGCAATCAGAAGGGCGAGCGCATCCCCCGCGAACCGCACTTCTGTCGCCGAGGCTTCGGCACTTTGAAGCCGGAAACGAGCAAGGGACCGAGCTACACGCCACCAAAGTCGTGGGTCGGAACTGTCGGCGCTAGTGCCGGTGGGAAACGGCCGAACTTGCCGCGTAAAGACACGAGCGGCTCCACCGCAAGCCATGCGCTTGCCAGGGAGCACGATCGTGAACGTACAGAACCAACAAGACTGGGCGACTGAAACCGTTGCGGTGCTTGCGCCGCTGTCCACGGCCAAAGAGGCCGCGGCTTTCCTCCGGTGCTCAACGCGTCACCTGCGTCGTCTGATCGGGGACGGGCGCATTCGAGCGGTCCGAGGGCGTGCGGCGGGGTCGAGCGCTGTGCTCGTGCCGCGCGCGTCAATCGAGTCCTATCTTCGCGGGCTGGTGTCGCCGTGAGCCGCGCCAAAGCGAGACTCGCGATGCTTCGCGCTTACGCCGCGAAAGTCACCGGATACGCCGACTATCTAGAGAACGTACGCATTCCGGCGGAGAAGCCAGACGCAACCGAGGCCGCCCGAGCCGCCGAAGAAAAGGCGTGCGCTGAGTTCAGCGCCGATCCGGGGGCGCACGCCACGCGCCAGCGAATCGAATTCGAAGCGGAACTGTTCGACGCAATCGAGACGTTCAAGAAGCGCGTGACGCACGCGGCAAAATTTCGCGCGTGCACGCGCATTACACGCGACCACGGCGATCCCACGTTCTTGGCGCTGCAAACGCTGGTCGGCGAGATCACTCGCACCAAGTTCTGACCGCCGCCCCCGCCCACAAATTGATTGCGGCCGCGCGGGTCACGACTCCCGGCGGCCGCCAGTAACTAGGACGATCAATGTCACAGAGTGTA
>DASSMT010000117.1:0-26241 GCA_035688655.1 Polyangiaceae bacterium | reverse complement strand
GGCCCGGTGGGGGGAGTGGGAGGAGTCGACGGAGTACCCGGGGAGGGGGGGCCAACCATTACGCTTCGACCCGTTGCTTCAGGGGCCGAAGGGGGCGCGGATCGGTCCCAGCCTGCATTTCCCGATCCTGGCCGAAGGTCTCGATTTGGCGCTGCACTATGGCTGGTTTGCCGAGCCATCCGAGGTGGCAGATTCCCTGGAGACGCTGCGAGCAGGACAGGTGGCGTTTACCTCGCAAGTATTGAAGCTCGTCGCGCCGGCGGCGGAGCGAGTGCTGGATGTCGGAACGGGCCGCGGTGAGACGGCGCGCGCGCTCGCTGCAATCGGGGCCAGAGTGGTCACGCTTTCGCCCGATCTCGACCAAGGCCGGTGGCTGCGTCGCAACCCACACCCGGGGATCGCCTTCTGGCACGGTCGCTTCGAAGATTTTCGGCCGAGTCCACAGCGCCTGTTCGACCATGTGCTGTTCAGTGAATCGAGCAACTACGTGGCCCTGGACAACCTGCTCGCGCATTCGGCGGCCTTGACCGGCCCGGCCGGCGCGCTGCTCATCGCCGCGCCTTTCCTGCGCGGTGAGCGTTCGCTCGTGTATCGGGACATGCATCGGCAGAGTGAGTTTCGAGCCAAAATTTCGCGCTCGGTTTGGCACATCCGTGAAGAGCACGACTTCACGCAGCAAGTCGCACCAACACTGCGCATCGGTCGTCACCTGCTCGAACATCGCGTCGTGCCGTCGGCGCGCGCGATCGATCGCTATCTCGCCGAGCAGGGACCGATCCCCGTGCGCTTGCTGAGCTGGTTGCTCGCGTCCTATCGTCGGCGCGGGCTTTCGCTGCTCGGTCGAGAGTTGCCAGCGCTGCTGGACCCGCGAGCGTTTTGTCGTGACGTTGCCTTCTTGTTCTTGCGGCTCGAGAAGACCCGCCGATGATCCATGGCGATGTCCAGCTCACGCCGGAGCGACGCGCGCGGCTCTTGCGCGATGCTCGCGCCGACACGCGACCCGGCGATCTGCTCTTCTTCTACCATCGCACGAGCTTTCGCTCGCGTTGGATCCGTCGCATCGTAGCTTGTGACATGCCGCACGTGTGCGTCTACTTGGGCAACGGGCGGATCATCGGCATGCTGCGCGGGCGCGTGCGTCAGCACCGGCTGAGCCGCTTCTTCCGCGATGAATACGAGCTGCGCTTCGTGCGCGGCTCGCCTTCGATCCTGCGCGAAGTCATGCGATTTCAGGGGCAGCGCGAGGTCGCCGTGGATTTGTTCGTGCTCGCGCTGCTCGTGCTGCTGGAGCGGGCATTCGGCGCCGGTTGTGGTCGCCTACTTTTGCCGTATCGCATGCGCGGCGTGACCTGCTCGGGCATCGTTGCGAGCGCCTGGCATCGGGCGAACGGCGTCGAGCCGTGGTGCGCGCCGATGCTGTACACGCCGCGCGATCTCGAGCAGGCCGTGGGCAAGGTCGGCTTTTTCGAAGCCAGCCTGCTGCCAGCGCTCAGCTCGAGGCAGCTGGCCCACGCTTCAATACCACTTGATTCTGAGTAGGTTGCGAAAAGCAACGCGCGCGGGGCGCTGAAAATGAAGCGGACGATACGTGCCGAAAACTCGATCCCAAACGCTGGAGGTGATGCCGAAATTGTGATTCCACATGCGCCCCTCGTGGTGAAGGTGGTGTACCGGCTGGCTCTGCCAAAAGCAGCACTCGGGGTATGCGTGCTGAAGCTCGTGGGCGTAAGCCGCAAACGCAGAGTACAGCAGGGCGCCCGTCGAAAATCCGATCCCCACCTCGACCGAGTACAGGAAACCGGTCGGGACGAGCGGCCACGAACCGCGCGCATAGCCGAAAAACTCGCGCAAAAAGCCGTGACTATGCGCGTTTCGGTGATGCTGAATGTGCTTTTCGCGCTTCAACCAAAGATGCATCATGCGGTGTCCCCAATACTCGGCGAGGGAACCCACGACGAATGCCAGGAGCGCTGCGCTGAGCCAGAGGGGCACGTCGAGAGTGTCACACCGTGCCCGCGACCACGCCAATCGAAAGTGGCGCGCGGGCTCCGAATCCGTTTCGAACGGCCCTCATTACGCTGCACCCGGCTCGAAATTCTCACCAGGAGATCAGCTCGTGCCACCGCTCGCTAACCTAGCGCCGATCTTCGTCGGCTCGTTCTTCGGTGCTGGGCTGCTGCTCGAGCGCTGGCTTCCGGCGCGGCCGTTGCCACGCGTTCGCGGTTGGTCCGTGCGCGCCTCGCTGATGTTCGTGCCCACGATGAGCATCGGCGCGATCGTGCCGATGCTCGTGGCCGATCACTTTGCCGGCCGTTCGTTGCTCCGGCTCGGGGGGCTCGGGACGTGGGGTGGTGCGCTCTTGGGTCTGCTGAGCACTGATTTCGTCGCCTATTGGCTGCACCGCGCCCAGCATCGGCATGCGGGGTTCTGGCGCTTCACTCACCAGTTGCATCACTCGGCCGAGCGCGTGGACGTGCTCGGCGCGGGCTTCTTTCACCCGCTCGACATCGCCGTTGGAGCGCTCGCCACTTCGCTGGTCGTCGCCGTGCTCGGTTTGTCTTCCGATGCGGCAGCCATCGCCGGACTTGCCATGTTGTTCATGGCGGTTCTGCAGCACCTCAATGTGCGTACCCCCGTTTGGTTGGGCTATCTCGTGCAGCGCCCCGAAAGCCACTCGCTGCATCACGCACGCGGTTACCACGCCGACAACTACGGTAACCTCGCGCTTTGGGACATGGTCTTCGGCACCTTCGCGAACCCGCAGCAGTTCGTGGCTGACGCGGGCTTCTACGATGGTGCCTCCGAGCGCGTTTGGGACATGCTGCTCGGTCACGACATTCAGCGTTGATGCCGCGTTCATGCTCGAGGAATCGCGCCCCTCGAACGACAAGAGCCTCGACCTGCTGTCCCCAGCGCGGTCGAGGCTCTTTCGCGAGCTCGAGAACCGAGTGTCGAACGGCTCACTTCGGGATGGTCGGCGGCTCTTCGCCGATCGGCACCAGGCATGACGAAAGATCGAAGAACATGAATTCGAGCGCTGCCTCTTGCGGGGTGAGCTTGTGCATCGAGCAGCCCGAAGGCACCGTGCCAGCGCGCGCCTGGCCGGGGAAGCCCATGCCGGGGGGAATGCCAGCGCCGCCGCCGGCGGGCATTCCGGTGCCGCCGCCGCGCCCGCCGGTACCGGTTCCGATTCCGCCTGCACCGCCGGTGCCCGTGGCCGTGCTTGCCGGATAATCGGCTTCCGACGCGACGCCCGAGACGCTCTGGCCAGGGCCGCCGCTCACGTGCAGCGCGCTGTAGACGACGCGACCACACACCTTGTCGGCGGCCGCGCCGACGGGGGTATCGGCCGAGAAGTATTGCGGCGCGGAGGGCGCCTGCTTGACGCTCGCCGCCAGGTGGATCCACTCAGTGGAGGGCGGCTGGAGCAGCGCCTTGACGTTGTTGCGCACGAACCGGACCGGCAATTGGTTGTTGGTGAGCGCGCCCACCAACCCGAGCCACGTTTGCAGTGCGGAACCTTCCGGAAATGCCGCCCCCGTGCTGAGCGTGGTGTTGATCTCGGCCGGGAAGGACGTCATGTCGTCGACGGTGCCCATGCCGGGCATCCAGTTGGCCAAGTTGTTCGCGCCCTGGGCGAAGGGGCCGGTGTTGAACCACGCGTATTGATAGTGCGATGCGAACACGCGCCCGCCGGCATTGGCGTAGTTCATCATCAGTTGCTGGGGCGCCATGCCGATGCGCGCCGTGCCGGCGGCATCAGCGCGTGTTTCCGTGCCTTCGCACGAGAGCACCACCACGTCGTGGCGGTTCAGATGCTCTTGGCTATCCCACAGGCCCTGGGGCGAGTTGACCGTGCCCGATGGGGGGGTCGCGCCGTTGTACCCGGTGTAGATGTGGATGTGCCCGCCGGCCGCCGCACCCGCGACGTACTCACTGGCCGAGACACCGATGCGCAGCGGCAAGCACTCGAAGGAATCCGAAGCGCCGGTGGAGATCGCGATGTGCGGCAGCGAACCTTCGCTCGAGTTAGCGGGCAGGCGCAGATTCGGGATGACGTTCATCTGGTTCGGGACGATGTTCACGTTCTCGTACTTCCGGCGCCACTTTCCGGTTTGCACGACGAGCGTGACGTTGCCGCTGGGTGCGCACGGGATCTCGAAGTGTCCCGAGGCATCCGTGGGCGCGCCGATCGCCAGCACCTTTTCCGGCAGAAGCTGCTTGCAGCCGCAGGAGACGGGCACGGTCTCCAAATCCGGCAGCGGCGAGGTCGGATCGGCCACGTACACCGAGATGTTGTAGAGCGGGTTCTTGTTGCCTGGATCCATGACCACGCCGCTGATGGTGGTCGTGTTTCCAGGCGTGCACGATGAGGCGCCTCCGGAAGAACCGCTGTTGCCGGGATCCGTAATGCTCAGCCCGCTGCCGCTACCGCCGGTCACGAACACGGGTCCGGTGTTCCCGCTGCCACCGGTCACGCTCGGGGCTGCTGAATTACCACCCTGGGGCGTGATGTTGCTGTGGCCGGGCCCGCCATTGGAAGAGGTCCCGCAGGCAAATGAGCCGAGCAGCGCGATGCCGGTGCACAAAGAAAAAGGGAGTGTTTTCATTTCGGATTTCCTGCGCTCAAATGGGGTACAGCCCCGAGGCGGGGGCTGGTCGGCTCACGCACTAGCGCCGTCGGCCGAGCTCTGCGGTCAGCGGCGTAATGAGACCTTACGATCTAGAATGGTCCGATTCAATGCCTAGCGATGCGATTGAATCGGAATATTGAGATGCTCGCTTTCGAGATCGCGCGTCTGACCGAAATCTCGTGCGTGAGTGGATTTCAGGCGCTGCGCGATGCTGAAACGTTCACGCGCCCGCAGACCGCGGTGATGCACACGAGCGTCAGATAATTTCAAACGCTCCGGGGTGACATATCTGTCCTCCACGTGTCCACGCGAGTGCGTCGAAGCAGGATGTCACGCGTGCGTCGGACGAGGGGCGCAGTCGAGGGGCCGTTGGGCCATGAACCATCCGGGGCAGCTCGCAGCAGTGGGCTGCCGGACCTAAACAGCCTGCCTGGGTCCGGTCATTCGAGGTGCAGTACCCCCCCGCGCGTTTGGCCAGGCAAAATTCGGCCCCCAGGGTCTCTTTTTGGGTTTTTTCTCGGGGGCCAACCTTCTGCTGATCGAATGGGCGTGCGAAAGACATCTACGGCTAGAGCGAGCCCCGGTGGGGGCGCAGCGCTTTCGGTCCAGCCCTGAGCTCGGATTGCGTGGCTGGTCTGCGCGCGCTCTGATGGGCGTATGCCGAGCCCAGCGGAACCATCGCCTAATACCGCGCCAATCCCGGCTTTCATGTATGGGACCGCGTGGAAAGAAGAACGCACCGAGGCGCTCACGCGCCTGGCGGTAAAAGCCGGGTTCCGCGGCATCGATACGGCCAATCAGCGCAAGCACTACTTCGAAGCGGGCGTGGGAGCCGCGCTGAAGGAGGCGCTGACGAGCGCCGAGGTGTCACGGGCGAACCTCTTCCTGCAATCGAAGTTTACGTTCCTCGCGGGACAAGACGAGCGCTTGCCGTACGACCGCTCCGCGCCAGTCGAACGACAGGTCGCGCAGTCTTTCGAGAGCTCGCTCGTACACCTCGGTACCGACTATCTCGATTCTTACGTCTTGCACGGGCCCTCGTCGCGAAGCGGGCTGAGCACGGCGGATTGGCAGGCCTGGCGTGCCATGGAGGCATTGGCTCGGGCGGGCAAGGTTCGCTTCCTCGGCATCAGCAATGTCTCGCTCGACCAACTCCAAGCGCTGTATGCCGAGGCCGCGATTCGACCCCGATTCGTGCAAAATCGCTGCTACGCCAAGACCGGCTGGGATCGCGCCGTGCGGGCCCTGTGCCGAGCGCAAGGCAGTATCTATCAAGGCTTCTCGTTGCTCACCGCCAACCGTGCCGAGCTGACTTCACCGGTGGCTCAGAGCATTGCTCAGCGCACGGGCCGACCGATCGCTCAGGTCGTGTTCCGCTTCTGTCAGCTGCTCGGGATCTTGCCGCTCACCGGGACCTCTCGGCTCGAGCACATGCGCTTGGACTTGGCCGCATCCGAGCTGGAGCTGTCTCCGGCGGACCTCTCGGCGCTGGAAAATCTGGCTGCCGTTTGACCCTTTGCCGTGTGCTACGCGCAGAAAGCGGCAAGCAATAAATCGACACCGGCTCGCAAAAAAACAGCAATATTCGGCTTGGATCGTGGGCGCGTTGTCGCAGCCACGGGCTCCGCTAAGCTACCCGCCCCTTAGCGGAGCCGTCGATCCCTGATGTTTTTCAGCATGACCTTGATTTCTCGCGTGAAGTGCCGTCGTCTTTCTTTTTCCGGCTGGTCCAGAGGCTTCATCGGGGGCCTGCTCGGCTTGCTGTCGTTGCCCGCGTGTTCCGACAATTACCTGACCGACGGAGTGGTGACACTGACCACGGGCCAGGAAACGGACGCCTGGACGGAGCAGCCACCGGCGAAAGACGTGCTGCTCGAAATGGTCCAAGACACGAAGCGCACGACGCTGGCCAAGGTTGTCGCGCCGGCCAGCGAGATCTCGATCGGCACCGAAGGGCCGAACGGCGAGGTCGCGACCTTCGAGGCGACCGCATTCGATTCCGAGAACGGCGTGGTGATGAAAGGCGCTACCGTCCCGCTCGGCATTTATGGCTTCGAGAGCGCCGAGATCGCGCTCTTCCTGGGGCGCGTGGGCGGGCTGTCGCGCGCGCCCGGGGATCTGGTCTTTCCGCGCCGTCACCCGCAAATGGCGGTGCTCTACCATGGCTACTTGCTGATCTCCGGCGGTGACGACGCATCGGCGAATCTCGATGTGTACAACATGCCGCGTTGGGTCGTGGCCTCCAAGCAAGCGCCGCTGCCGAAGGTGCCTGGCAGCTGGGCCATCGCCGGCTCCAAGCTGCTGCTGATCGATCAGACCAGCGCGACCTGGTTCGACTTTTCGTCCTACGCCACGAGTGACGTCGACGCGCCCGTCGAGCTCGTGTACGAAAAAATCGTCGGCGGCGAGACCATCGGCAGTCCGGGGGAGCCTCAGTACATCGTCGGCGCTACGCGCAGCAAGGGCGAGCCCACCGATCAAGTCCTGCGCGTCGATCCCGACGCGACGCTGCATTTCATGAAGCTCGAGACGCCACGCCTCGGCGCCTCTGCCGCGATCGTGGATGGCCGGCTATTGGTCGTCGGTGGCTCGGACACGGGCGCAGGCGCAGAGCTCGCCAACAGCGCGGATAGCGCGTTCGAGGAGCTTCCGTTCCCGCCCGACGCGCGGATTGGCGCCGCGCTCGTTGCAAAAGACGCCAGCACGGCGATCTTGGCGGGCGGACACGACCCAGAAAGCGACGACATCGCTGGCTTTCGCACGATGGATCTGAGCTGCAGCAAACACTGCAGCCTAGTCCCGATCGAAGGAGCAGACTTCGCATTCCTCCATCCGCGCTTGTTCTTGCTCGCTGAAAATCAACTCCTTTCGGTCGGTGAAGATCCGAACACCACCGAGACGCACGTATTCACCTTCGACCTCGGGCTCGGCAATGAGCTCAAGGAATTTGCGCTGCGCACGCCCCGGAGCGGCGCCTCGGCGTTCCTCTTGCCGAACGGCCAAGTCGGTGTGCTGGGCGGCGACAAGCTGGACGACGAGACCCCCGCTTCCAGCGTCGAACTGTTCTTCCCGACACCGTAAAGCTCGCGCTTGCCGGGCCGAAACATTCGCGGCAGGCGCCGCCTGGAAACGGCTCCTGAGTGGCTGGTTGATTGATGGTCACGCAGCACGGCGTGTCGCACTCAGCCTTCGGCGTCGCTGACGAGCGAGCGAGAATCAACCGCCAAAACGCCAAAGACGCCAAGACGCCAAAAACGCCAGAGCAAGTACACGACGCCGCACCTCGCCAAACAGGAGCGTCTCGACAAAAAACAAAGTTTGCGCATAAGCTTTGTTTTTTTGCGCGAAGTGCGCGCCCTCTGCGTCGTGATTGCTCGTGGCACTGATCGGCGCAGCGCACAACCGTCGATTCTCGTCGCCACGTTCGCCGTCCCCGCGGCAGCGTGTCGCGCCGGGAACGGTGCCGCGCTGTGAGGTGCGCTGCTGGATTGGGAGCGCCCAATCTCGGGCTCGTATCACTCGAAAGCAATTTTGCGGGCAGCCGCGCGGAACAGTTGCTCGGCCTCGCGATCGAAGCGAAATGCGCCCAGAAAATCAGCCAAACCGTAGCCGGGTGAGCGCTGACGAATGCGCGCGATGTACTGACGAGCTTCGACGGGGCGCTTGGCCAGCCCTAGGCACAACGCCGCGATCGTCAAAATGTGGGTGTGAGCGTTGGGGCGCGCGGCCGCGCGCACGGCCCAGTCTGCGGCTTCTGCAAATTCAGAGAGGCGAACGAGAGACAACGCGCGGCTCGCCAGCATGCCGAACTGCAGGGGATCGAACGGGCTCAGTTGCCTCGAGTAGTCGCTCGCGACGATCGCGGCGTGCGGATCGCCCGATTGGCTGTGCACGAAGCCGAGCGTGTAGTAGCCGAGCGCGAAATTCGGGCTGAGCTCGACGCTGCGTTCGAGCTCGACGCAGGATTCGTCGTCTTTGCCGTTCAACCACAGTGCGCGGCCGAGTGCCCAGTGCGCGCTGGGATCGCGATCATCGGCTGCCAGGCTCTGGTTGGCGGTTTCCAGCGCGAGCTCGATTTGACGCTCACGGTCGCGAGTCAGATCCAAAAAAGCATTCTGGAAATGCGTGAACGACAAGCCGGAATACGCCCGTGAAAACGTGGGATCGCGCTCCAGCGCGACGCGAAAGAAATTGGCTGCATGTGCGTTGTCCGCGCCGTTGAACTTGTACATGTGCCACAGGCCTCGGTGGTAGGCCTCCCAGGCATCGAGTGAGCTCGGCGGCAAGAGTCGCGCGCGATTGCGCTCGGCAGCTTCGATCTCCTCGGCGATGGCCGCTACGACGCGGTTGACGATCGCGTCCAGCATCGAGAAAGTGTCGCCCAGGTCGCCGTCGATTTGGTCGCTCCAAATGATGCGCGCCCCGCGTGTCTCGGCCAGCTCGACCGCTACGCTGAGTCGCCCATCTCTGCTCTTCAGCGCGCCGCTCGCTACGTACTCCACGTTCAGGATACGGCCGGCCTCGAGCGCGTCGATGCCACGCTCACCGAGCGCATAGACCGTTCCCCGCGCGATCACGAACAGCACCCGCAGCCGCGCGAGGCGCGCGATCACGTCGTCGGTCATGCCGTCCGCCAGCGGCCGGCCGCCGTCAGCGCGCGCGGTCTCGTCGCGAAATGGCATCACCGCGATCGACGCGCGCCGCCGCGGCGCTGGCGAAAGCTGCTCGGCAGCTGGCGCAGCAGCCACCGGCGCGGGCGCACTCGGCGTGCGCGCGGGGCGAGCTTCCACGGGTTTTCTGCGTAGGCCCTGCCATGCTTCGCGCAGCGCCGACCAATCGAGCCCCTCGCGCTCGAAGCTGCGAATGGTGGCCGCGACGTGCTCCTCCGCCTCGCGCGGCCGACCGCGCTGCAAGAGCGCATCGAACATCGACACATGCGCGCCCGGATCGAAGGGCGCGAGCTGCAGCCAGGCTTGGAGGTGCCGGAAAATCTCTTCCGAATCGCGTGGCGCGCGTGCCGATAGCTCGCTGAGCAGCGCTACGCGCGTGGTTCGAAAGCGTCGACGCTGCGCGGTGAGCCAGGCGACGAATTCCGGACTGTCGTCGAGCTCCGTGCTTTCCAAGAGCTCCCCGCCGAAGAGCTCGCCCAGCTCGTGCAATTGCTCGCTCGTGGCTCGTCCGAGGCCTGCCTTTGCGACACGCTCGATTTCGAGCGCATCGACCCGGCAATCGCTCAAGTCGAGTGCGATTGAATCACCGCTGCCGAGCACGCGCTTGCGGTCTGCGTCGTCCAGCACGGTGCGGAGCTTGCTCAGGCACCAACGCAGCTCTCCGCGCGGATCGTTCGGCACGTCCCACAGCAGATCGCACAACCGAGAGCGCGACACCGCGCTCGACTCGAGCGTCAAGAATGCCAACAATGCCCGGACTTTGCGCGAGCGAGGCAGCGGCACTGGCTGGCCTTCGCGGGTCACACTGCCCGGGCCCAGAATGCGCACCGTCAGGCCGGGAAAAACACTCACCGTGCTCGCCTCAAGGCCGTTCCCATGGTTATTTCCACGTCGCGTCCCATGTCAGACGTGCATCCTGACTTTGGCTGTCTGCAATTACCACCGGAAAAACCCGGCGGCCTGCGGGTTCAAGGGGCGTCGGGCCCGGGTGAAATCAGGAGAATCCATGTTGTACCAAGACATTACCAAGACGGTCGGGCGCACGCCGGTCGTGCGCATCAACAAGCTTTCGCCCGCGCACGTCACGATCTACGTGAAGCTGGAGGCGGCCAACCCGGGAGGATCGGTCAAAGATCGCTTGGCGCTCGGCATCATCGAAGACGCTGAGCGCCGCGGTCTGCTCCGCCCTGGGCAGACCGTGGTCGAAGCCACCTCGGGTAATACCGGCGTCGGGCTGGCACTGGTTTGTGCCGCGCGGGGCTATCCGTTCATCGCGGTGATGCCCGAATCGTTCTCCGTCGAGCGGCGGCAGATCATGCGCGCCTATGGAGCAAAGGTGGTGCTCACGCCCGCCGCAGAGCGAGCCTCCGGCGCCGTTCGCGTTGCCGCGCGTTTGGCCGAAGAGCGCGGTTGGTTCTTGGCCCGCCAATTCGACAACGAGGCGAACCCCGCCTATCACCGCCAAACCACGGGTCCGGAAATCCTGTCCGACTTTGCCGACTCGCGTCTCGACTATTGGGTCACGGGCTGGGGAACGGGCGGTACGCTGACCGGCGCCGGGCAGGTGATCCGCTGCGCTCGCCCCGAAACCAAGATTGTCGCTTGCGAGCCCGCAGGCGCGGCATTGCTCGCTGGCAAGCAGTGGGCGCCGCACAAGATCCAAGGTTGGACGCCGGACTTCGTGCCCTCCGTGCTGGATCGCGACATCTACGATCAGCTGATCGCGGTCAGCGACGAGAGCGCGCTCGCCTGCGCGCGCGATCTCGCGCGCTCAGAAGGCATTTTCTGCGGGATCTCGTCAGGGGGCACGTTTGCGGCTGCGCTCGAGGTGGCCGGCAGCGCGTCTCCGGGTAGCGTGATCCTGGCGATGCTGCCCGATACCGGCGAACGCTACTTCTCGACCCCGTTGTTCGCGGGGATGGAGACGGGGTCGGATACGATTTGAGAGAGCGACGCGGTCAGAGAACCGACAGCGGGCCAGTCGCGCCAGAGGCATCGCCGAACGAGGTGAGGTCGCTCGCGCCCATGGCGTGGGCAATCGAAACCAAGAGCTGGTTGTTGTCTTTGCGCGCGCTGCTGAAGTCGAGGTAGCGCCCGCTGCTGAACGCGCCGCCAGCGCTGCCCGCGAGCACGTACGGCATCATCGTGAGGTCGTGCTGCGTCGATTCACCAATCTCGGTCGCCCACAGCAGGACGGTATTGTCGAGCAGAGTGCGATCGCCCTCTTGATAGGAATCGAGCTTGCCCAGAAAATACGCGACCTGTTGGGCGTACCAAGTTTGGATCGCGTTGTAAGCGTCGTAGTTGGTGCCGCTCGAGGAAAAGTCGTGCGAGATGGCGTGATGGTTGCCGCTGATGGCGGCGTTGTTCACCTTCAGAAATTGAAATAGGTGCTCGCTCTCCGAGTACGACCATTGGAAGGTCAGGATGCGCGTCTGATCGCAGGCGAGCGCGGCTGCCGCCAGGTCCATCTGGTTCTTGCCCGCCTGGAGGTACTGATCGTCGACGGTCAGATCGGCGGCTGCGAGCGTGGGGGGAGTGCACGCGGTCCCCGTGCCAGTTCCCGTCCCGGGGTCGCTGCCCGTGCTGGGCGTGCCGACCAAGCGCGTTTCGACGTCGCGCATGGCGGTCAGATGCGCGTCGAGCTTGGCGCGATCTTCGGCGCCCAGAAGGCCCATGATTCGCTGGGTCTCGCCGATCGACGAGTCGAACACGCTCTTGCGCTGAGCCCACAGGCGCGCGAGCGCCGGATCGGTCATGCCACCGGGAGTCGTGGGCGTGGTGCTGCCGCTGCCGAACAGCGCGCTGAACACGTCTTTCGGATCCTCACGCGGCGGCACCGGTTGATTCGACGCCGTGTACGAGATGCGCGCGCGTACTTCCGTGTCGCGCACGTGAACACCGACCTGTAAGCTCTTGAATTTGGTTGGCGGAGCGAGCTTCTGCGCGAGGTATTGGTCGAGCGATTGACCGCTGCCCCAGCCGGAAGTGGTGTTGCCGAAGCTCACGAAATCTTTACCGGCGTTGAGCGGACGCGCGGTCAGCATGCCGCCCGTGCCGCGCGCGTGCTCCGAGCCCAGCGTTCCGCCGAGCGCGCCGTTCTGCAGGGAATCGTTGAGCTTGATGCCCTTCAAGAAGACGAGCTTGTTCTTGTACGGCTCGAGCGGCTTGGTGAACGTGTTGAGCGTGAAGCTCTTCTCGCTGCCGGTCGGCCAGAACAGAGCGTTGCGCGTGCCGTTGGGCGTGTGGACCACCACGAAGCGCTTCGGCGCGGAGCTGTCACCGCCGGCGCGGTGCGCGTTGAGCAGCGGGATGGCGGCGGTCGCAGCCAGCCCACCGCGGAGCAGGTTGCGTCGGCTGAATCGGAGCGGGTTCATGATTGGACCTCGAGTCACGGCGTCACCTGTGGCCGATACCAGAAGGCATCTGTTTGCGTCGTGGCCACGATCAAATCGATGATGCCACCGTTGGCGCCGTTGAACGCTGTTTGCATGGTAGCGAGCGAGCAAGCGTCCGCGTCGCCCTCGGTGCGGCCGGAAGCGAAGCGGAACCATTGCGTGGCGACGCAGGCGCGCACTTGCTGGCTGTTGGCGAGCTTCGCGGCGAGCTCGGCAGGGCCGTTGAACGCGCCGCTCAGGCTGGCATCCGGGGCGCCCAGGATTTCGCCAGACACGTCGAGCGCTTGACCGTTGTCCTGCTCGCGATACTGACCGACCGCGTCGTAGTGCTCGAAGGTGAGCCCAATCGGGTCCATCAGCTTGTGACAACCCGCGCAGCTCGCGCCTGCGGACTCGTGTGCGGCGAAGCGGAGCCGCGCGGTCGCGCCCTGGTCCACCGTGGGCAGCGAAATGTTGACGTCGGCCGGCGGGGGAGGCGGCGGTTGGCACAGCAACATCGCGCGCACGAACTTGCCGCGCAGCACCGGCGACGTTTGAT
This sequence comes from Polyangiaceae bacterium, assembly GCA_035688655.1. Taxonomy (GTDB): domain Bacteria; phylum Myxococcota_A; class Polyangia; order Polyangiales; family Polyangiaceae; genus PMG-095. The sequence continues at coordinate 13,001 of DASSMT010000117.1, read as the reverse complement.
CCGGGTGCGCCTGAACGGAGAGGAAGCCGGCTTGGGTCAGGATGCCTGCCCGTTGCTGGTTCGTTGGTAGCGACACTTTCGTCGGGGTGCCGTTGCTGTCCGCGGGCGCCCCGCTGACGCCGTAGAACTGTGCCAGGGGGCCGCTGACGAACGCCACTGGTGCGGTCAGCAGCGTGCTCAAACGGCCATCGCCATTCCACAGCACGTCGTTGACGAACGCGGGCAGCTCTTTGGCCATCGCGTCGCGCAGCTGAGTCGAGAAGGCGGGGAATGCCGTATTGCTCTTGGTGGTGATCGAAAGCCGGCGTGTGCTCGTCCATTGCTCGAAGAAGCCGTCGATCGCGCCGCGAGCTTTGGGGGCAGCCAAGAGCTCACGCGCTTTGGCCGCGACCTGCTCTTTGCTCGCGAGCTGTCCCTTGGCTGCCGCGTCGAGCAGCGCGTCGTCTGGCCCCGAACCCCAGGCCAGATACGAAAGCCGACTGGCGAGCTCGAATTGGCTGAGTGGGATGCGCTTTGCGCCCGCGTCCGCAGCTGGGGTGAGCTCGAGCCGATACAGGAAGTTCGGCGACTGCAAGGCTGCGCGCACCATGACCTCGATGCCTTCGGCGTAGCTGCCGTCTGTGCGGCCCGCGGTGTATGCGGCGATCAGTTGGCGCTCGTCTTCGGCGGTGGTCGGACGGCGAAACGCGCGCCGGCCAAAGCTCTTGGCGAAGGCGAGCGCGCACGCGTCCTCACCCTTGCTGGCGGTGTCACAGCTGCCGGTGAGCGCGGCCAAGTTTTGCACTGCGAGCTTGGCGAGCGCCTCCGAGACGAGCACGTATTTCTCGGCGTGCAGCGATGAGACGGTCAGCACGTTGGCGTTGTTGTCGAAGCCGTTGGTCACTTCATCGGCCGGAATGTCCGCCGTTGCCGTGACATCCACGTTGAGCAGGTCCCGGACCGAGTTCGTGTACTCCGTGCGCGTGAGACGGCGCAGCGGGGTACGCTCGAGGTCGACGCTCTTGGCGCACTCTTCCGCGGAGGGTAGCGGCTTATTGACACCAACGACGCCGGTCGGGGGCGCGGTGGAAGCCGAGCCGGCGCTGCTGCTGCCCGCGCTCGAGCCGGCACCTGGGCCGGTGCCCGAGCCGGCCGCGCCCATGTTGTTGGGACTCGCGTTCGCGCCGCCGTCGACTTTCGAGCTGCAGCCGACAGCGACAATCAATGTGAACGCGAGTTTCAGCGTTGTTGAGCGACGACTCAAGGGAATGCTCCGTGTTGCTGCAGAGCCGGAAGCGAGCGCTATGGGTCAGATTTTTAACATGGGCCAGAAGAAATCCGATGAGTGAAGCGCGTTCGCCGAAAATTCCAGCACGAACGCGGAATTCGCGCGCACGACTGTGACGGCAGCGAAGTCACAGACCTGTCTCGACTGGCTCTTCGACTCGCGCGAATCACGCAACGCGAGTCGCTCGCGTGGCGCGCTCGCCGAAGCGCATGTGAAACGTCGGGGCGCTCACACGGAAGGGGCGCAGTCATGCCACGCATGGCGCTTCGCCGTTGCAAGCCAAATCAGCGTCCGTTGCCGATGGACTAGTTGCGTTGTGCTGGATCGGTGCGGCAGCAAATCGCGCGGGTTTTTTTGCAACATTTTTGGCGACTGACGCTTTCGAGTCTTCGATTCGGTACTTCGGGTACCGCTAAGGGAGGCGTAACGATTTGCAGAATGGGCTCGGATTTGCCGCATTTTCTGGCGGATCGGCGAGGGTCATTCTTGTCCCCATGCAGTGATTCTCACCCGGACAATAAAAAGTTCGGATAACAGATGAGGAAGATCTCACTAGGATTTTCGGCTGCGAAGCTCATTACCTGTCGTTCGGATGTGCGAGAATGCACGCGAATACTCGATGCCGGGAATGCTTGCGGCCAAGGCAGCTACGGCAGCGGCGTCACGCGCCCTTCGGCAACCAGGTCGTTGCCAGATTCATTGGTCCTCGACCGGCCTAGTGCAGGTCAGGCCCGACCCCAATTCGTGAGAAAAAGCATGCGATCGAAGACCACCCCCCGCGCCAGAAAGCCCAACATGCGAGTCCATGGACCGGTAACCGTACCAAGGATCCCGCTTGGTTCTTCCCCGCGCGTATTGTTCACCGCGGCGCTCGCTTTTGCCTTGAGCGGCTGCGGCGGGGGAAGCGCGGCGAACGGCGCGGGCGGTACAGGCCCCGTCAATCCCGGCTCCAGCGCGGGGACCGGCACAACGGTCGGCGGCAGCGGTTCGCCGAACCCCGGTGCGGGCGGTACGAGCTCGGGCGTTGGCGGGGCGCCGGGGTCTTCGACGGGTGGCAACGGTGTCGTGCCCGGCGGCTCGGGCACGGGTGGCGCGGTCGCCAGCGCGGGCAGCGGCACGGGTGGAGGGGGCTTCGTGATCCCGCCCATGACCAACACCTCGGATCACTGTCTGTACGGGTACAGTCCGGAGAAGTCCGACGACACCATGCAGGCGGGCTACGCCAAGTTCAGCACGTCGATGGGCGACGACACCGTGGTCCAGCCGGAAGTGCTGCAGTGGATGACCGACAACAAGTGGATGGGCGCGCACGTGGTCTGGCACGCCGTTCGCGGCTGTACGGACGGCACTGCCGGCGGCCTGTTGAACCCGCTCGGCTTCCCCAACATCTGCAAGGACTACCCGGTTCTGATCCCCGCGGACCAGAACTGCAAGACAGCTGGTGATGGCTATCAGTTCTTGCTCTTTCACCGCCACATGCTCCAGTCGCTGAAGCAACTGTGGCCCAAGCACGCGGCTGATTTTGCCGGCTTCCCGACCTGGCCCAAGACCAAGGCCGACGTGCCGGACGTCTTCAGCGCGCCCAACTGGAGCGCGACGGTGCTGGCCGCGGCCGATATCGGCGACAACATCGACAAGCCGGAGAACCTGGCCAAGTTCCCGAACGAAGGCGTTCTGGGTCACTGGCTGCAATGCGCAGTCGGCAGCGCCAAGCTCGCCGGCGCTCCGGACGAGCCGTACATCGGCCTGCACTTCAACCTACACGATCAGTGGTCGCGTGGTGCCAACAGTCCGCACGGCTTGAACAACGGCCAAGTGAACATCACGAACTACATGTTCTGGAAGCTGCACGGCTGGATCGACAACGTGTGGGAGAAGTACCGCGTCGCCAAGGGCATCACCAAAGATGCCGCGGCCATGCAGAAGTACACTCAGGATCTCAAGCAGTCCTGCAACGAGATGGACATCGAGATCTCGATCCTCAAGGCGAACAACACGACCTTGCAGCTCGATTGCCCGCCGGACGTCGACGAGAGCGGCGAGTTCCACACCAAGGTTCGCCCGATCTTCGAGGCCACGTCGAACCACTGCGCCAGCTGTCACGGTCCGTCCCAAACCTCGCCCTATGCCAACCTCACGCTCGGTGGACAAGTGTCGAGCAAGTGCATCGTCGGCCGGCTGAAGCGCGCTTCCCTGGACGGCGGGCAAATCAAGCTGCTCGAGCCCGGCGATCCCGAGCACAGCTGGCTGTACTTGAAAGCGGCGGGTCTCGCCGACACCGCCGGTTGCGTCGCGACCGATCCGAATCGCCCCTGCAACACCGCCACCATGCCGCCCGGCGGTAACGGCAAGACCATGACCGATGCCGAGCTCAAGATCCTCTACGATTGGATCAAGGGTGGCGCGGCCGGTCCGCCCTGATTCGCTCGCGCGGGTCGAGGGGCCGCGTCGCAGCGGTCCCTCACGAGGCGTAACACTGTTCGGTGCGCTGCGCCGCGATCTCCCAGGTGAAGGCCGTCTCCGCGGCGTGCCGCCCATTCTTGCCCATCCAGCGAGCCCATTCGAAGTCGGTGAACAGCGTGCCGATCCCCCAACCCACGGAGTCGACGTTGGGGTGGATCTTGAGGCCGGTCACGCCGTGCCAAACGAACTCGTTTGGGCCGCCCACTTGTGAGGCGATCACTGGCTTCCCCGCGGCCCAGCCCTCCAGCGCCACGATGCCGAACGGCTCGTTGCGACTGGGCATACACACCGCGTCGCAGGCTTTGAACAGCTCGATGCGTTGCGCTCCCTGGACGTGGCCGAGAAAGCGGGTGGCGTGACTGACGCCCAAGTGATGCGCGCGCTCGCGCAGATCCCAGAGCATGTGGCCGTCGCCCAAGAACAAGAACTTCGCGCTCTCGTGGTAGCGAAGCAGGCTGGGTACGGCTTCGAGCAACAGATCGGGTCCCTTCTGTAAACACAGGCGGCCACAGAACAACACGGTCGGGTCGAGCGGCCCGACTGCGTAGTTCTGCTTGACCCGGCCGGGATCGATCGCGCCATCGAACTCGTGCACCGGAACACCGTTGTGGATCACGTCGCACTTCCAGCCAGGGAGGCTATAGATCTGCGATAGCTCTTCCTTCAGCGTGGAGCTGACGGCAATCACGCGGTCGACCGCATAGGTCCCCTCCCATTCGCACTCCCGAATGCGCGTCGACGGGCCGTCCCACAGGTTATTGCCGCAGCGACCGTACTCCGTGGAGTGCATGGTGAGCACTGTGCGCAGCTGCGGGCGCTGCTGTTTGACCCAGCGCACCGCGTCCGCGGTCAGCCAATCGTGCGAGTGCACGACTTCGAAATCTCCGAGGTGCTTTTCGGTCTCGAAGAAGTGCCAGACCAGCGAGCGACACATGGCTGCAATTTCAGTAATGAAGTCGCGATCCAGGTCGTGGGGGCAGTAGTGGTAGAAAACGTCGCCGACCCGTTGCACGCTGCCCAGGCCGTGGCCGGGTCGGGTGAACACGTGTACTTGATGACCGCGTCGCGCGAGGGCCGCGGCAAGTTCAGTGACGTGAGTTGCGACGCCGCCAACTGGTGAAGAGTGCAGCGTCTCCCAAGAGAACATCGCAATCCGCATTGGAGCGGAGTGTAGCTTCCTGCCGAGCCGCTTGGATATCCTCTTGCATGGCGTGGCTTCCTGCCGGTCAACCACAGCAGGCTCAGCAGCCGTCGGGGCCGCAGACGGCCCCTTCTCCGAACTCTGGCAGTGGCTTTCGCTCAGCCCATGCTTTTTGCAACGCGTTCAGCATCACGTCCGTAGACTGCGCGCCGCTCACAGCAAAATGGCGATCGAACACGAAGCAGGGAACACCGCTGATACCCAGCTCGCGGGCTTGTGTTTCGTCTGCTCGCACGGCCGCCGCAAAGCCGTCGCCCGCGAGGACGTCCGTCACTTCGCCCGCGTCCAAGCCGGCTTCACTGGCGAGGCGCACGAGCGTGCCGTGATCGCTCATCAGCTCGCCCTGCTCGAAGTAGGCTTTGAGCAGGCGTTCCTTCACCGCATCTTGCATGCCGCGCTCGTGCCCCAAATGAACGAGGCGATGAGCGTCGAAGGTGTTGCCCGAGCGAATGTTCGCGAAATCGAACGACAGCCCTTCGGCACGCGCGAGCGAGACTAGGTGGTCGGTCGACTTCTGAGCTTGGGCGACCGACATCCCGTACTTGCGGGCAATGAACTCGACGTGCGACACGTCACGCGGTCGCTCGCGCGGAGCCGCGGGATCCAATTCGAACGAGCGCCACACCAGCTGCACCTCCGCCGCGTGGGGAAAACGCTCGAGCGCGCGCTCGAGTCGGCGCTTGCCGACGTAGCACCAGGGACAAGCGATATCAGACCAAACTTCGAGCTTTAGCGCGGGCATGCCGCAAAACATAAGCCCGATCGACGGCGATGCAACGGATCCCCGCCAGCAGCCCGAAATTCACGCTAGGCTGCCGCGCTCGCGTTGAGAAACAACAGTCGTGCGTCGTCGTCGCTCAGCTCCAAAGCGCAAATCGCGGCCGGCGGCGAGCTCGTCGCTGCGCGCCGGCCGCGGACCCCACCTCAGTCTTCGTCCTCGGTTTCGTCCTCGGTTTCGTCTTCGTCTTCCGCGTCTTCCGCGTCTTCCGCGCCGTCCTCGGAATAGGTGACGAGCAGTTCCTTCGCTTGCTTGGCGCGCGCGGTCCCTTCTTCGGCGCATTCTTCGAAGAACTCGACGAGCTCGTCGATGCCCGCGCGCCGTGCGTCTTCCGCGTACTTGCGACTCGCCGTCACGCCCTGTAGGCAATGATAGAGCACGCTGGCGAGACCGTAGAGATGATCTTCGTCGGCATCGCCTTGCGCGGTGCTGCTTGCTCCAGAGCTTTGGCTCTTGCCCGGTTTTGTGGCCGATTGTTCGGGTCGTCCTGAGCGGGTGTCGTTCTTCGTGGCGCGGTTCGCCTGATCTTTTGCCATGAACGTTTTCCTTCTCGTTACTGTTGTGATTGGTGCGCGACCAATCGTCTCAGAGCGAAGCGTGCACCGTTTGGGCTAGCGTCAGGTGTGTTTCCACGCTCGTGCGAACGTTGCCGAGGAGCGTCTTCAAGCTCGTATCCGAGGCCGCTGGTATGAGCCGTGAATCGATCAGGCCCAGCGCCTCTTGGTGCATTCGAATCTGTGAGTCGATGTACGTGGCGTCGAAGGCGGCGCTACTGGTCGCACTGAGTGTCACGAGCAACGCTGCCCCTTCGCTCTCGAGTTGGTAGCTCAAGGGGCTCGGGCGAGGCGCGATATGCCGGGTAGAAACCAGCGCAAGCACTTGCGCGTTGGCGGCGCCGTGGTCGGTGACCATGGTTTGCGCGAACGCCTTCACCGCGGCCGCTTGCGCGCCCGCGAGCGCGACCTGACCGGCGGCAATTTCAGCGTCGTTCAGGGCAGTGACGACCTTCACGATTTCTGAATCGTCGAGCGCGGTTTCGAGCGCTCCGCCCGCTCCCGCTTCTCCCGCTTCTCCCCCCGCTCCCGCCTCCGTCGTGCCGCCGCTGCCCGCTTCGATGTCGAAGCCTCCGCCGCCGCCGAGGTCGATTCGTCCACCCGAGCCAGCGCTGGGGCTGCCTGCGGTGTTCGCGCGGCCACCCGATCCGCCCGAGCTGCGTCCAGCGGAGCCTGCTTGCGCGCGACCGCCAGAACCTCCGCTCGAGCTCGTGTCGTCGTCGTCGCTGCAGCTAGTTTGAGCCGCCAGCGGCAAGAGAAGCAGGAAGGCGTAATAATACTTGAATCGCATCGCTTGGAAACCTCCGCGCACCCGAAGTGCACGCGCCGTTCCAAGCGCCCGCGGCACGCGACGCACCGGGCGGCAGTTCCGCAAGGAGACGTCAACGCGCTCCTCGTTCCTGCCCGAGCCAGCGCAACTGCGCCATTCGAGTCAGCGAAATGTGCGTCACGTGCGCGCCACGCTGTGGCAAACCCACGACTGGGAGTGTTCCGAAGCGCTGTAACCCCGCTGCTCGCTGCTTCTTCCTGTGCGACTCGGTCGCGTCCATTTTCGGGAACCCGCAAGCAAGAATGCGCCCCACATTTTCGCCGCAGCGACGTGCCGCGCGTCTGGCGGTCAGACGGTGCAGGCCCCGTGTCACATTTAGTCACACCCAGAGCGCGCTCGCTGGCTTTCGGATCGCTTCGAGCGCGTCGTTCTGGCGAGCGGTGGGGAATCGCGACTATCCTCGGACGGTGTCAGCTTCGGAAATTTCGCTGAGCGCCCGAGAGCAGCCGTCGGAGAGCTCTCTTCGATTGCTGGTCGAGCAAATCACCGATTACGCCATCTTCGCGCTCGATGTGGCGGGTCAGGTTGCCACTTGGAACGCGGGGGCGCAGCGTATCAAAGGCTACACGGCCTCGGAAATCATTGGTCGGCACTTCTCGCAGTTTTATCGACCCGAGGATCGCTGGAAATGCGCGGTCGAGCTCGAGGCTGCGCGGCGCGACGGCCACGTGGAAGACGAAGGCTGGCGCGTGCGCAAGGATGGTTCGCTGTTTTGGGCGGACGTGGTGATCACCTGCTTGCGTGCCGCCGATGGTACGATCATCGGCTACGGCAAAGTCACGCGTGATCTGAGCGAGCGAAAGGAAGCTCAGGAACGGCTCCGCCAAGCCGATGAACGATTTCGCTTGTTGGTTCAGTCCGTCGAAGATTACGCGATCTTCCTGCTCGATGCTCGCGGGCACGTCGCGAGCTGGAACGTGGGTGCAGAACGCATCAAAGGCTATCGTGCCGAGGAAATTCTCGGTCAGCACTTTTCACGGTTCTACCCGCCGGAAGACGTTGCTGCCGGCAAGTGCGAGCTCGAGCTTCGCGTCGCGGCCGAGCAGGGGCGAATCGAGGACGAAGGTTTCCGCGTCCGCAAAGACGGCACTAGATTTTGGGCCAATGTCGTGATCACTGCGCTCCGGAATCCTGCCGGAGAGCTGGTTGGATTCGCGAAGGTCACCCGAGATCTCACCGAGCGTCGCGCGGCGGAAGCAGCGCGGCTCGAGCTCGGTCAGATCGCGCGAGACCGATTGAAGGCATTGGGGGATCTGTCGGACGCACTCACCTTTGCTTCCTCGGTCGAGGACGTGGCTCGGGTGATCTCGACGCGCGGCGCCGAGCTCGCACGTGCGGATACCTGCACGCTCCACCTGTTGAACGACGAAACTCAAGCGCTCGACCTGATCGCCGAGCAGGGATGTCAGCGCGAGGTTCGCGAACGCATCCGATACATCGCGCCAAACTTCGCGGACCCCGCCTACGCCGTGGGAGTCGGGAGACAGTCGAGCCTTTGGGTCGAAAACGAGGCAGAGTATCGACGGCTTTATCCCGAGCTTGCCGCGGCCGAAGGCCCGGAACCTCGGGTGCAGGCGTTTGGCGCTGTGCCGTTGGTCGCAGAGAACAAGACCATCGGCCTGGTGGGAGTCGGGTTTCACGCAGCACGGCAGTTCTCCGAAGACGAGCGCACCTTTGCTTCCACCTTTGCGCGCCAATGCGCGCAAGCCATCGCGCGCGCTCGCCGGATGGCCGCGGAGCGCGAGGCGGCAGCGCTCGCGGAGCACCTGCAGGCCTCGCTGCTGACCACGCTGCACAGCATCGGGGACGCTCTGATCGCAACCGACGCGACGGGCAAGATCACGTTGATGAACGCGGTGGCCGAAAAGCTCACCGGTTGGACCGAGGCCGAAGCTCGCGACGAGCCTTTGCCCAGCGTGTTCAAAATCGTCAACCAGCACACGCGCGCCGTGGTCGAAGACCCGGTAACCAAAGTCTTGGCCACGGGTGGAATCGTCGGGCTCGCCAATCACACGATCTTGCTGGCGCGCGATGGACGTGAAGTTCCAATCGACGACAGCGGTGCGCCGATTCGCGCTCGTGACGGTGAGATCGAAGGCGTGGTGTTGGTCTTTCGCGACGTGACCGCGCGCAAGCGGGAGGAAGCCCGTCGTACGTTCCTCGCTGACGCGAGTAGTGCGCTTGCCAGCTCCTTGGATTACGAACGAACCGTCTCGGAGGTGGCGAAGCTCAGCGTGCCCGTGTTTGCCGACTGGTGCGCCGTGGATTTGTTGCCAGATGGTGAGGAACTGCCCGTGCGGATCGCGGTTGCTCACGTCGATCCGGCCAAAGCCGAGCTCGCACGCCAGCTCAGCTTGCGATATTCGCCGCACGAAAACGAGCAAAGCGGCGTGCTGAGCGTGCTGCGCACCGGCAAATCCCAACTCTTTTCGGAGATCACCGACGAGATGCTCGCGGCCCGCGCGCGTGACAGCGAGCACCTGACCATCGCGCAGCAACTGCAACTGCGTTCGGCGATGATCGTGCCGCTCACTGTCCGCAATCGGGTGCTCGGCGCGCTGAGCTTCGTCTACGCCGAGTCGGAGCGGCGCTATTCCGCCGAAGATGTGGAGTATGCGGAGCAGCTTGCAGCGCGCTGCGCGGCCGCGATCGACAATGCCTTGTTGTTTTCGTCCGAGCAGCGCTCGCGGCAAGCAGCCGAGGTTGCCAACCGCACCAAGGACGAATTCTTGGCCGTCGTCAGCCACGAGCTCCGCACGCCGCTGAACGCGATCATGGGCTGGGCAAAGCTCTTGGCCGCGGGCGATCTGGACGAGCAGCGTCAGCGCGGCGCCATCGAGACCGTCGAACGAAATGCCGTCGCCATGGCGCAGCTGATCGAGGACTTACTGGACATGTCTCGCATCGTGAGCGGCAAGATGCGCCTGGAGATTCAGGCCGTCGATCTGGAGCAAGTGCTGCTCGCTGCGCTCGATACGGTGCGCCCCGCTGCCACCGCCAAAGGCGTGGAGCTCGAGTCCGCTCTCGATCATGAAGTGGCTGCTTTTTCTGGGGATCCGACGCGGATTCAGCAAATTGTCTGGAACTTGCTGAGCAACGCCGTGAAGTTCACGCCCAGGCGCGGCAAGGTGAACTTGCGTTTGCGGCGGATCGATTCTGCCATGGAGATTTCGGTCTCGGATACCGGCAAGGGCATCTCGCCCAGCTTCTTGCCTCACGTGTTCGAAGCCTTTCGCCAAGAGGATGCGAGCTCGAAACGCACGCGCGGTGGTCTCGGTCTGGGGCTCGCCATCACACGCCAGCTGGTGGAGCTTCACGGCGGCTTGATTCGAGCCGAAAGTGCTGGCGATGGCCAAGGCTCGATCTTCACCGTCACGTTGCCGATTGCCGCAGTGGCGGGACAGGGCGCCCCGGAATCGGCGTCCCAGAGGGCGAAGGCGTCGTTCGAGCGGCCCGAGCACCTGCGCGGTCTACAGGTGTTGGTGATCGACGACGAGAGCGACGCGCGCAAGCTGGTCAGCGCTGTCTTGGAGCATTGCGGCTCTGTGGTGCGCACGGCCGAGAGCGTTTTCAGTGCGCTCACGCAACTCCGGCAACGGGTGCCGGACATCGTGATTGCGGACGTGGGAATGCCCGGCGAAGACGGCTACGATTTCATTCGTCAGCTGCGGACCTGGCCGCGCGCCGAGGGCGGGGACATCCCGGTCTTGGCGCTGACCGCCTATGCCAGCGCGGAAGATCGTCGCCGCCTGTTGAACGCCGGCTTTTCGATGCACGTACCGAAACCAGTCGAACCCGCCGAGCTGGTCGCGGTGGTCGGCACCTTGTGCCGGTTCGCTCGTCGCCAGCCTTTGGCGTAGTCGCCGCTCGCGGACGGTGAGCGACGCCAGCGTCGCCTCGTGAAAGTTACGGCTTGCTCGCGCTAGGCCCAGCGCAAAATTGTTTGGCGCGTGCGGCGGCCAGTGAGTGCGGCGTGAGGCGCGCAAGCTCGCCCTCGGCTTCGCTTTGGCGGCCGAGCGCACACAGGGCTTGGGCCTTCGCCGCCCGGCGTTCTTCCGTGAGTAGGCCCTTCGGGAAGCGATGTTGATATTCATCCAGCACTTTGAGCGCTTCCGCAGGGTGGCCAGCGTGCAGGCTACTCGTCGCGCGCGCCAAAAGCGCGACCTCTTGGGCGAGCCGATCTTCCGTGGGTCGGGTCGAAGGGGAAGGCTTAGCGGCCGCAACCGGCAACGGCAGCGACTCCGGCTCCGAGCGCGGGGGTTGCGCCTTTGCTGCTTCAGGGGCGGCGAGCTCGGTGGAAGGTGCCGCTGACTGTGAGCCGTTTGTCGTGGCGGCCGAGACCACCGCGTGCGGTGTGCTCGTGGCGCCGGAAGGCTGTTTCGAGGCAAAAAATAGCCCGCCGCCCAGCAAGCCCGCGCCCACCACGAAGGCTTTGAGGAATGGCCAGCGTGGGCGGATTGCCGACGATGACTGACCGCTGTTGCTGCCTTGGTTGGCCAACAGCCCTGCGCCCAGGCGCTCGCGCAGCGCGCTGTCGATTCGTTCGCGATCCGCGGCCGTGGGTCGGTTCAGATCGCGACCCGAACGCAAGATCTCGCGAGCCCTAGGCCCCAGCTCGGACATGATGGTCATCTTCCTTTGCCTCGCGCATCATGCCGGGCGACGGCGGCTTCGAACGCAAGCCGCGCCGCGCGCAGCCGAGAGTAAGCAGTGTTCACGGGAATAGCTAGAGCGTCGGCGACCTCGGGAACGGTCATCTCTTCGATCTCTACCAGTGCGAATATTTCACGCTTGGGCTCGTCCAGCTCGGCGAGCAAGCTTGCCAGTAGTTGCAGGTCGGAGTTTTTTTGCGTGAGTTCGAAAGGTGTCGGTTGCTGCGATTCCAGCTGATCGTCGACGACGGTGGTGGCTTTGCCGCCTCGGGCGCGCACTGCCCGATGGTGGTTGGCGACCGTGCGGCGGGCCACACTGTAGACCCAACTCTTCAGCGCTTCTGGTCGCTGCAGGCGGGGGAGGCTGGCGTTGACCGCGATGAAGATCTCTTGCACTACGTCGTCGATGGCCGAACCGTCCACTCCCATGCGCCTGGCCGTGGCCCAGACGAAGTCGAAGTACCTCTCGTAGACGGCTTGAAAAGGCGGCACGGTGGCAGGTGGCGTTCCAAGATCGGCGTTCTCGTTCTCGAGCACGGAAAGCGCGTGGGCACCTGGGTTATGGCGAGCCATTCTCGTTCTCGACTTTGACGCAGTACCCGGGCTCGCGCCGGTCCATCACAGAATCCACTCAGGCCCGATGGTTGCAGTCAACGCGGCGGGACCCAACTGAGTCAGATCGCCCAATCCTTCCACTGAAATGAGCGGACGAGCCGTCTCAATCTGGGCATCGATCCCCACGACCAGACTGAGCCAGCTGGCCAGGGACAGGCGCCCCTGAGCCCCGGCACCGATTGCCAGCCAGGTCGTCTGCTGGGGGCGCGCCGTGACATCCGGGCCGGTGCCGCGCGCCGAAATATGTTCGAGCGACAGCACCAGGCACGGGGCCACTTCGAAGCGGGAGCCACCGAGCGCATGACAGGCCTTGAACGTACCGCTCAAACGAGCGATGTCCGCGCCATAACCCGGGAACTGCTCGGCGGGGACGTTCTGACGCAGCCAGGCCGCGCCACCAAGCAAGAAGTGCCAGGTTTCGAAGGAAGCGCCCGCGGCCAAGGCGAGCCCCCAGCTCGGCCGTGGTAGCGGTCCAAAACTCATTGCCGCGAGCGGTGCCTGAGCTCGAAAGTGCCAGGTGCGTTGCAAATGGATGGGACGTTCGAGCAGCTCCTCGTTGCTCGCCTCCGCTTCGCTCGAGTGACGGGCGGACTTACCTTCAGCGGGCTTTGGGCCTGCGGCTGCCGCCAGCGCAGGCTTCGA
>DASSMT010000069.1:0-7114 GCA_035688655.1 Polyangiaceae bacterium | reverse complement strand
CTTCCGCAAATCATCGGCATCCTCAAAACCGAAGTCGCCCGCCAGGGCTACGTCCTCGACTGGGTGGTCGTCAACGACATCATCCAGCCCAACAAGCTGGTGGACGAAGGCTCGGCCGACAGCAACTCCTTCCAGCATGAGCCCTACCTCGACCAGTTCGTGCGCGATCACGGGCTCAAGAACGTCACCCGCGCCTTCTACACGTACTTCACCCCCTCGGGCCTGTATTCCCGCCGCTACCGCTCACTTTCGCAGCTCCCCGACGGAGCCACGATCGGCATCCCGGTTGACCCGGCGAACAACGGGCGCGCGCTGTTCATGCTCCGCGATCACGGTCTGCTCTCGCTGCGCGAGGGCGTGCCGGTGACGCACGCGAGCGTCCGCGACATCACTGCCAACCCGCGCGGGCTTCGCTTCGTGGAGGTCGACCAGTTGATGCTGCTCCGGACCCTCGACAGCGTCGACGTGGGCTTCCTGTTCAGCGGCAACGCCGTCCTCGGCGGCCTCGATCCCCGGCGAGACGCGCTTGCGCTCGAGGACGTCGCCGTCTCGCCCTACAAAGGCGTCGTTGCCGTTCATCGCTCCGTCCTGGGCTCGCCCAAAGTGGAAGCGCTGCGCCACGCCTACGAGAGCGACGCGATCCGGGCGTATTTCCGTAAGCGATACGGCGACACAATCATCTTCCTGGGCTACCTGAACGCGCCCCTCGCGAGCGGCACGGCGCCAGCTCCGACCAGCCCGGCTGCTCTGGCACCGCCTTCGGCAGCGCCTCCGGCGCCGGCTTCATTCCGGCTCCAGACCGCCTTTGCTCACGTAGCGGCTGCCGGCCCCGAGTGGCGCAAGGCCGCGCTCGAGACGCTGTTCATGCTCGGCGTCACCATCCCGCTCGCGGTCTTGCTCGGCGGCCCGCTCGGTACAGTGCTCTTCCTCACGCGCCCTGGCTCGCTGATTGAATCGCCGCGGCTGTACGTCGCGCTCAATGGCGTCGTCAACTTCGTGCGCTCCTTTCCCTTCCTCATCTTGTTGATCGCTTTGATCCCGCTGACGAAGCTCCTGGTCGGGTCCGCGCTGGGCACTCGCGGCGCGATCGTGCCGATGGTGATCAACTCGATCCCCTATTTTGCTCGCTTCGCCGAGCAGAACCTGCTCGAGGTGAACCGCGGCGCGATCGAGGCAGCGGAATCGATGGGCGCCTCACGCTGGCGCATCATCTGGAGCGTCCTGTACGGTGAGGCGCGCTCGGGCATCGCCGGCTCAATCACGATCCTCACGGTCAGCTTTCTTTCTTACTCGACTGTCGCCGGACTCGTCGGGGGCGGGGGGATTGGCGACTTCGCCATCCGCTACGGCTACTACCGGTACCAGACGGACGTCATGATTTTCACCATCGTGGTGATCATCGCCTTGGTGCAGCTGATCCAGTTCACGGGCAACCGGCTCGTGCGACAGCTCGACAAACGCGTTTGATTTCTCTGAACCAGCAACCAGCACGGTGCACCCATGATTCGGCTCAGGAACGTTTCCAAGACCTTCGACACTCCAGCCGGAAAGCTCCGCGCCGTCTCCCGCGCTTCGCTCGAGATTGCCGCTGGCGAGATCCACGGCATCATCGGCTTTAGCGGCGCGGGCAAGTCGACCCTGCTGCGCACGATCAACTTGCTCGAACGCCCCGATCCCGATCCGGAGACGCGCATCGAAGTCGACGGCCGCGATCTCTTGTCCCTGCCCAAGGCAGAGCTGTTGCGGGCGCGCCAATCAATCGGCTTCGTGTTCCAGAATTTCCACCTCCTGAACAACCGCACCGTCGCGGAAAATATTGCTTTTCCACTCGAGATCGCCGGCCTGCCTCGCGCCGAGCGCGCCGGGCGCGTTGCCGAGGTGCTCAGCATCGTCGGCCTCACTGACAAAGCGCGTAGCTACCCAGCCAAGCTCTCCGGCGGGCAGCGCCAAAGAGTCGCAATCGCGCGTGCGCTCGCCAGTCGCCCCAAAGTGTTGCTGTGCGACGAGCCCACCTCTTCCGTCGACCCACAAACGACCAGCAACCTGCTCGCGTTCCTGCGCCAGCTGAACGAGCAGTTCGGCCTCACTCTCGTGCTCGTGACCCATGAGATGAGCGCAGTCAACGCAATCTGCAACCATGTCGCCGTGATGGAATCGGGTGAGATTGTGGAGCGCTTCGCCTTGCGGGATCGGAGCCACGCGCCGGTCTCCAACCTAGGCAAGCTTCTGTTCCGCGACCGAGCCGACGGCGCCACTCTCCTGCACGATTTCGTGCCGAACGCCTGACCACGCTCAGGCCGGCTGCAGCTGTTCACTTCGCGCTCGCCCCGCGGGACGCTCAGCGGAGTGTGCGGGGCGGTCGCCGGCGAGCCCGGAGGCGACGAACTCGCGGTACAGCGCATGATAAGCGCCGCGTTGCGCGAGCAACGCGTGATGGGAGCCGCGTTCGAGGATGCGACCGTGATCGAGCACCACGATCACGTCGGCCTGGACGATGGTGCTGAGCCGGTGGGCGATCACGAGGCTGGTGCGGCCCGTGAGCAGGCGCGTGAGCGCGCGCTGGATCCGGTGCTCGGTGACGGGATCGATGGCGCTGGTCGCTTCATCCAGGATCAGCAGGCGCGGATCGGCCAGGAGCGCGCGAGTGAAGCAGACGAGCTGACGTTGCCCGAGGGACAAGCTGGCGCCGCCTTCGCCGACCTCGGTGTCGAGCCCACGCGGCAGCGCGAGCAGGAGATCGAGGCAGTCGAGGCGGCGCGCGGCGTCCTCCAAATCCGCATCGGAGGCATCCGGGCGCGCGAAACGCAGGTTGTCTCGCACGGTACCGCCGAACAGAAAGTTGCTCTGCTGGACGAGGCCGAGCTGCCGCCGGAGTGACTGGCTGCGGAGCGCGCGCGTGTCGTGCCCGTCGATCAGCACCGCGCCCGCGCTGGGCAGATAGAACTTCGCCACGACACCGGCCATAGTGCTCTTGCCGCTGCCGGTGTGGCCGACCAGTGCCACGGTCTGCCCCGGAGTAATGACCAGGTCGACATCGTGCAGTACGGGCCGGGTCGGCTCGTAACCGAAGGTGAGGCCACGGAACTCGACGCGTACGCCGGCGCACTCCGCAGCGGCCGCGGGGGCTTCCCCGGTTGTGTCGCGAACCGTGGCAGATGAAAGCGGGGTGCGCGGGTCGGGAAGATCGTGAGCATCCGGCGCGTCTTCCCACTCGGGGGTGAGGTCGACGAGCTGGAACACTCGCTCCGCACCCACCTGGGCGGACAGGATCTGCGGGTAGTAGCTGGCCGCGGCTTGGACGGACATGAAGAAGCTCGTCGGCAGAAAGAAGAACGCGACCAGGCTTTCGATCTCGAGACCGGCGAAGTCGTGAAGCGCACCGTACCCACCGATGACCAACAGAGCGGCGAGGAAGAGCTGGCCGGTGAGGCCGAGCAGCGGCGCGTAGAGCGCGGAGGTGGACGCGAGAGTGACGTTGTCGTAAGCGAGTTGGTCCGCCTGGCGTGCGAATGCCTGCTCGCCGCGCCCCTGACGGGCAAAACCCTGGATCACGCGCACGCCGCGCACTGCCTCTGCCAGGACGCCGGTGAGTCGACTCTGGCTCTCGGCGGCAACGCGCGAGAAGCGATGAAGGCGTGGATGAAAGTAGCGGTTGCTCCAGAGGACGAACGGCGTGAACGCCAGGATTACCAGAAACAGGACGCGGTTCTGGTACAGCATCAGACCGCCGCAAACCGCGAGCTGCAGAAACTCCTGGCCGAGGAACACGCACAGCTGCACGCCGCGCCGCGTGGCTTCGATGTCGGAGACCACGCGGCTGAGGATGCGCCCGAGCTTCGTCTTGTGAAAATAGGAGGAGGGTTGTCGCTGCAGGTTGGCGAAGAGATCCCGCCGCAGGTCGTGCACGAGTTGCTCGCCGAACTCGTTCATGTGGCGCTGCCGCAAGTGAAAGACGAAGGCGGTCGTCAGCGCCAGGCCGAGAAAACCCAGGCTGCCGAGCCAGGCCCCGGTTGCGTCGTGAGCGGCGATCGGGCCGTTGATCACGGCGGCCGTGGCCCAGAACAACAACGGCCGCTGCACCGCGCGGATGGCCGTGGTGACGAGCACGATGCGCCGTTGGCGCGCGTGTGGCTGCGTGCGCTGCCAGAAACGTCGCAGGAGCGGCCAGTCGAGGCCTTTGCCGGAAGGCGCTTCGTCGAGGATTGGAGGAGGTGGCATCGCTCTACGCCGCCGGGGTCTCGGCCGTGGCCTTGTCCAGAGGAGGAAACTCATCGGCCAGCAGGCGGCGACTTTCGTCGTCGACCATCTGGTGCAGCGCGGCACCCCGATACGGACCGGGCACGAGCATCAGCTCCTGATGCGTGCCGGTCTGCACGATGCGACCACGTTCAAGCACCAGGATGCGATCGGCGCGGCGCAACGTGCTCAGGCGGTGCGCGACGACGAAGGTCGTGCGACCCGAAAGCGAGCGGTCGATGGCGGCGAGGATCTCGTGCTCCGTTTCCGGATCGATCGCCGCTGTGGGGTCGTCGAGTAGCAGGATCGACGGATTAGCGATCAGCGCACGCGCAATGGTGAGCCGCTGGCGTTGACCGCCGGACAGATCCACCCCGGCTTCCCCGAGCACGGTCTCGTAGCCCAGCGGGAGGGCGCTGACGAATTCGTGTGCGCAGGCCGCGCTGGCTGCCTGGACGATGGCGTCGCGCGAGGCGTCCGGTTGGCCAAACGCGACGTTTGCAGCGACCGTGTCACTGAATAGAAAGTTCTCCTGAAACACGACGCCGACCCGCCCGCGCAGCGCTTGCAGATCCCAGTCGCGGACGTCGACGCCATCCACGAGCACACGACCTGCGGCGGGATCGTAGAAGCGAGGGATGAGGTTGAGCAGCGCGCTCTTGCCGGAGCCGGTCTCGCCCACGACAGCCACGCATTCACCCCTCCGGATCGTGAACGACAAATCCTGCAACACCGTCGGCCCGCCCTCGACGTGGTGGAAGAACACATTCTCGAAGCGGACCTCGCCCTTGCGCTCGCGCGGCTCTTGCGGCTTGGCCGGCAGCGGCAGCCCGGCAGGAGCATCGAGGATGTCGAAGATGCGGCGGGCACCGGTCAGAGACTCTTGGATCCCGTTGGCGATCTGAGCGAGCCCCACGACCTGGCCCGAAAACTGCTGCAAAAGGCCAGCGAAAACCACCAGCCCGGCGCCCAGTGGCAGCGCGCCGTCGATCACGAGTTTGCCGCCGTACAGGAACAGCACCACTAGGCTGAGCTGCGTCAGCAGATCGACGCCGGGCGAGAACAGAGACATGCGCCAGAAGATGCGATGCTGCTGATCCTTCACGGCCAGGTTGTGCTCGCGGAAGCGTTGCGCCACCTCCGGTTCGCGGGCAAAGCCCTTGATCACGCCGATGCCTTCGATCGATTCGGCAAGGGTGAGCACCAGCCGATCGAACAGCGAACGATTCTGCAAGAACAGCGCGTGGACCGAGCGGGAGTAACGGGCGCAGATTAGGACCAGTGGCGGCAGGATCGCGAGACACGCAAAGGTGAGCGCCACGTGAATCGAGAGCATGTAGCCGAGGTAGACGGCGATCGTGAGCAGTGTGACGATCGTTTGGATGAGTATCGTGTCGACGAAGGCGCGCACCGAGGCGATGTCGCCGGTCGCGCGGTTGATGATCTCGCCGCGGCTGTGCCGATCGAAAAAGCGAAAGTCGAGGTGCTGAAGTTTGGCGAAGACTGCAGTCTGGAGGCCAGAAATCACGTTGCGGTGGACGAGGCGCGCGAGCAGCGCCCCACTCAGCCAGGTGAGCGCGCCGCGAAGTAGCGCGGAACCCACCACGACGGCGGCAATGACGGTCAGAACCGTCATGGGTGCCCACGCCGCAGGTGGCGTGAGGTGAAGCGGCCAGCGCACCGGTGGCGCGCCAGCCTGCAGGCGCGTGCGTAGGTAATCGATGCCGAGGCCGGTGGAGCCGAGCCCCACGAGACCGAGCGCAAGCAGTGCTACCTGACAGAGCAGCACCTGAACGCAGCGCGCGCGCTGCCGCCAGCACAACTGAAGTAGCCGCAGGAGCGCGGAGCTCGAAGGCGCGGCGGCGAGAGCGGCGCGCGGGGAGGCCGGCGGCAGAGTTACGCGGACGGATCCGGTTGGCGCGGATGCGAAGGCTTCAGCGTTCATTGGGGACCAGAAACGACGCGACGGGACGGTGAGCCGGGAGCGCGCTCAAGCAGCCCGATGACGCGGATCGATGATGCCGTTGAAAATGTCGACGACGAGATGAACCACGACGTAGGTCGCCGCTGCCATCAACGTGATGGCGAGGACGATCGGTACGTCTTTGCTGTTGGCAGAGTCGGACATGAGACGCCCGATGCCTTGCTGGGAGAAGAGCGCCTCGATGATGACGGTGCCGCCGAGTAGGTGGGCGAAGATGAAGCCGGACAGCGTGACGAGCGGGATCAACGCATGGCGCAGGGCATGAACGCACCGCACGCCGGTTTCCGAGAGCCCGCGCGAGCGGGCCGTGACGATGAACGGCTGCTCGAGGACGTCTTCCAGTTCTTGACGCAGGACCTGCGAGAGGATCACGACCATGGGCAAGCACAGGGTGAGCGTGGGCAGGATCAAAGAGCGGAAGCCTTGGTAGCCAGCTGCTGGGAGCAATCCGAGCTTGAAAGAAAACAGATACAAAAGCACCAGCCCGATCACGAAGCCCGGGGCAGACGAGATCAGCAGCTCGGCGCCCGACACGAGTGATTTCAGCCAAGGAGCACGCCGAGCAGTCAGCGTCGCGATCACCAGCGAAGAAGAGATGGCTGTGACGCCCGCGACCAGCGCCAGGCGCGCGGTGGCCGGAAGCTGCAGGGCGATGGCTTTCGTGACCGGAATACGCAGGCGGTACGATTCGCCCAGGTCGAGTCGGACGAGGTGCCGGAGATACTCGAAGTACTGCACGAACAGCGGCTTGTCGAAGCCGTACTCTTGGCGCACTCGAGCCAGCACCTCCGGGCTCGGTAACGCGTCCGGACCGCCCATGATGGCGATGGCGATGTCACCAGCGCTCAAGTGCATCATCAAAAACGTGAGCGTTGCTGCCCCCCACATGACACC
>DASSMT010000055.1:0-2978 GCA_035688655.1 Polyangiaceae bacterium | reverse complement strand
CAACTCCGGCCGCCGTTCCTTGGTCTGGAGCTGACGCGCGGCATCGGCGCGATAATGATTCTCGCAGGCGTGCCTGGGCTCGTTGACGCATTTGCGCGTTTCGCGCTGCAGGGTCTCGGCACCCCCGCGCCCATCGCGCCGACCCGGAATCTCGTGGTGACCGGTCTCTACCGTTATGTGCGTAATCCAATATACGTCGCGGTCGTTGCCATCATCCTGGGTCAAGCGGTGCTGATGGGCGATTGGCGCCTCATCGTCTACGGCGCGCTGCTCTGGCTCTTCTTCCACGTCTTCGTCGTGGCGTACGAAGAACCCACGCTCGAGCGGACGTTTGGGAGAGAGTACGAGGCGTTCCGCGCCGCCGTCCCGCGCTGGATACCGCGGATGACCCCATGGCGGTCGAAATGATCGGTGGCCCGCGGTTGTGCGAGCCGCTGCTCGCGACCGGTCTCGGACGCTTCACCGGCGCCGCGAGCAGGCACGCTAACGGCCCTCGGAAAAGAACATCTCCCCATTGGCGAAGCGGTTGGGTTTCAGGCGCATCGCAACGCGCTACGACAAACTCGCTCGGAACTACTTCTCAGCCCTGTGCCTCGTTGCCGCCGTGGCATTCTGGCTTTAATCAATTGAGTCTGGACCCTAGACCGAACTTCCTTCTTTCGAATCGATAAGGCAATGAGCTCGCTGCTGTTTGTCGCGAGCGCGGGTCGCTTTACTGGGTACGGTCCGGGTTAACGGCGAGGAGCTCGAAGGCGCGCTGCTGGATCGGAGTTGGCCTGGTGTGGAGCGTGAAGACGTATTTGTCGTTGAGCGCGGTGGTCGCCTGGATCCTCGCATAGGTGGCGAGGTCGGCAAGCAGGCTTTGGAAGCTGTGCACCGGCAGGCCGTCGTCGGTGAGGCCGGTGGTCTGCTTGCGCCTGGCGGCTTCGGAGCGCTCGGCCTTGGCAACGATGGAAGCGCGCAAGGCGGCGGCCGCCTCGTGATCGGTCTCGTCGTACAGCATCGGCGCAAGCCTGGCGCGGATGTGGTGCTCGACATGATAGGCGAGCATGCACAGCAGGACGTGGGCGCGCACGCGCGGCGTCGTCCAATGGAAGATCGGACGCAGATGGATATCGACGGTCTTCAACGAGCGGAACGCGCGCTCGACCCGCGCCAGGCTCTTGTAGGCACCGACGGTTGCCGCGTCATCGAGCAGCTTCTTGGGCAGGTTGGTGCGCACGACGTAGATGCCGTCCAGCGCCGCCTCGGCGGCGATCGCCTCGGTCTTGCGATGGAACGAGAAACTCGCCTCGCCGATGGATAGCTCGAAGTGCTTGGCGACCTTGTGGCGGTTGACGACGGCGCCGACCTTGAGGGCGATCTCGGCCTCGCCGCGCAGTGGATTGCGCGTACGCCGAACGGCGGCGGCGGTGACGGCGAGATCGGCTTCGGTCGCCGCCAGCAGGTCCTCGCGCTTGCGCGTGCGCTCGCGCGCGAGATCGGGATTGCGGCAGACGATCAGCCGCTCGCCCGGATAGTCGGGCGACGTGATCGCTGCCATGTCACGCTGGTCGAACAGCGACATCTGCAGCGCCCCGGCCTCGACCAGCGTTCTGATGGCCGGCGCGCGCAGCGCCGTGATCCAGTCGAGCCCGGCCGGGGCGATCTCGGCATCGAGGCGCGCCTGCGTGATCATGCCACGATCGCCGACCAGCGCCACACGCTCGAGCGCGAAGCGCTTCTTGACCTTGTCGATCTGGGCCGCAAGCGTGCGCGGATCGCCGGTGTCGCCCTCGAACACCTCGATGGCCACCGGGCAACCGTCGGCGGCGCACAACAGGCCGTAGACGATCTGCAGCTTGCCCTTCTTGCCGTCGCGGTTGTAGCCGAGCCGCGCCAGCTCGCAGCAGCGGCCCTCCAGATAGCTCGAGGACACGTCGTAGAGCACCAGCGTGCCGTCGTGCAGATGCTTGCGCGCGAGCGCCTTCTCGATCGCCTCCTGGCGCTCGCCAAGCCAGTCGAGCGCAACATAGAGCTCGTCCTCGTCGACCGGCCCGAGGCCGAGCACGTCGCCAAGGCTCGATGACGCAGTGAGCGGATCGAGCATGCGGGCGGTGGCCAGCTTGGAGGCCGGAGCAATGAGCCGCGCCACGATCATGGCGATGACAAGATCACGGCAGCGGTTGCGCGGCGGCCCCAGCATGCGGTCGAGGCCGATGTTGCGCAGCGTGCCCAGCACCGCCGCGACATGGCCGTGCGGCAACGCGCGGCGCACGATGATACTTTCCTGATCGGCCGGTGCCACCTTGCCGCCCTTGAGCAGGGTGCGCAGCCCTTCGACGATCTCGGTCGGCCAATCGGACAGGTTGGCGATGGTGCGCTTCTTGATCTTGCCGGCGTCGCGATAGCTCTCGCGCAGCAGGATCGCGGGCGGCGAGTTTCGGTTGGGGACTGATTCGATATACATGGCACAACTGTGCCACAACAAACGCAAAATAACAACTACACCTTCGCCATTTACATGGCTACATTTCCTGGGCCATTTTCCGGAAAGCGCCACCAAATTCAACGCCCTACAGTTTTCGCAAGAAGGAAGTTCGGCCTAGCGTTCGATTGCGCGGCAGAACGCCTCAACGTCGGTGAAAACGGCGTCTCCGGTGAATTTCAGCGGCTCCCAGCTTTCGAACACGGAAAAGGCAGTCGATCCGCTATTTACCGACTGGTTTGGAACGAACGGACTCTCCTATTGCAGACGACTCAGCGTCGTCAGCAGCACCCTTAGCCAGGTCGGCTTCGCTCGGACGGTTGTCACCATCAGTCCAGCGAAGCTGCTCCCTGAGCGGCCTCGACCGCTCTTCAGCGAACGGATCCATTCCGCGTCGCCTACCGATTGTGAGAGGAGCCGCGCCCCGATCATGGCCGCGAACAGAACCTTCGCCTCGCGATCGGACGACGCGCTGTTCACCGCGCGAGACTTTGCCATGTGATCGAGAAAT
>DASSMT010000046.1:0-24481 GCA_035688655.1 Polyangiaceae bacterium | reverse complement strand
CCAACCGGTTCGACCATCAACAATAGATGCGCCATGTTTCGCGTACGCTTACGCACGTGGCTGAGTCCGTCAAGGCCTGCTCGGCGGGGCACACTTGCTCGCGTCGGGAATTGTTGACGCGTCGGAATATTCCGACGTATTGTACCGTCTATGTCGCGCGAGTTCGGGAGTGACCCACATGCCTGAGGTCGATGTCTTTGCAGCACTGGCCAATCCGATCCGGCGCCAGATCCTGTTGCAGCTGCGCCGTGGGCCACGGGCCGTGACGGATCTCGCGCAGGAGTTCCACGTCGGCCGTCCCGCAGTTTCCGAACACCTGCAGGTGCTGCGCAAAGCGAGCCTGGTCCGCGAAGAACCGCGCGGACGCGAGCGCTACTACCACCTCGATCCGCGACCGCTCGCCGACGTCGAAACCTGGCTCGACGCATTCACCAAGTATTGGAAACAACGGATGACTGCCCTGGAGGCGGTGCTTGCCGAAAAGGACGCCAAATGAACGAGGCCAACGTCATTCAGATCGATCACGTGTATTCGTTTCCACCATCACGAGTCTGGGCGGCCTTGACCGACCCCGTGCTGCACGCGCGTTGGTGGGCCGCGGGCGATGTCCGGCCCGTCGTGGGGCATCGCTTCGAGCTCGATATGGGCAAATGGGGCAAGCAAGCCTGCGAGGTGCTGGAGGTCGAGCCCGAACGGCTGCTGAAGTATCGCTTCGCTGCGGGCACACTAAACACTGTCATCACCTGGCAGCTCCTTCCAGAAGGTGCCGGTACGCGACTGACGCTGAAGCACGAGGGGTTCAACCTGGACACTCCGATGGGCCGCGCGGCACTGGAAGGCATGGCTCCTGGTTGGCCACGAATATTGGCAAAGCTGCAGTCAGTGCTCGAAGCGTAGGCAGCTCGAACAATCCTGGCTGCGAAGTTCGCCCCGTTTCGGCCGGGCTGCGTCGCGAATAGAAGCCCGCTCGAAGCGCCAGTGACTGTCCGTCTGCCGTCTCGCGGAAGATCGAGCTCTCGCGCAATTGCGTACCAGTGCCCAAAAGTCAAAAACGCAAAGCCATACAAGACGGTGGCTTTGCCGCATGGTTGAGTGCCTGGAGCTGCACGCAATTCGTGGGTCTACACATTGAGTTTGAATAGGGTCGGCTAGGCCATAGTCGAACGCGAGGTCGAGATCGAAATCGAACGCGGCGCGTCGACCAGAAGTGCTGACGTCGAATCGTTGATGAGTGGCGCCGCTGCAAAAGGCCGCCAGAGAGGGTGAGAGATGAAATTTGGTCATTTCGAAGGGCGGAGCTCCGCCTGGGGTTCTGTTTCGCTATTGGCGGCATCTGTGCTCGCTGCGAGCAGCGGCGGCTGCCGGCTCGAGTTGAGCGACGGCAGCAAGTCGGGAAATGGGGGTGAGCACTCCAATCCGGTCGCCACCGCCGCAGACAGCGGAGCAAAGAACACCGCCGGCGGTGTGCCGAGCAGCGGTGGAGGCGCCCCGAGCAACGCGCAGGGCGGAGCGGCGAACACTGCACCAGCGGGAGGCTCCAGTACCGGCAACGCAAGCTCGGCAGCCTTCAGCCGGGAAGACTGCGCCAATCCCGATCAGATCGCGAACGATGATCGTGAACACGCCGTCGACTTCGGCTCCGGCGCCACGTTGTGCGTAAAGAATGATTCGGACAGCGATTGGTTCTACGTGGATACACCGAGCGACGGCCGAGCACACGTGATTCAGCTCGACATCAGCGAGACCGACGGCAGTTGGGTAGACATCTATATTTCGGCCGAGAAGGATGGCTCCGAGATGGGTCGCATCCATCCGTCGCAGCGAGGCCTGAAGCTGAGCGCGTTCGCCACGGTTGGTCCTGGAACTCGCACCTTCTTCCAGGTGGAAGGCTACGTAGGCAACACCGACACGACGACGATCGACGTATCCGTGTCGCCCGAAGCGGACGCTCACGAGCCGAACAACGATCGCGCGTCAGCGACGCTGATTCAGCCGGGAAGCGAGGTGAGCGCGCAGCTCATCCTGCCGTACGTGAGCCAAACCGACCAGCAACTACAAGACTTTTACAAGGTCCAGCTCGCGGCGGGCGAACACACCTTTCAGATGACGGCCGTCCCGAGCGATCTCAACCTGAACGTCGACGTGAGCGATTCCACGGGCGCGATCACCTCGAGCCACAACCACGGACCGAATCGTGGCGCGAAGTTCAGCTTCCCGATCAGCGTCGCAGAGGCTGGCACCTATTACTTCCGAGTCGAAAGCTGGGATGACCTCGCCGTAGTCTACAGCGGCACCAGGGCCGACTCTTACGCGCAGCCATACAAATTCCAGATCGATTGAGTGTGCCGCTTCCCGGAATTCACCGCTTCGCCCTCCGGGCGCGAGGGTTCTCCGGTTTGGCTCGCGCGCGCAGCCGTCGCGGCTCGGCCAGGGCTTCGGCGAGGAGGTCGAAGGCCACGCGAATGCGACGGCTCGTGTACAGCTCACGGTGCGTACACAGCCAAAACGGCACCGGAATCGGCGCAGATTCGCCAGGACCTGCTCGACGTGCAATTTTAGACAATTTCCATTCGATTGGCGTATGGAAAGAATGGCCGGGAAATGCCAGCGAACACGCCGTCACGGTTCTGGGACCGCCATGCCGCCAAGTACGCCGAAAAGCCCGTCCCGGACGAGCACGCTTATCAGCAAACGCTCGAGCGCGTGCGTGCTCACCTCTCGCCGAGCGATCGCGTTCTCGAGCTCGGCTGCGGCACCGGCAGCACCGCGCTCGCGCTGGCGGCGAGCGCAGGAGAGATCCTGGCCACGGACTATTCCGAGCAGATGATCGCGATTGCGCGGGCCAAGGCTCGCTCGCAAGGTGTCGCCAACGTGCGCTTTCAGCAATGCTCAGCCGACGATCCCGCGCTGATTCCCGCATCGTTCGACGTGGTCATGGCGATGAACCTGCTGCACTTGCTGCGCGACCACTCAGCGCAGCTGCGGCGCATCCACGACCTCGTCCGCCCGGGCGGGCTCTTCATCTCCAAGACCCCCTGTATCGGGGATCAAGGAGTCGGTCTGCGCGTCGTCATCCCGGTGCTGCGCGCCTTTGGCCTCGCCCCTCACGTGAGCTTCGTCACCGAGCGCTCGCTCACGACATTGATCACGAGCAGCGGTTTCAGCATTCGAGAGACAGGAATGTACCCGAGCAAGACTCGAAGCTTCTTCGTAGTGGCGCAAAGAGCGGCGGAAAGCGCCATGAACGCGCCTGTCATACCCTGTAGGTGAGGTTAGCTCGTTCGACTGTGGACGCTGGACCTTCTCCGCTTTCGCGGTCAACCTACGATGCTTCCTGATCATGCTTATTCGCTTTTCGAAAATGTCTTGGGCGTCAGTGGCGGTGTTCTCACTGTCACTCGCAGCGCTGCAGGGCTGCTCGGGCCGCGCGATCCCTTCCGGTGAATGGACCGCCGGCTCGGCTGGCTCGAATTCGAGCGGGCAATCGGGCCTGTCTGACGCCGGTGCGGGACACGCGTTGGGCGGTCGCGCCGCGGGCGGGACAGCGAGCACAAGTGAGCTTGCGGGTCGCGCAGGAGAGCCGAGCACAGCGGGCGACGGCGGAGGGTTGGCTGAAGGTGGAGCGGCCGGTGACGCCGATCAGAACCGGGGCGGCGCGGGTGTTGGCGGTGCGGCTGGCGGCGCCGATCCGAGCGGGGGTGGTCTGGCGGGCATTGCCGATCAGAACGGTGGGACAGCGGGCGCGATCGGCGGCGCAGGCGGAGCCGCGATCGGCGGTGCGGGTGGAGGCGCGATCGGCGGCGCAGGCGGAGGCGCGATCGGCGGTGCGGATACGGGTGGACACGGCGGCAGCGCGGGCAGCGCGGGCAGCGCGGGGGCGAACCCCTGGTGCTCGCTCGGCCGCTATTGCCGGAACGACAATCTCTACATCTGCGACGCGAATGGCGCCGAAGTCCTGTTTTACCCGTGCTCGCTCGATGGTGAATATTGCGACGATCTGGACAACAAGTGCACTCGGCAAGTCTGCAAGCCCAATCAACCGGCCTGCAACGGTAGCTTCGCCACGACCTGCAACGCCCATGGATCTGGCACGCTCCCTGGGGGAACGGATTGTTCCGCGACCCAGCAGACGTGTGGCCAGAGCGGCGCCTGCGCAACCAAAGTGTGCGAACCGAATCATAGCTTTTTTTCGGGCAACACCGTGTACCAATGCGATGAGTGGGGAACCGCCAGCGGCGCTGTGCTGACTTGCGGCTCGGGGAAGCACTGCTTCACCCTTGGCGACCGAGCAGATTGCGCCACCGATGCGTGCAGCCCGGGAAAATCGGGCTGCGCCGGCGAAAGCTTCGGCCAATGCGGAGCAGACGGCAACTCGGTCACGAACGCCACCCTGTGCAGCGCCTCGAGCCAGGTGTGCACCGAGCAAGGTTGCGCTTCTTCGTCAGTGAACACGATCGATCCCACGCCGAGAAGCGCGGACTGGGGCTCCAGCGGGATATATGGGAACGCTTTCGACGTGTCCAACGCGCGCACGCTGACGGCGATCGAGAGCTACCTCCGTCTGGATTTTGCGTATAATTTGCACTGGCAAATCTACGAGCTCGACGGGCTCACGGGCGAGCCGAATCCCGCACCCAAGTGGATCCTGCGCTACCAGGTCACTACCAACGACAGCGGCGCCGGTTTTCATAGCTCTGGCCCGCTGAGCTTCCCTCTCCTAGCGGGTCACACTTATCTCTTCGGCGTCGAAGTGTTGGCTTTCGGTCCGAACACCAACATCTGGTACACCTACGAACACGGCCCGAATGTCCCGCAAACGCTACCCTTCGCGCGCACCGCCGGCAATGTAGGGGTCAGCGCGGCTTCGAAGGTGGGCGACGCGGTGAGCGCCAGCAATTTTGGCTATCAGCTGCTCTACCAACGACTGACGACCAGCGCCCCGTAGCCGACTTGCGACTGTTCGAACGCTTTCCGTTTGGCAGACTCGCTGAGGTCACGCCGAGCGAGCGCAGCGAAAGCCGCCTCCCGCGAAGCGATAGTGCGGTTCGAAGCTGCTGCGGGCGTAGGTACGGAGGGCGTGCGCGCCAAACATGTATGAGCCGCCGCGCATGACCATGCGTTGTGCGGGCTGCTCGTTGCGCGGGTTGTTCGGCGGTCCGTCCGCGTAGAAAGCGGGATCGTCGAAGTCCTCGCACCACTCCCAAACGTTGCCGGCCAGATCCAGAACACCGTAGGGCGACGCGCCGTCGGGGTACGAAGCGATGGGCACGGTGCCGCCGTCCTTGTTGCCGAAGTTGGCGAGGTGCGGCGATGGCTGCGTGCGCCCCCACGGGTACTTGCGGCCGTCCGTGCCGCGCGCCGCCTTTTCCCACTCGGCCTCCGTCGGTAAGCGCTTGCCCGCCCAGGCCGCGAAGGCGCGGGCGTCGAACCACGAAACGTGAATCACGGGGTGATTCTCCTGACGCTTGCTCAGCTTGCCTCCGAGCAGGTGCGGCACGAAGCGCGCTGCGTCTTCATCAGTGGGGCGATAGCCGGTGACCTCGAGGAACGTCGCGAACTCACGATTGGTCACCGGTGTGCGATCGATGTACAGCGCATCGAGGTAGACGAGTCGCCGGTCCTTACCCATGCGAAATGGGCCGGCGGGGATCAGCACCATTTCAGTTGCCACACCGTCTCGAATCACCTTGGGATATTGGGGAGTGCTCGAGCTCGGTGTGCTGGTGGGCAGGGCAGCGAGCAAGCGATCGCGGAACACGGCACAACTCGGCGGGCGCTCGCTCGGATCTTTGGCGAGTGCATCCAAAATCAGGCGCTCGAGCTCACTCGGAAGGTCGGGGCGCAAGCGCGAGGGCGGCACGGGCTGCTCTTGCGCGTGGGCCATCATCACGGCGAAGTGATTGCCTTCGAAGGGCACCTTACCCGTGCACAGTTGATACAGCGTGACGCCGAGCGAGTAGATATCCGAGCGAGGGTCGGCTGCGTGTGGTTGCCTGACTTGCTCCGGCGACATGTAGCAACACGTGCCCAAGAAGGCCCCGGTCATCGTGTACGTCGTGCCTTCCAGAATTCGCGCGATGCCGAAATCGACGATCTTCGGATGCAGGGAATCACCGCTACCGGTGACTAGGATGTTCTCCGGCTTGAGATCCCGATGAATGACGCCCTGACGATGCCCGGCGTCCGCCGCCTCGAGCACCTCGCGGAAGAGATGCCGAATCTCGGGCAAGGGCATGTGTCCGCGCCACTTGGCCAAGTACTCGACCAGGCTCGGGCCCTCGACGAGCTCCATCACCATGGCAAGCAAGTAATCCTGCTCGACGAAGTCGTACACCTTCACCACGTTGGGGTGGTTGTATGAACTCAAGATCCGCGCTTCACGCGCGAAGCGCGTGCGGATGTCGCGATCGCCAGCCAAGTTACTGTGCAGACACTTGAGCGCTACCGGACGGTCGAGCGCTTCGTCGTGCGCTCGGTACACGACTCCCATCCCGCCCTCCCCGATGACTTGGTCGACGCGATACACGGAAATGCGCGTGCCGGGCGCGATGCGCAGCGGCGGGAGCGACGAGTCTGATCCGAAGCGCCTGGGCCCGCGATCCACGACCGTGGCGCCGCTTTCGGGTGCCGCCACGGTGCTCGACCGGCGAGCGTGGCCACAGCTCGGACAAAACCGTGCCGTTTCTGGCAGCTGACTCAGGCAGGCCGGGCAGCTCCGCTCAATGTCCTCCTCGAGCACCCTCGCGATCTAGCACAGCGAGCGGCCGAAATCAGAGCGCGCCGGAGCAAGCTCGCCGCGCGGCTCATGGGTCGAGACCCAGCGCCTGGACGGTGCCGCCCCTATGCCGCCACCGCGACGACGACCAGACCGACCACGGGTTCACCCGCTTCCAAGCGCAGGGTGACGATGTCCGATGTGCGCAGCTCGAAGCCGGCGTCAGTCAGCGCGCGCTGGACATAGTCCGTGGCGTGACTGTAGCGACCGTGGGGTTGGAGCCAAAACGATGGCGAGCTACGCGGCGAACGTTCGACACTGAATGCGAGCACGCCGCGAGCGCGCAGAGCCCTGCGCGCGGCGGCCAAGACCGCAGCGAGATCTCCGAAGTAGCACAGCGTGTCGGCCGAAACGATCAGATCGAACTGCGCGGGGCGCGCTTCGATGTAGGTCGTCAGCTCGGCCTCGACCAGCTCGTCGTAACCGCCACGTCGTTCCGCCAGCTCGAGCATGGCGGGCGAAAGGTCCACGCCCGAGAGCCGCTTCGCGTACGGCCTCAGACTCGCAGCACACAGGCCGGTGCCGCAGCCTGCATCGAGCACGTCCAAGCCGCCATCTGGAACGCCGAGCTCGGGTGCGATGGCCGCCGCGAGCAGCTCCGGGGCGCGATAGCCGAGATCTCGCAGGTGCTCGTCGAACCTCGTCGCCAAGGCATCGAAGGAATTGCGCACGAAGCCATCCGAAGCTCGGCCGGGCACGTTCTGCTGTGAAAAAGCGGCAAGAAAGTGAACGGCCTCGGGCTGACCCGGCGTCACTTCCAGCCAGGCACGAAGCGACGCAACGGCTTCATTCTGGCGGCCCGCACGATAGAGCGCGAGCGCGAGACTCCGGCGGGTCGGTGCAAAACGCGGTTCGAGCGCGATCGCCTGCTGCAGGTGCGAGATCGCTTCCGGATAGCGCCGTGCCCGAAACAACATGCCGCCCAAATTGCCGTGCGAAGCTGCGTGCCGCGGATCCAAGGCGAGCGCGCGCCGAAAGGCAGCCATCGCCGCTTCGAGGTCACCCACCGCCTTGAGCGACACGCCCAGGTTGCTCTCCGCATCCGCGCCTTGGTAGCCGAGTTCGATCGCTCGCCGATAGGCAACCGCGGCTTCCTCATGGCGATCCTTCTCGGTCAGCACGTTGCCGAGATTGTTGTACATCATGGCGTCGTTCGGCCGCGCCAGCATGGCACGCGCGATCAGCTCGAGCCCGCCCTCGGTTTCGCCGATTTGGTGCAACAACACGCCCAAAAAGTGGAGGGCATCCGCGTGCTCGGGGACAGCTTCGAGAATTCGCTCGTAGACCGTGCGCGCTTTCAACAAACCCGCGCTGTCACGGGCGCGAAACGCGTCTTGATGCAATTGAATCGCAAAC
This sequence comes from Polyangiaceae bacterium, assembly GCA_035688655.1. Classification (GTDB taxonomy): domain Bacteria; phylum Myxococcota_A; class Polyangia; order Polyangiales; family Polyangiaceae; genus PMG-095. The sequence continues at coordinate 16,350 of DASSMT010000046.1, read as the reverse complement.
GCGAGCGCATCCTCGATTGTCAGCTCGGCCACCCCTTCGGCTTAGCGGAGCCCTCGGCACGCGACAATGGCCACATATTTCGCGCACGTGAAGCGCCCGCGTCTTCGCGCTCGAGGCGAAGGCCCGCTCGCGCGCCACGCGCGGCAAGCCCGACGGCAGCAATGAAGATCCTAACAGCGCGTCGCGTCAGAGCGGAGCGGAGCGGAATTCGTCACAGCCGGGTCCGTCAGCTCTCGCAAAACTAACTATATCGAACGGAGTTTCGCTTCCTGCATCATCGGCACCGTGATCGATGGTCGGGCTCGATCCGCTTCGAGTCCGCGCTGAAGGATCGTAGCCATGGCGAAGAGCGCACCCGAATCTGAGCTGGTGACCGTCACCCCTTCGACTTCGCGCAGCCCGTTCGCTTCGGTGGCTCCGCTCACACTGGTTCTCGCGCCCGCCTTGATGCATTTCGCGAAGGCACCCGCCGCCGACCCGACCTCCCTCACGCAGTGCATCCACGACGACGATAAAGCGCCCATTCATCGCGCCTACCAAGGCACGGGCGACGTCCAAGACCACTTGGGCGACGGCACGAGAGTGCAAGTGTTGAGTCGTCGCACGAACTGGACACACGTCAGCTATGTGTCGGGCGGTGAGGCTGTGCTCGGTTGGGTGTTGAGTTCCTCGATCGAAGATTGTGCATCGAATGTCCCCTCACCACACGCTGCCCCGACAGCCGATGATCCCACGGCGCGCGGCAGCTCCAAGCCGGCAAGCGCGAGCGCTCCGCCGATCACGGGGGCAAACGAGTGCAGGGGCAAGCCGCTGCACGTCAAGTTCTACGACGTTGGCCAAGCATTGGCCGCTTTGGTTTCGCTCCCCGACGGGCGGCGCGTGCTCGTAGATACCGGCGAGGAAGCCAAGCGCTGCGGCGCGTGCAAGCTTTGGAGCGAACACCTGCTGTCCGGGCTCGAGGCAGACGTGCCCGACAAGCGACTGTCGCTCGTGTGGATCACGCACCAACACTCGGATCACGCCGGCAACGCTCCCGAAATTCTGAAAGGCTTCCAGGTCGGTCTATACGCCGACAACGGCACCAATCTCGACAGTGGCGTGATCGACCGCGCGCGCAACGCCGCTACGCAACGCGGCGTGAAGATCCGCGTGGTAGATCCCGACCACCGCGATGCGCCGATCCCCGCTGGCGAGGGCGTGAAATTCACTCCCATCCTTCCAACCAGCGAGTGGCCGGTAAACTGCGAAGACAGTCCGAACAATTGCTCCATCGGCCTGCGCCTCGACTACTGCAACTCTTCCGTTCTCTTCACGGGCGACGCCGAAGAAGAGGAAGAAGAAAAGCTCGACACGCGCGGCCCCGTCACCTTGCTGCAAGTCGGCCATCACGGCAGCGACACCTCGAGCTCGATCGAGTTCATCGAGCGAGTCACCCCCAAGTACGCCGTCATCTCCTCCGGCAAAGTCGATGAAGGCACCAACCTCGGCTATTGCCACCCCCGGCTATCGACCATCAACGAGCTCGACGACGCGCTCGGCAGCGAGCGAACCGGCGAGGTCGATGCCTTCGATGCCGCCGTAAAGTGCAAGGCGCCCAATCATGCCGATCACTGGCGCCCGGTGGCCACGAGCGACCACCTCTGGCTCACCGAGCGCGACGGAGACGTGGAGCTGGTTACGACCGGCGATGGCACTTTCCAACGGCGAGCCCCATGACCGCCCAAGTCATCGACAAGGTTGCCCCCCTGCTTCTGCTCTCGGCCCGCGTATTTCTGTATGCGCTCGCCGTGCTGATCGCCTTTCGCCTGCTGAACGGCGGCATCTCGACCCGCGGGCTCCTAAAAGACGGTGAGGGCGGCGGCGTCAGCGCGCTCCGGCTCCAAATGTTGATGTCCACCGCACTCGCAGGGGCAAGCTACGTCGTCGCAATCCATCGCCAAACCACGGCCCGCTTACCGCCCGTCGACCCCAACCTGCTGGCACTCGTCGGCGGTAGCAACGGACTGGTCCTCCTCAAACTAGCCTTTAGCAAGCTCCGCAACTTCCTTCGTATCAACCCCCAGGCCTGAACCGAAGAGAAAGCCATGACCACACCCATCACCGTGCTCGCCTACTCCGTCGTCTTGTTCATCACGGGCGTCGAGGGGATGATTCTCCATCAAATTGCCACCAACAAGATCAACCTGCACCTTCTGATCTCCAACGAGGTCGGCGACGCGAGTCTGGCGCGTTTTCAGTTCTTGCTTTTCACGTTCATCATCGGCGCGGGGCTCTTGCATCTGACGCTCAAGGGCAATGCTTTTCCGGCGATCGACGAGGGCGTTTTGATGTTGCTCGGAATTAGTGGCGCAAGCTACGCGATCGGAAAGTCGCTCGACAAACCACAGCCAACCGTGACGACCACGACAGCCGCAGCGGCGGACGCGGCGAGTTCGGCGGTGCCCGAAAAGGCAACGCAGAGCGCCGCGGGTTGATCGCGCGCGCTAGTGGATCGCCCCGGACTCGGGCCGTCGAGCATCCATACCGCGCTGTCGCTTGCGCGCTCTCCCCGACTGTCAGCATCTCCGTCGATTGAACGATTCTCCGCGCTGCGAGCGTCGGGACACCTTGGACCGCTCCGCCCCGGTTTCGAGGCGAGCTCGTGCGCCCTAGTGCTTTCGTCGCTGCTCGCCCGTCACACGGTGAGCTCGATGCGATTACCGTCTGGATCCAGCACGACACTCTCGTAATAGCCGTCGCCGGTACGGCGCGGACCATCGAGAGTCGGATAGCCGTCCGCGGCCAGCCGTTGCGTCAATGCGTCGACCTGCGCGACCGAGCCGAGCGCGATCGCGAAGTGCGTCAAGCCCATCCGCTGCGCGCCGGGTTCCAAGACGAGCGGCGAGAGCTGACTAGTCTTCATCAGCTCGATGCGCGCGCCATCGTCGAAGCTGAGAAAGCAAGATTCGAAGCCTTTGGCCGCGTTGACGTAGCGCGCCCCCGCGCTGGCTCCGAAGTAGCTCACGTAGAACTGCAGCGAGCGCTCGAGATCGGTGGTCCAAAGGGCGACATGCTCGATGCGCATGGCTCCCGAGCATAACAGTTGCTGCCCCGGAGCCAATCGAGCAGCGCACGCCGCCGCGCTCAGCCCCCGAGGCAGCTCCAACTGCTGAGGTTGCAGAAGCACGACACGTCCGAATATTGACAGGTTCGCACGTGACCGCAGAGCAAGTTTTGCGGGGGTTTGTTGGTCAGGCAGGTAGCGCTGGGCGACTGGCAGACCCAGCTCGCGTCCAGAGTGCTCCCCTTACAGACGCAATAATCTTGATCCGGATACGGGCATTCCGCGCCGATGTTCTGTTTGCAGGCGTTGCCAGCGGTGGGTTTGGCGTCCGGGCATTTTTCCGGTGTGCCGTAGCAGGCCCACTTGCGCGTGGGGGCTGGACCAGGACCAGGACCAGGACCACCCGCAGCTGCTGCCAGGCAAGAGCACGCCACGCCAGGATAGAAGCAACTCGATGGCGTGCTGACGTTGCAGTCCGTTTTGTCGGTGGGTGGGAGCGCTGGGCAATTGGTGCCAGCGCCAGTGCCGCCCGTTCCCGCGCCACCTTGCGACGCACCACCAGCACCTGCACCGCCGGTTCCCGCGCCGCCTTGTGACGCACCGCCGGCACCTGCGCTGCCCCCTCCCGCGCCCCCCAGCGACGCGCCACCGGCACCTGCTGCACCCGCGCCCCCCAGCGACGCACCACCGGCACCTGCGCCCCCCGCACCACCGACCGAAGTGCCGCTCGCGCCCCCACTGCCCGCCGTTTCGCCGGCTGCGCCTCCAGCGGGAGCGTCCGCGCCGGCCGTGCCCGCGTCGCCGGTATTGCCACCCTCGCTGCTGCTCACGCCACCGCTGGGTGCACCCGATGAGCCTTTGCCTTCGCCGGCGTGGCCACCGCTCGTGTTGCCACCCGAGCTGCTGCTCGAGCCCGCGGTGCTGGCTTCCTGGCCACCCACTGCACTCGTGCCCGCGTGCGCGTTGCTCGCGCCAGAGTGGCCCGAGCCGTCACCGATACGAGAAAACAGATTCGGATCGGGTGCCGAACCGCATGCAGCAGCCAACGGAACACACGCCGCGACTACCGTAGCGACGACCAAACCACGCGCAAACTTCATCGCGCTAGTTCTAACCCATCAGGTAGCCGAAGCAGCAAGAACTCTCCACAAACGTCGAGCGAGCGAATCAGACGCTGCGTCTACCGACCTTGGACTACTGATAGCGTCGGTGTCGTGAACAGAGCGCGCGTGTCGACTTCACACTCACCACGCGGCGCGCGAATCACTTCGCGCTGTTCACCTGCGCGGAAATTTCCGACAGATGCTGACTTTCGCCCGCTTTGCCCATGCTCCACCGCTGGTTCGAGTCGGCATGGGCGGCGCCATGACCTGCGGACACGCTTCGGGCTAGCCTCGCCTCATGGCGTCGCTCATTCCCGAAACGTGGGCCGTTCCGGAGAGATTCAAGCAGCGGCTCGGTAGCTCGGCCGGGCGCCAACGCGCGATGATCGAGGCCGGGCACTTGCTGCTGATCTTGCACGGTTTGCCTCAACCGGGCGACGCTGAGCGCAGCGCGCGTCTGTTTTGGCGCAATCCCGCGGGCGAGTGGCGTGCCACGGGCGCCAAGGGTGACGGTCTGAAAGCTCTCAAAGAGCACCTGGAGCAATACCGCAAGCGCGTCGCCGAGCTCGATGAACAGGTCGACAGCGCCACCTCCGCACAGCAGCTGTTCCAGATCATTCGGCACGCGACGCCCATCGCGCGCGCCGCGCGCTCCCAACACCGCGCGCTGCAAGAGGCGCGAGAAGGCATCGACAATCGCGACATGGTCGTGCTGCGCGACACGGCCGGCGATATCGAGCGCTCGATCGAGCTCGTCGCAGGCGATGCCAAAAACGCGCTCGACTTCGTGGACGCGAAGGAAGCCGAAGCGCAGACGGCTCTGGCGCGAAAAGCGACGGAGGCGCAGCACCGGCTCAACATGATCGCCGCCTTGTTCCTGCCCATCACTGCCGTCGGTTCAGTGCTGGGCGTGAACTTGCGCAGCGGGCTCGAGGGGCAGAGCCCAATGCTGTATTGGGCCGTCGTCGGGCTCGCCTTTGCCACGGGCTTTCTCGTGCGCGCGAGCGTCACGCGTGGGGAAAAAGCTGTGCCGTAGCGAGCGCGAGCGCGGCATGGTAGCCGAAAGCGGATGAGCAAGCCTCTCGAAGGGAAGACCGCCGTCGTTGCGGGCGCGACGCGCGGAGCCGGGCGCGGCATTGCCAGCGCGCTCGGCGAGGCCGGGGCCACAGTCTACTGCACCGGTCGCAGCATCCCGGGCAGCCCCGGCATGAAGAACCGACCGGAGACGATCCAGGAGACCGCGGAGCTCGTCAGTGCGCGCGGCGGTCACGGCATCGCAGTCCGCGTCGATCACACGGTGCCGAGCGAGGTCGCTGCCCTGTTCGAGCGCGTGGGCGAGTTCGATATTCTGGTGAACGATATCTGGGGCGGCGACGATCTCATCGAGTGGGGCAAAAAGCTCTGGGAAACGAAGCTCGAAGACGGCCTCACGCTGATCGATCGCGCGCTCAAGACGCACGTCATCACGAGCTACCATGGTCTGCCTCGGCTACGCCCCGGCGGCCTGGTCGTCGAGATCACGGACGGCGACGCCTTCTTCTACCGCGGCCATTTCTTCTACGACCTGATCAAGACCACGCTCATCCGCATGGCCTTTGCGCTCTCTCAAGAGCTGAAGGAACGAGCCATCCCCGCGATCGCCGTCACGCCGGGCTTCTTGCGCTCTGAGTGGATGCTCGACCACTTCGGCGTGACCGAAGCGAACTGGCAGGACGCCGCCAAGCACGTCAAAGAGTTCATCGCCTCGGAAACCCCGCTGTTCGTCGGCCGCTGCGTGGCTGCGCTCGCCGCCGACCCACACGTCACGAACAAGAACGGCCGTGTGTTCGCCTCCTGGGACCTCGCGCAGGAATACGGGATCGACGATGCCGACGGCACGCGCCCGCACTTCCGGCGCTGGCTCGAGGAGAACATGCCGGAAGTCGCAGCAGGCTGGAGAAGGGCGGACGACAGCTTCTACGCCTATTGGGGAAAGATGCCGTATCGGTCCCCAGAATGAAGACGCGACAACCCCAGCCGTCGATGCGCGCCGCTGTGAGCGCTCAATGCGTGCAATCCAGCCGGTACGCGGGGTTGCTCATGGCGGACGTGTAGTAGGTGTCGCTCATTGGATCCCAGGCGAATGAGCCGTACCAAGCGTAGCTGATGGGGAAACCATTGTTTGGAGTCGGCACGTCGGCGACTTTGGTCCAGGTCGCGCCTCCGTCGGACGTCTTGTAGATGCTGGAGCCCGCGCCAAAGACGTTGTCGTTGGGCTGCGTTCCGACGACCATCGTGTTCTCGTCGGTTCCGAAGTAGGGGCCTTGATACATCTTGGTGTTGGCGATTGCGGTGCCCTGCTTCTTCCAGGTCATGCCCTGATCAGCGCTGACCAAGATGCCGTCGGCGCTCGTGACGTAGTACTTGCTCTGAAACCGGATGGCCACGTGGCCGAGCGGCGTGACGTCCGAAACCGACTTCCAGGTCTCACCCAGATCGGTGCTGCGCTCGATGCCCGACGTGCGGCTCGCGATCAGGGTCTTGGAGTCGATCACGCCGACCATGTTGGCCACGTGGTTGTTATCGATCGCAGACCAGCTCGTGCCTCCGTTGGTCGAGATCAGGTACAAGCTGCGCGGGGTGGTTTCGTGCAGCACGCCGAAGATGGTCTGCGCTCCGTCCGCAGACCAATCGACCGCACCGAAGTCCCAATTGCGCCCCCAACCCGATTCAGCCCAGCCTTTCCAAGCCATACCGTCGGCAGTGTAGCCAGCCGTGCCGTCGAGCGTGAAAGATGCCAGGCGAGTCGGGTCATCGGGATCGTACTGCAGTCCCCAACCGGTTTCGCAGCGACCTCCGTTCTTGTCGATGACGCCGTCGTCGATCCGCGCCCAACTTCCCCCTTGGTTGCTGCTGCGCCAAAGGCCGAAACCAACGATGTGAATCGTCACGTCACCCGTGAGGTGATTCACCACTACCCCACTGACACCGCCCGGGTACGATTGGGCATTACTGCCGCCGAGCGAGTTGATCTGCGCGGTCGAGATGTCGGTCCATTGCGGTTGGCCGTTGCAGACCGGAGTGACTGGACCGCCTCCGCCAGCTGGTGGCGAACCGCCCCCGCCAACGGCATTGGACCCGCCTTCACCGGCAGTATCCGAACCATCCCCACCCGCAGCGTTGGACCCACCACCCTTGCCACCGCTGCCCTTGCCGGCGCTGGCGTTGCTGGAGCCGGCGGCGGGACTATTGCCGCTCGCCCCGGCGACTGGCTGCTGCGAGTCGTCACTGCTGCCACAGCCGGACAATGACAAGAGCGAGCACGCGGCAACGCTGACCGAGAGGGGAACGAACAGGATTCGAGCTGCGTGAGACATGTGTGTTGGAAGAGGCTACACCTCATGCCTTCGCGGTGAAAGATCCATCTGAGTGATCACGCGCATGCGCTCATCGTGATTCGTCGCACCGAAGATGACTTCCTCGCAGGGTGTGTGGCAAACGGCCAGCCCGAGGCTCGCAACTGAAAAGCCGAACGCGCCGATCAAGCCCGAATCGCGCTGGATCCGCCTCGCTTCTTGCGCGGCTGCGCGAGCTTCGAGAGTTGCCGCGGCAACGCACTCGCGGTCCCATCCCAAAGCTCTCTACGCGCGGCGAGAGCGCCGCGGGCTGCAGTCTCGGCTTCATCCCAGAGTGCGGTCGTGTTGCCACACAGCCCCACGAGCAACTCTGCCGCAAGCTGACTGTGCTCGCCTGCATCGAGCTCGATGTGGCGCTCGAGGTACATTCGAAATGCAGCGGTCGTGGAGTCAGCCTCGGGTAGGCGCTCCAGCACCCGGCGAAACATGCGCGGAACGAGGGACTCACGTCCGAACAGGAACGCAGCGGCGACCTCATGTATTTTGCCCTTCTGCGCGAGCCCCAGCGTCTTGCCGACGAAAACCGCGGCGTGCGCAGGCACACCCGGAGCACGGAGGCATTGAGCCACCGGCTCTCCGCGAGCCACCCGGCCAACGAACGTCTTAACGGGATCTATTGCGGCCCCCGCAGCTTGCATCGCCAGTAGGTACAAATCGAAGTGACTGATCACGCCAAATCCGGGCACGTCATCGCACTCCTCGCTCGTCACTAGTTGATTCACCAATCTGGCCGCACGGGCGTTTGCGCGGGGCGCCCACGGCACCGTCACGCACGTGAGGTCCGATTGCAATCGCTTCAACAGCGACATGAAATCCCAGACGGCGAACACATGGCTCTCCATGAAGATACGAAGGGTCGGTACGGAATCGACCGCCGAGTAAACGGGGTGGCGCGCAACGCTCGAGCGGAGCCGCGCCAGGCGAGCATCCAAGGCGTCGAACCTCGAAACGTGCAGGGTTGCCAGCCGCTGCTCGGTGTCCAGCTCTTTCGAACGGTGAGAAGCTTCCATATGACCTGCCTTTTGGGAATTTGCGCGCGCGACCGACCACGAGCCGAGGAACCCCCGACTCAGCCTGTCAATCCAACGTTGCCTTTCGCTAGACCGTGTTCGACAGAAACGCATCAACGACAAAGTTCAACGAGGCCGGGGAAAAACCCTCGGCAAGCGATCAGGCAACCGGATATTGCGTTCCGGCCGGATCAACGAAGAAGCTGAAAGTATGCCCCTTCCATCACTCGATATGCCCATCCCTCCAAAGACTCGAGACCGGTGTCAGGGTGCAAGTGTGATTGCGAGTCTCCTTTCGCGTCAATAGTCATTCGAGCGGAAAGTCGGGGCGTTGTCCGAAGGCGCGTGGCCCTTGCTCCTCGGCGCCGGCCACGCCGGCTCTCGTTCACCCGACGGCTCGTAGGCACAGGCGGGATCGTCTCCGAGCATGTCGAGCGAAGCCGCCCAGGCGCGGGCGCGCGAGCCGCCGCACAGCGCGCGGTAGCGACACCGACCACATTTTCCGGTGAAGCGCTCGGGATCTCGCAGCTCGAGCAGCGCCGGAGCCGTGCGGTACAAAACTTCGAGCGGCGTCGAGCGCACGTTGCCCAGGCGGGGATAGGGTAAGAAGCCCGCGGGATAGACCTCGCCGTCGCGCGCCACGAAGACCACGCCGTTTCCGTCACGAATGCCGAAACCCATCCGCGGCCCGGCCTTCATCAGCGAGTCCAGAGGCTGCCCTTCATCGAGCTTGCGCTCCAACCAGTAGCGCCGGTAGTGGGGCGCTTCCACGAGGCTCACGTGAAAGGGCGCGTTGCGCGAGCTCTCGTAGACCCACGCGAACAACTGTTCCAGCTCACCGGCGTCGAGCGCGGTCAGGCTGCGCCCTCGCCCGGTGGGGACCAAGATGAACAGGCTCCAGCGGCTGACCGGGGGCCGGTACGCGCGCGACAAGAATTCGAAGGTGGCCTCGAGGTGCGGGCGCGTCCAGCGCGTCACGGTGGTGTTCACCTGCACGGGCAGACCGAGATCGCGCGCGATCTCGAGCGCTCGCAACGAGTGACCGAAGGTACCGGGCACACCGCGAAAGCTATCGTGTACGTCAGCGCTCGGGCCATCGAGGCTGAGCCCCATCGTGGCGATCCCGAGGCCCTTCAAGCGCTCGAGCGCTGCTCGCGTGAGGTTCGGCGTCGCGCTCGGCGTGATTGCCACTGGGACGTGCAACGAGCGCGCGTGTGCCACGAGTTCGAAAATATCTGGGCGCTGCAGCGGATCACCACCGGTGAGCACGAGCAAGCTGCCGAGCGCGTGCACGCTATCGATCAGGCGCAGACCTTCTTCGGTCGTGAGCTCGCTCGGGTCCGGCTCGGCGATCGCTGCGGCTCGGCAGTGCTGGCACGCCAAGCTACAAGCGACAGTCGTCTCCCAGTAAACGTTCCGCGGGGCATCAGGGTAGAGATACACACCGCTGACCTTGCAAAGCCCGAGCCAAGCGCCGAGCGCCGTTTTCTGGCTCAATGCACGCCATTTGTCGAAGCGCGCCCGGGTTCGCGCAGGATTTGCGCATCTTTGAACACGAACTTGCGCTTCCCGAGTGATTGGGGCGATCGCGGTCCTGCAGCGCACCTCGCAGCGCGAACCATTCCGCACCGTCTGCGGTCAGCGCACGGTGCTGCGCAGCTCGGCGCTACCAATCACCTGCAAGAGCTCGCCGAGACTGATGGGCTTGGTGAGGTGTCGATCGTAGCCTGCGCGTTGGGCCTCGAGCTTGTCATGGCTGGCGCCATACCCAGTCAGCGCAATGAGGTAGACATCGGCACCATCTTCAGCGGCGCGAACGCGCCGAGCCAGCTCGTAGCCGTCGAGACCGGGAAGCCCCAAGTCCACCAAGGCCAAGTCCGGTCGAAGTTCCCGGATGCGCGCGACGCCCTTCAGGCCGTCATTGGCCACGAACACCTCATGCCCCGCATCTTCCAACGCTTCTTGCAAAATCTCGCGAAACTCATCGGAGTCCTCGACGATGAGCACCCGCCGCGCGTGGCGCCCGACGGCAGGCGCGACCGCCGGCGCTGCGGCCGATTCCGCGGGTTGCGGGAGACGCGTGCGCAGCGGAAGGCGCACACAAAATTCGCTGCCCTTTCCCAGTCCCTCGCTGCGCGCGAACACGCTGCCCTCGTGCATTTCGATCAGTCGCTTGACCAGGGTAAGCCCCAAACCCAGCCCGCCCGAGCTCCTATCCAGCGAGGGCGACACCTGCACGAAGATCTCGAACACTCGATCCAGCATTTCGCTGGGGATGCCCCGGCCCGAGTCCCGCACGCACAGCACGGCATTTGGCACTTCAGCATTTTCCCGCCTGAGAGTGATGGAGATCGTGCCGCCCGGTTCGGTGTACTTGGCCGCGTTGACCAGAAGATTCACCACGGCTTGCTCGAGCCGCGTCTCGTCGCCATCGATTCGATAATCACCGGGGGCGATCGTCACCGACAACGCGTGGAGCCGTCCGTCGATGGCGGGTCGCGCGGCGGTGAGCGCGTTCTGCACCAGGGCAGCAAAGTCCATGGTCTGCTTCTTCAGCTCCACCTGGCCCCGGGTGATGCGCGAAACGTCCAGCAAGTCGTCCACCAAGCGCCCGAGATTGCCCAGCTGCCGGCGAGTGGTCTCTCGATGCCTGGCCATCGCGGTCGGATCGCCCGCCGAGCGCTCCCACATGTCCAAGGCCATGCTGATGGCGGCCATGGGGTTTCGGAGCTCATGCGCGAGCATCGCCAAGAACTCGTCCTTGCGCTGCGCTTCGAGCTTCAGCTCTTCCGCCAAGGCGAGGCTCTTTTTCCGAGCGAGCACTTGGTCAGTCACCTCCACATTGAAGGTCATCACCCCCTCAATCACGCCCTGTGCATTGCGGATGGCAAGGTAGGTCGAGTTCCAGAAGGTCTCGCTGCCGGCCCTCCAAGCAGGACCGCGGGCGAGCATCGGTACCTCGCTAGCAGCCCAGGATTCTCCGGTGCGGTACACACGCTGCACCCTCTCGACCAGACGCCCGTACTCCGCTGCTGCGACTTCGAGTGGCTGACCTTGCAACGGAGCGGTACCGAAAAGCTCCATCGCTGCCGGGTGCATGAACTCCCAAATCAGCTCCGGGCCGCGGAAGAAGTTGACCACGGCGGGGACCTCACCGAGCAAGGCCAGCATTCGCGCGCGTTCCTCTTCTGCTGTTTTGCGCGCGGTCTCCGCGGCACGCGCGGCCTCCTGCCGGCCGCGTGCCGCGTTCAGGTGAGCGCGGACGCGAGCAACCAGCTCCCGCGCTGCAAACGGCTTGACCAGATAGTCGTCTGCGCCGGCGTTCAGCCCTTCCACCCGAGCTTCCTCCCCGGCGCGTGCCGACAACAGAATCACCGGCACGAGGCGCGTTTCGTCGGCTTTTCGCAACGCGCGCAAGACGCCAAAACCGTCCAACTTCGGCATCATGACGTCGATGAGCACCAAATCGGGCAGGCGCGCCTCGACACTGCGCAGAGCTGCTTGTCCGTCCTCCACCGCTTCCACGTCCCAGCCTTGTGCGACCAGCAACTGGCGCACGTACTGCCGCATGTCCGCGTTGTCGTCGCACAGCAGGATGCGGCCTGCCGTCGATGACGGTGGTGCTTCCTCGGCGGCGCGCACGGTCGCCGCGTTCGGCGCATCGCTGCCCGGATTCAACCACTGCGAGGCTTCGTCGATGAACGGAGCAGGTCCGAGCCGGGTCGAGGTGAGCGCCGAGGCCGCCTCGCTGCGTTCGGGATCGAGGTGCGCCGAGCCGAGCGGCAGCGAAACCGTGAACACACTCCCTTCTCCCAAACGGCTGCTGACCGCAACCGTACCCCCGTGCAGCTTCACCAGTTCCTGCACGAGCGCGAGTCCAATACCGCTGCCCTCGTAGCTCCGCCCCTGCGCCCCCTGCACGCGATGAAACCGCTCGAACAGGTGAGGCAACTCGGACTCCGGGACCCCGCTCCCGGAATCTGCCACCATCAAGCGTGCGCGATCGTCAGTCAGCGAAAGCGAGACGCGAATTCCGCCCGCGAACGTGAACTTGAACGCGTTGGAGAGCAGGTTGAGTACGATTTTCTCGTACATTTCGCGATCGACGTAAACGGGCGCGGCCAGCGGCGGACAATCGACCGTGAGCGTCAGGCCCGCTTTCTCCACCAGCGAGCGGAAGGAGGCGGCCAAGTCCGCCGTGAAAGCTCCCAGGTCGGTAGGCTGATATTGCGCTCGTGCTCGCCCCGCCTCGATGCGGCTGAAATCCAGCAGAGAATTGACGAGCTTGAGCAGCCGTAGAGCGCTGCGCTGCACGAGCTCTTGGCGGCCGCGTTGGCGCGCCGACAGTGGGTGTTCCAGATCCTGAAGGCTTTCCTCGAGCGGACCGAGCATGAGCGTGAGCGGTGTGCGAAATTCATGGCTGACGTTGCTGAAGAACGCCGTCTTCGCTTCATCCAATGCGGCCAGAGCTTCCGCCCGCTTGCGCTCGGTTTCGAACGCGCGCGCATTGCGGATCGCCGTCACGACCTGCGCGCCCGCGAGCTCGAAAAAACCGCGATAATCCTCGTCGAAAACCCGATGTGGGCTGGCCCCGGCGACGATGAACCCGTAAGCCTGTTGTTCATCGGGCGACGCCAAAGGGATCACGAGCGCGCGTGTCGGCCGCGCGTTCCACTCGCTCACGGGCAGGTGCTGGCGGAACCGCGACAGATCGTCGACCACGACCAGCCGCTGTTCGTCCATCGGCCACTCGCTGGAGGAAACCTGCTCTGCGCAGTCGAAGCCGCAGGCACCGACCAGCCGCGTCGACTGGCCCGCCTGGTCGCTCAAGTAGAAGAGCGCGAACGGAACGTCCCGCGTGAACGCGCTCAAAGTCGTAGCGGCCGCCCGACACGCCTGCTCGGCGGTCTTCTCGTTGGCCGTCTGCATCGCGAGCTCGCGCAGCGCTCGGAGTTGGCGCTCACCGTACACTTTCTCGGTCGTCTCCGCGGCGGGCGTGAGCACGCCACCGATGCCGCTCGGTACTGAATCGTCCGGGATCGGATTGTAGGCGCACTTGAAGTGGCACTCTTCGAGAAACCCGCGCCGATTGATACCCAAAGCCAGATCGTCGGCCCAAGTCGCGGGCTCACCGCGAAACGGCGCTTCGATCATGGGGCCGATGATTGGCCAGATCTCGGACCAACATTCGGCGCACGCCTGGCCCAGTGAGCGCGGATGCTTTTCGCCGAGCATCGGTCGATACGCGTCGTTGTAAAGCTGAATGAAATTCGGTCCCCACAGAATGATCATCGGGAAGCGGTTGCCCAAGAGCACACCCACCATGGTCCGCAGTGCGGGTGGCCACTTCTCTACGGGGCCGAGCGGCGTGTCTTCCCAGCGCGTGCTGCGGATGAGTGCTCCCATCTCGCCTCCACCTCGAAGAAAGTTCGGTGTGCTCGAATGATCGTCGATGAGCATCGGATGGCCCCGCAAAAAGCGACGCCAGGCTACCAGGGTTTCCGCGCGCTCGTCTGCTGTCGGAAACCGAGGGCCGATTTGCGCGGCCAGCTGCCGGGCGGGAGTCCAAGACGCCGCCGGATGCGAGAACGCTGGGCGCGCTTGCACGATGTTCGACCCCGCGCCGTGATCGCGATCATGGTCCGAGCGCCCTCTGCCTCGCGGCGGCGCGAGCGCATGACGGCTGTCAGCAGTGTGCGCGACCAGCCACGAAATGCGCGCTGAGCTCGCACCGAAATGGTTAGGTTGTCCCACTCTCCAAGTAGGAGTCGGAAGATGTGGAAAGACGGCAAGTGGCTCGTGACTCGGGCTCTCTGGATAAGCGCGCTGCTCGGCGCGCTTTCGTTCGGCTGTTCCGCGACCGGTAAGGATCGCGCGCCAACGCGCGTGACGGAGGGCGGCGCGACTGGCGGCGGCGGCAGCAGCACTGCGGTCGCCAGCGGGGTTGCGGGCGCCGGAGCAGGTTTGAATCTCGCGACGGGCGACGCGACGGCCAACCCTGGCCCGGGCAGCACGCAGAACGGCGGGCGCTGCATCCCGGAGCCGTTTCCCAAGGACTACCGCTGTGATGGTCGGGAGGGGCCCTGGGCCGAGGCGCTGCAGAAGGTGTTGTGGTTCTTCAACGTTCAGAAGTCGGGCCCAGGCGTGTCGTGCACGGACGTGCAATGGCGCGGTGATGCGCACGTCGCCGATGGTCGCATTCGCCTCGATCCATCCGCGCCCAACGGCGTGAACCTTCCGCAAGGGTTCATCGATCAGCATCGGGCAGTGCTCGATCCGGACGGCGACGGAACGATCGATCTGGCCGGCGGCTACCACGATGCCGGCGACTACATCAAATTCACGCTGACGACCACGTACGCGGCTTCGATGATCGCCTGGAGCATGTACGAGTATCCCGAGGCCTACACCAAGACAGGGCTCGCCAGCGAGGCGCTCGGTCAGATCCGCTGGGCCGCCGACTACTTGATGAAAGCCACGTTCCGCGATGCAAACGGCCGGCTCGTCGCTTACGCACACCAGGTCTCCGACGCCAGCGACCACTCCTGCTTCTGGATGCCGCCGGAGGTGAGGCGCCCCGAGCTCTGCCCGCGAAAGGCCTATTTCGTTTGGGACGACCAGCCCGCTGCCGACGTGACCGCGTCCGCTGCAGCGGCGCTGACGCTGACCGCGCTGGTCGTCGAGGCCAATCGCGCCTCGCCGGCCGATAGCGAGTATGCGAAGCGCTGCCTCGAGTATGCGAAGTCGCTGTACGCCTTCGCGAAACAAAATCCGCTCGCGCGTGAAGGGGACGATGGCGGGCTCTACCTCTCGAACAGCTCGACGGACGACCTGGCCTGGGCCGCGATCTGGCTGTACCTCGCCGATCCGAGCCAGAATGGCGCCTATCTCGACGACGTGATCCACGGCGCTACCCCCTGGCTCTCGTTCGGAACGCAGACGACCCTGCTCTACAAGTCCTCGCAGACCGGAGAGTGGGTGCCCGCCTGGGCGGAGAGCTCGCCGCACTCTTGGGACGCCGTGCGCGCCGGCGTGATCACGAAGCTCGCTCAGATCACCACGCAGAACGGCGACCCGCAGGGCGCTGCCTGGAAGGACATTGCTCGCCAGATGGCGCAGGGCTTCATCAAGGGAGCTCACACCCCCGACGGCTTCTATGTCTACATGAGCTGGGGCTCTGCCCGCTACAACGCGGCAGCACAGTTTACGACGTTGCTCTACACCAAGTACTTTCCGGACGACGAAATCTCGCCTGCGCTGCGCACCTGGGCCGACCGACAGATCGACTACGTGCTCGGCCAAAATGACCTCGGAAAGTCGTTCATCATGGGCTACACGTCCAGCTACCCGCTGCAGCCGCACCACGCCGCAGGTCACGCTTCGATCTATGGGTTGCCGGGCAAGCCGACGGAGAACCGGCACATCATCTGGGGAGCGCTCGTGAACGGACCCGGGCCGGACGGCAAGCACGTCGACGCTCGTGACGACTTCGGCTCCAACGAGGTCACCGTGGACTACAACGGCGCGCTGGTCGCGGCCTTGGCGGCGCACCTGTCGCGACGCGGCAACGGGGAGTGCCCGCTGAAGGCGTTTCCTCCGCTCGAACCGGCCATCGACGAGTTCTACGCCATGGCCAACCTGAACACGAAGGGCGCCTGTCGCACGCAAGTCAACATCCGCACCATGAACGAGACGATTCACCCGCCTCGCTACGACGAAACGCTCACGGTTCGCTACTGGCTCGATGTCAGCGAGGTGGTCGCTGCCGGGCTCGATCCTGCAACCGCCATCACCGGCCA
>DASSMT010000033.1:0-9276 GCA_035688655.1 Polyangiaceae bacterium | reverse complement strand
GACGCTCGCACCACTCGCTCCGTTCGCGAAAAAGCTGCTCTTGCCGCGCGGCATCCGCACCATGAATGAATGGACCGCGAACAACAAGGGTCCAGGCACTGGGCGGGGACAAGGCAACGACGTGCACACGCAAGAGGTCGGCTCGCTCCTGACCTGCCAACCGATCACTCCCAATAGTAACGACCCGTTCAGCTTCGACTCCG
The DNA here is from genome assembly GCA_035688655.1 of Polyangiaceae bacterium. Taxonomy (GTDB): domain Bacteria; phylum Myxococcota_A; class Polyangia; order Polyangiales; family Polyangiaceae; genus PMG-095. The sequence continues at coordinate 9,073 of DASSMT010000033.1, read as the reverse complement.
CGACGAAGTTCAATGCGAAGCCAATCGGTCCGTCGTTGGATCACGTCATCGCCAAGCAAGTGAGCCCGCAGGGAGTGCCACTGTTTCTGCACGTCGCAGGGGTGAAGACGGAGGGGGCGCAAGCGGCAATTTCGTATTCGGCCGCCGAGACCTTGTTTCCTCCGCTGAGCGCCGCGCAGGCGTTCAATCAGCTGACCGGGCTCTTCGATCCGAGCGCCCCGCCGAACGCGGACACCTGGGCGATCACCAAGGGCAAGGCCATCACGGATGTCGTGAAGGACGATCTGACGCGGCTCAGCCGGCGGGACATGAGCAAGGCCGACAAGGACAAGCTCGAAGCGTGGATGGCTTTCACCAACGACCTGGGCAAGGTCGTCGCCAGTACGCAGTGCAGTCAGCAGACGGCGATGAAGCTCGGCGCCGCCAATCCGTTGGCGAGCGGCGGAGGAGACTCGGTGACCCGCAAAGTGAACGACTCGCTCGACAACGCGGATGTCCACTCCGCGATTGCGGTGCTGACGGTTGCTTGCAACGCCAATCCCGTGGTGCTCCTGAAGTATCCCAACAACTTCACCTTCTCCGGGCTGGGCATCAACGCCGACTCGGACAACCAGTCTCATCGACTCGACAGCGCCAACATGACCGGACCCTGTGTGGCGAACGTGATCGACAATCTGCTCGAGATCGACCGCTACTATGCCCAGAAGTTCGCCAAGCTGGTCGAAATGCTCGACAGCGTCAGCGAGGGTGATGGAACGTTGCTCGACAACACGGTCGCGGTCTGGCTGAGCGAATGCTCGGACGGCTGCGCGCACAACCTCAACAACATGCCGATCATTCAGGCCGGTAGTGGTGGAGGCTATTTCAAGACCGGCAAGATCATTCACCTCGACCCCGGGTCGGGCGCCACGCAAGAGGACATGCTCGGCCGCAGCCTAGCCCAGTGTACGGAGGGCACGGACATGATGGTCGACGGTCTGAGCCAAGCGACGGGCACCGACCCCAAGTTCGGCAACGCCCCCGTGAACAAGTACTACTGCAACATCATGAACGCGATGGGCTTGAAAGCGGACAAGAACGGCTTTCCCGCGAAGGACGGACCAGCCAGTGAAGTCACTCACTACGGCTACTCCGACCGGACGGAGGACTTCGCCGGGGGCGCAGGCGCGATGCCCAGCGCAACCATCCACGATCCCGGCGGCTTCCAGCTGCTGAAGGCTTGAGCACGATGGTCGACTTCAACCGTAGGATCTTCTTGCGCGGGCTGGGCGGTGCGGTCGTCGCGGCTCCGTTTCTCGGTTCGCTGTTCGAGCGCTCGGCGCGCGCGAACACGGCTCCCAAGCGAACGATCGTGATGTTCACGCCCAACGGCTGCATCACGAACAAGTGGTTCCCCGCAAAGCTCGACGGGGAGCTCACTGCGGCAGATCTGATGCCGACTTCGCTCGCGCCGCTCGCCCCGTTCAGCAAGAAGTTGCTCCTTCCGCGCGGCATTCGCTCGATGAACGAGTGGACCGCGGCCAACAATGGTGCGGGGAAGGGTCGCGGGCAGGGAAATGACGTGCACACGCAGGTGATGGCGGCGGCCTTCACTTGCCAGCCGGTTTCTCCGAACAGCAACGATCCATTCAGCTTCAATTCAGCGACGAAGTTCAACGCGATGCCGATCGGGCCCTCGCTGGATCACGTGCTGGCGCAGCAACTGAGCCCAACGGGCGACCCGCTGCTGCTGAATGTCGCCGGACAAACGAGGACCTCGCCTCCAAACACGATCTCATACTCGGCGGCAAACACCATCTTCAGCCCGGTGTCGGCACAGCAGGCGTTCAGCCAGTTGACGGGGCTGTTGAATCCGGCTGTCCCCAACGCGGACACTTGGGCCCTCGTCAAGGGCAAGCGCATCGCCGATATCGTGAAAGACGATCTGTCACGGCTCAGTCGACGAGACATGAGCAAGGCGGACAAAGACAAACTCGGGGCTTGGTTGCAGCTGATCAATGAAACGGCCGAGATGTTCGGCCCCTTGCAATGCACTCAAGAGGTGGCACTGAAGGTCGGCGCATCGACCCCGATCGCCGGTGGCAGCCAAGACGACGACAGCGACGCCGTTACTCGCAAGGCCGGCGCGTCCATGGACAACGCCGATGTCCACTCGGCGATCGCAGTACTAACTGCGGCGTGCAACGCCAACCCCGTGATCTTTTTGCAGTACCCCGGCGGCTTCGTGTACAAGGGCTTGGGCATCGACGTCGACTCGAGTGGCTTGGCTCAGCGGGTGGGTAACGCAAGCATGACCGGGCCATGCTTGCAGAACGTGATCGCGGATCTGCTCAAGATCGACGGCTATTACGCGCAAAAATTCGCCTTCTTGGTCGCAATGCTCGACAGCATCCCCGAGGCCGACGGCACGCTGCTCGACAACAGCATCGCGGTCTGGATGAACGAGTTTTCGGATGGTTGCGCGCACAACCTCAACAACATGCCGATCATCCAGGCAGGCAGCGGTGGCGGTTATTTCAGAACGGGCAGGATCATTCACCTCGATGAAGCATCGAACGCGACACCCGAAGCGATGCTCGGTCGCAGCCTGGCGCAATGCCCGGATGATTCGGCCGGGACGGCAGATGGCGTGAACCAAGAGACGGGCACCGATCCCAAGTTCGGGAACGCGCCGGTGAACAAGTACTTCTGCAACATCATGAACGCGATGGGCCTGAAGGCGGACGCGGCGGGTTTCCCCGCGCTGGACGGCCCGGCCAGCGAGGTCACGCACTTCGGCTACTCCGACCGAACCACCGACTTCTGCGGCGGCGCAGGTGCGATTGCAGATGCGCAGATTCACGACCCGGGTGGGTTCAACGCGCTCGAGGCCTGAGCGGCCCGTGGCCAAGCTCGGCTTCGTACAATCCGTTGCGCGTTGGGCGAATCACCCCTCGGTGTAATTCGGCCCTTGCCGCCCGCCGCGACAATCTCCGCGTCGAAAGTCGCGAGGCTGACTCTCGACGCGGAGCGCGGCTACGAGCTCATTGCGGGCGAGTAAAACCCGGGGTGGCGCCGATGCCCACCAGCGAGTCGTAAATGAGCTGTTCCGTGTACTTCGGATTGTGTACGCCGTAGGCCGATCCGCGGGCAATCAGCAGGTAATTGTACAGCGCGCCAGCGATGGGCGCCGTGATGGTTACCCCCTTCGCCTGCGGCAAGGTATTGTCCGAGGCGAAGTCGGTATCGCTCAAATCCGTGGGGCTGAGCGGGTTCACGCCGTCGCGCGAGAGCAGCGGGCCAACACCCGCGACGGGAGGGGCCACCGGGGGGTTGGCCAGGGGGCTGCCGCCATTCAGAGCAAGCCGCAAGGTCTGGAGCTCAGACTTGATACGGGTCTGTCCGCCGTTGATGTCGAAGCTGGTGTTGGAGCTGCCATGACAACCGTTGCAAACGGCTTGTTTCGGGTAGAACGAGTGATCACCGATGCCACCGTTCTCGGCGACCGGCGACATGTGGCACGTGACGCAGCCGTTCGGAACCTTCATGATGTCCGCGTGCGTCGAGGTCCCGTAGGCCTTCGGCGGGTAGTGATAGCCACCGATGCCAGTGTAGATATCCGCATGCGGGCCTTCGTGCGGGCCCCAAGTCGTGCTGGTGATGCTGTTGGCAGTAACGATGTAGTTGGTCACGTCTTTGCGCGACTTGTGGCACCACATGCACGCATTTCCTGCCCGGTACGTGTTTGCATGGGTGCCATCGGACGTGCCGACGGCGGAGCTCTTCTCGAGGATGGCGTAGTCACTGGCGCCGACTGGGTAGCGGAGCGGGAAGGCGCCGGGCACGTAGTCATCGCCGGTTTCGTGCGGGTCGTGGTTCAGCGCGTCGTGGCAGGTGTTGCAACCCACCTGCGCCACCGTGGCGTGACCGTTGTACACGATCTCTTTGACTGCACCGCCGGCGGTCGTGTCCTTGTAGTTCAGCTGGCCGTGCTTGAGATCCGTGGGCGGTGTCGTCCCGTTGTATTTGACGTTTTCTTCCAGGCGGAGCTGCGGACCATCCGCCGCGTGGCAGTTGCCGCAGGCTTTGGCGCCGGTCCAGCTGTCGACTTCTTCACCGCCGAGATTCGCGACGTAAGTGGCGTAGTGGCGGCTCGTCTTCCACTGTTCGACGATGCCGGTAAACGTGTGGCAGGGCTTCATGCAGCTGGCGTTCAGCGTGCCTTCGGGGACACTGCCGCTGCCGTCTCCGCCTGCGCCGATCCCGGCCGGGCCCTGATCACCCGTGTCACCCTTCTCGCCCTTCGGGCCGGCTGGTCCGGTGTCGCCTTTCGGTCCCTTGGGACCCTCGGCACCGGCGGGGCCCTGAGCACCGTCCTTGCCATCGTCACCCGAGCAAGCGAATGCAACGAGACCGAGCATGACGACTAGAGCGCCACTAAGCAGCTTCATCTGAATCCTCCTCGAACGGCTCTTTGCCTCAAAGGCCAGTGCTGACCGCCGGGCATGGTTGCAGAGCTCATGTTTTGAGTCAAGCAACTCTCACAGCTGAAGTCGAGCACTCCGCGCGCTCACACATGATCGTTGTCATGTGGACCATCGCTGATGACGGAACCCGTTTCTGAATCAACGAACGGGCTATGTCGAATTGGTAACGTCGGGGTTCGGATTGTTCTTGCGATACTGCTTCGCCGGGCCCGGAGCATCCGGCGCGTGATCGCTGCCGCGGATGACATCCATCAAGATCGACAGCAAATAGCAGACGAACGCAGCGATTCCGATCACCTGGCCGATGCTCATTGCAAAAATTACGGGCAGGGGAGCGGGATATAAAATTGATGCGACCATGACCGCGAGGCCGACCAGCGCCACCCAGCAGGCCAAGCGAATCACGCTCAGGACCGATCTCTTTTGCAACGGTGCGATCAGCCGGTCGCGCAGCCGTTCCAACGAGCTCATGGGGCGTGCTCCGCCGCTGGATGCGCGGATGCGCTCGTGCTGACGCCCAGGCCGTCTGGTCCCTTGCTGAACGGATGGGCGAAACCATGGCAGCCCGGGCTCGCGCAGCTCACTTTGTTGACGGCCAGCTGTTGCTGCATGGATAAGTGATCAGGCACCGCGCGCCAGACGCGAGCCGTGGTCGTGTGGCATTGGCGGCAGTTGGTGTTGTCGTAAGGCTTGGCGATGTGGACTTCACGCCGCGATTCCTCCTTCGACATCCCGCGATATCCACCGAGATAGTAGTAATAGACATGTTTCATCCCGCCCATTTTAGTCAGGGCGTAACCATACATGCCGTAATCCGCATGACAGACATAGCAGCTTTCCTCGCCGAAAAAGGGGTTTCGGGTGTGGCGCGCTGCCAGTGATTGCGCCTGCGGATCGGTCGCGTTGTCGAAGTGATCATCCATCGTGTGGCATGAGCCGCAAAACTCACGATGGGTGGTTGCCTCCATCCCAGCGACCGTGGAAGCGGCCGCGGTGATCGTCGGAAAAACGCCCAGGCCGAGCAGCAGCATCAGTTTGGCTCGCAGGTCGAGCACCGGCCGCCGCAGCAGAAAATGCAGCAGGATTGCCGCGGCAATGACCGCACTCGCCAGCGCGAGGTAACCGAGCCAAGGGCCTGCGTGAGGCACGAGTCATGGTGCTGGAGACTGCGCACGTAAGCAAGTGAAAAAACGGTATAGGATGGCAGCGCGTGGAACAGCGACGATCACTGCTCGCGTGGGTGTTGCTTTCAATACTCGTGCTTTCGGCTCTGGCTGCGTGCGCCGACAAGAAAGAAACGCCGCCGAACGGCGAGAAAGCGACACCGCACGACGGGAATTGGGGGGCGGGCGTCTACGTCGACCCGGCCTGGAGCTTCGCGCGCGATGTCGTTGGGCATCGCGTTCACGTGATCGAGCAAAAGGTGGAGTGCGTGAAGTGCCATGCACCCACGGCCAACAAAATGGGCACCGTCACGCCGGACCGCTGTGTCGCTTGCCATCAGAAGGAAGGGCACATCGAGCACGCTTCGGCCGAGGCAGCAAAGCGCTTCGGCGCCGGGACCAAGGCGATTTGCACCGCCTGTCACGCGTTCACGTTGGAAGGCACGCGCCACGAAGAAGCCTTGCGCAAGGACCCGCCGCGCATTCCCATCGATGGCGGCGGCGGCGCCCCCTCGTACGCCGTGGAATCGTACGAGGCGACCGATTGCAAGCGTTGCCACGCATCGCAGCAGGGCCGGCTCGCGCCAGTGACGGAACACACCGTGCATGGCTCTCAACCCTGCCTCAGCTGCCATCAGCCGCACGAGGGCCCGCCCACATCCGCACCCTGCTCCGATTGTCACAAGGACATCAGCACGAGTCACGCATCGGCTGGCAGATCCCTGGTCGAAACTTGTTCGACGTGTCACGAGCACCGACATTCGCCGGCGAAGGACGCCGTGGCGACGTGCGTCGCGTGCCACGCCAAAGAGCAACCGATCATTCCCGCGACCGCACTGTTCGGGAACGGCCATACGCAGTGCATCGGTTGTCACAAGCCGCACGCGTTCGAGAAAAAGGAAGCCATTGCTTGCCGCAGTTGTCACGCGCAGGTCAACGTGATCGGCGCCGGCAGCATCGCCGCACACAATGGTTGTATCAACTGCCACGCGCCCCACGACGTGCGGTCGTCAGCGCCTGGCGCCTGCGCCATGTGCCACAAGAACGTGCACCCCGATCACCCCGCGAGTCAGGTCGGAAAGTGCGTGGGCTGTCACGATCCCCATCCGAGGGCTACTCGCGCCTCCGAGGGGATCGACGTCAATGCCTGCAGCTCGTGCCACAAGTTTGCCGAGTCGGATCACGGCGCACACCGCGGCGCGGCCTGCACCGGCTGCCACAAACCCCACGGTTTCAAGCTCTCGCTTTCGAGTGTCGCGACCTGCACCGGCTGTCACGAGGCGCGCGTCCACCAGACCTCGTTGAACAAAGGGCACCAAGCCTGTGAGGGCTGCCACAAAGGGCTTCCGCATCACCCCGAGCCCGACAAAGTGGGTTGCGACAACTGCCACCGCAAAGAAGCGGGCTTGGTCAAAGCCGGTCATGCTCGCTGCGTCGGCTGCCATGAGCCGCACTCCGGTGCGCAGGCAACCCCATGCGCGAATTGTCACCGCGTCGAGCAACAGAGCGCGCCCAAGGGACACCAGGCATGCCTGAATTGCCACGAGCCGCACGCCGGCTTGCCGACACTGAAGGCTTGCGCGGACTGCCACGGCACGGAGCTCGCGAGCGCGCACGGTCGCATCAGCACCGGTTGTCAAACCTGTCATCGCCCCCACGGCCCGAAGGGCGTCGCGAGCGTGCCCGCGTGTACGACTTGTCATCAGCGTGAGCAACTGCCCGGCCTACACGCCGAGACCAAGCATCAACCGTGCACGCTGTGCCACACTGGCCACGGTGACCCGGCCGCGCCCAAGCGCACCATCTGCCTCGGCTGCCACAAGGACCGAGCCGATCACTTCCCGCAAAGCCCGCGCTGCGCCGGCTGCCACTTGTTCACGAAGACGCCCTGAGCCCCGGCTGCGCGGCGGGCGCTCCGAGCGGCTCCGCGCAATGCAAGCCGCGGCCTCGCCGCCAAATCTGCTGCGGTCACTGGACTTGCAGCGTGACGATGCCGTCCACGTGCAGTTCGGGACGCGTGAAGGTGTTGTCGGCGGCGATGTCGCCGTGGCAGTTGTTGCAAGGAGAGATGGAGTTGGGGTGCGGCGGCGGTGGGGGAAGGCCGTGGCAGCTGCCACAAACGGCTTCGCTGCCGTCGACCCGGGTCCACGTGGGCGTCGTGTTGCTGCCGCCCGAAGGATCACCGTAGGAAAAAACTGCGCCGTGGCAGCTCGTGGACTGACAAGTGCCGTTCACGTACGCAGGCTGTGCGCCTTGCGCGAGCGCGACCCCGGAGAACGTGAGCTCGGCCGGCCGCGCTGAATCGATGTGCCCCGAAGCCAGCACGTTGCCCGGGACGCGGTGGCATTCCTTGCAGGGTACGGCGCGCGAGCGCGCTGTACCGAGCACGTGCGTTTGGTGCGCGCCGACGCCGGAGCTCGTGGTCTCGGAATTTCCGGATAGGTCGACGGGGGGCGCGGGGTTCGTTCCCCCGTGGCAATTGGTGCAGGTGTTGTCGACCCACGCATCCACCGCGCCGTTCACGTGCTTGCTCTTGTCGATGATGGTGCGATTGTCCGAGGCGACGACGGCGCCGTGACACGACGAGCAGTTGTCCGCTTGCGGATGGGGCAAGGCGGGCGGCAGGCCGTGACAGGAGTTGCACGCGAGCGATTTGCCCGCGGTCCAAACCGGAGAGTCGCGCATTTCACCGGGCGACGGGGAATGGCAGTAGGTCCCGCCGCACGTCGCGCGCGCTTCGTGCCAGACGGGGGAGTGCGACATGTTGTCGGCAATTCCGCTGAAAATCACCTCCGCGGGCAGGCCATCGACGTGCGTCGGATCCTCGACCCGATCCGGAACGACATGGCACTCGTTACACGACAGAGCGCGGCTATTATTGCCTCCGCTCAAGTGAGCTTGGTGCGCGCCCACGCCGAGCGCAGAAACGCTGCTGTTGCCCAGGGTATCCAGCGGCGGAGCCGGGTTCTTGTCACTGCCATGGCAGACCTTGCAGTCGCTCGGTTGGTAGTCGACCGTGCCGTCGACGTGACGCTCCGGCGCAATGAAGTGTCGATCGGCGTCGATGACTGCTCCATGGCACCCGTTGCATTTGTCGGATTGCGGGTGCGGAGCTGGCGGCGGAACGCCGTGGCAGGTGCCGCATGCTTCGTTGCTGCTCCGCGGCTGGGTCCAGACCGCGCGCGCATCGCGATGGCAGTAGTTGTTTTGACACGTCCGCGCTTGCGGGTCGTACACGGGGTGCCGATCGCCCTGTTGCGCCAGGCTGCCCAGCACTACGTCGGCGGGCAGCGCGTCGTCGGCGTGGCCCGGCGAGTCCACCGAGTCCGGGACATGGTGGCACTCGCTGCACGCCACCGCCGCGTGAGTGGAGGTTTGGTTGAGGTGATTGTCGTGCGCGCCCACGCCCGGATAGCTGGGCGAAGTTTGCTGTCCGAGATCCTT
>DASSMT010000020.1:0-24567 GCA_035688655.1 Polyangiaceae bacterium | reverse complement strand
TTCGAACCCGGGAAACTCCCGACCCAGGTCGTTGTTGATGCGATCGTCGCGCGTGGCTTCCGACTGATACTGACTGCGCCACTGTGGCGCGTTGAAGCCGCCGGTCGAATAGTCGAACTCGAGCTTGGCGTCCCCGGTCTTGGACAACTGGGCCTTCACCTCGCGGCGCACGAAGTTCTTCTCGGGCGCGACGTTCGGCACGTGCGTCACTTCCGTGTTGCCCTCGTTGACGAGCAGCCCCAAGGCGCCAATGTCCATGCGTGGCAGTTCATTGATGCCCGTGAGCTCGGCCGTGCCGTCGAGGTACAGGTTCATCGAGGGCACGTAAGCGATGGCGTGATCGAAGGGCGCAAAGCTCGCGATGCTGGACCGGAAATCACCCTTCATTTGTGTGCGCAGCACGACCATCGTGGTCTTGATGCCGAGCTCGTTCAAGAGCGTGGTGATGACCGTGGCCTTGTCTTTGCAGTCACCCCAGCCGCGCGCCACCGTCTGCACGCAGCGCCGGGGTTTGTAACCGTAGATGCCGAACTCCAGCGCCACGTAACGGGTGTTCTTGGTCACCCACTCGTACACCGCCTTCACTTTGTCGACGTCGCTGGTCTTGCCCTCGGTGATCTTCTTGGCCAGCTTTCGCGTCTCGTCGTCCAGGTCGAACTGATCTTTGACCAAGCCCCAGTACCAGTGCCCGAGGTCCTTCCAATCCTTGTACGTGGACACGTGCACGAAGCCGAGCACCTCTTGTAGTGGCGGCATGGCCGGCTCGGGCGCGACGGCCGCCACCTGCGCCGCAAAGAAGCGATACACCTTCTGATTGCCGAGCACCTCGCTGCTCTGGACCAGCTGTGGCACGTTCTGATCGATGTAGAAAGTGCGCGATTTCGGGGTCATCAGCACGTACTCGGCGTTTTGCACCGGGTCCGTGCCCTGCAGGTAAGTGATCTCCCCGAAGTAGTTGCCGAAATCGTTCTTTGGCGTCACGTCGTCGACGCGATAGCGGAGCTCGACCACGTCACCGGGTTCGAGGCGCGGGAATTGGATGTAGAAGGTGCGCGCGGACGTGTAGGTGGCGATCGAAGGATCGTCGGCGGGGCCTTCTCCGGATTCGATGGCCTCGTCCACGCGACCGTCGCCGCGGTACACGCGAGCGCCTCGCAGCTGTACCGATTGCGTGTCCGCTTCGTAACCGAAGCCATACTGCCTCGCCGCTGCGGCGGCCGCGTCGGTCAACGGCTGAAACACGATCTGCCGATACGAGCTCGACAGCCCATTTTCGAACACCGTCGACACCGTCAAATCCCTCAGCACCCGGCGATTTTGGCCGTTGGCCGGCGCGTGGCGCAGCTTCAGGAATTTGCTCGACTCCCAGGCGTAGGCTTCGTCGGCGCGCGGCCGTTGCGGCTCCAGGTGCTCGACGTACTCGCGCACGTCCTTGTCTTGCGGACGAATGCGCAAGATGTCGCGCAGCAAAGTCAGCTGTTCGTCCTTGCGCCCCAGATCGCCATCGAGGTCGGCCAGGGCGCGCAGCGAAGTCGTGTCCTCCGGTGCCAGAAGCAGCGCGCGGCGGTAAGCGGCGACCGCGCGCTCCGGCTGACCGAGCGCGCGGTACGTGCGCGCCGCCAGACCGAGCGCCCACAGACCGTCGGGGTGGGTGTCGAGCAGGCGCTCGACCCAGCGTTCGGCGGCCGCGCGGTCGCGGCGCGCGGTCGCCAGCTCGATCTTTTGGCCGATGAAACCGGCGTCGTCGAAGCGCAGCGCCGAATAGCGATTTTCGGCCTCGGCGGCCTCCGTGGCGCGGCCCAACATGCGCAGCTGAGACGCGTACATGTTGAGCAGATTGACCGAATTCGGGTTGCGCGCGACGGCGCTCTCCAGCGTCGCGAGCGCGGTGCGCGGCAAGCCGGCGAGGTTGTACAACTCGACGCGCCCGCGCAGCGCGAGCGAGTCATCTGGGTCGAGCGCCAGCACCTGATCGAAGTACGGGAACGCGTCGCGCCAGTTGGGGCTCGTGCGGCGGTCGAGCGCGCGCGCCAAGAGCACGTCCCGATTCGGCTGCGGCTCGCGCGCGGCGAGCGCTTCGGCCTTCTTGATCCACTCGCCGGACTGGTTGCGATCTTCGGCCAGACGCCCCGCGAGCAGCGCGCGCTTCACGGTTGGCTCGCTGTCGGCCGCTTGCTTCGCGAAATTGCGCGCGTCGTGGCGGGCGGGATCGTCCCCGCCGGTTTCAGCCAAGTAACGCGCAAAGGCTTCGAGCGCCGCGGGTGCGGGCTTCTTGCTTGCGGTCAGCTTTTGAAACAGCTGAATTGGGCCTTCGGGGCCGGCGTGTGGGCGCAGCGTGTCGCTCGGCTTCTTCTTGGAGAAGGCTTTGGCGAACGCCTGGCTTTGCTGCAAATCGTTGGAGAAGGTCAACGACGGATCCGGTGCACCGTCCGGTCCCGCCACGCGCACGGAGCCGACCGGCGAAGCATCGTCCCCGCACATTTTGAGTGTGAGCTCGTTCGGTCCGGGCTCGAGCTCGACCAGCGTCGCGGATCGGTCGTAGTCGTGCCCGCGGTAGGCGCTGTCTTGCAGCACCAAATCGCCGTTCCAGAACAACTTGAACGCGCCACCCGCGCCGGCCCACACGCTCAGCTTGCGCTTGGCTTTCGGTGCGCTCACGAAGGTCGTGGCAAAAACGCAGATCTTCGACTCCGGACGGACCAGCGAGCCGGCGTCCAAGTAGCCGTACGGAAACACCGCCGGAACTGGGCGATAGCGCACGGGGCGCTCTTTGCCCGTATACGCCTTGCCGGGCACGATCACCTGCAGCAGCTCGGGTTCGGGGCCGCTCGCCGTGTCGAGTCCAGCCTTGCCCTCATTGTCGAACGGGCCGACGATCTGCCACTGGTCGACGTAACCAAGGGCACGGATCGAATCGCGCGCCGCTTTCAAATCGCCGCGTCGCGCGCGACCCAGGGCCGACAGCGTGCCCGCATACGCGCGCACGGGCGCACTCAGACGCGTGTCCCGCGTGGCGGCTCGCAGCGCTTCTTCCACGTGGCTCGGATCGGCGCGGTCCCAAGTGCCCCAGATCTTGCGCAGCGTTGCATACACTTCCGGACCCCGCGCGAGGTCGAGTTGCTTGCTGAGCTCGCTCAGATCGCGATGAAACGTGGTTTGTCCGGCGTGAGCGAACATGGGCACGCACAGCGTGGCGGCGAGAGCGAGAATCGCGAACGCCTGAACAATCGATCTTTGGGCCGGCCTGTTTTCCACGGACCTAGCTTTAGCGCTTGGCGATCCGGTTGGGCCGGAAATCGGCGCGGGCGTGGCGGCCTAGCCGTCACTTTTTGTCCCCACGCTGCATCCGGCCGGCCGAGGGCGCGCAAACGGCCTTGGGACGGCAAGAGAAACGCGAGAAGCCGACAAGAGCCGAGCAGAAGCCGAGGGAGAGCCGAGGGAGAGCCGAGGGAGAGAGAAGCGTTGGCGCGGCTTCACGCTTACATCAGCCCGTACGGGTTAAGTCGCGCGCCGCGCGCGCCGCTCTAGCTTCGTAGCAGCTTGGTAACGGAGCTGGAAGACAACGCTCTTGTCGGTCCGCGGGTGCTCGGATAGAACTAACGGCTCAGGTTTCTTGCTCGATTTGTGACTTGGACAGCTAGTCGCCGACGGATTTTACGCGGAGGCTAGCGGAGGCTCGCGATGGTCAATCCCCAGATGGTGATGTACGAGGAGGAGTTCAACCAGATCCAAACGGTCGTAGACCGCTTGGTTCGGGAAGCGAACGCCAAAGTCGTCTTCATCGTCGACAAAAACGGTCAGCTCATCGCCGCAAGTGGGGAGGTCGACAACATCGACACTACCTCGCTTGCATCCCTCACCGCTGGCAACATCGCGGCCACGGGAGGCATCGCCAAGTTGCTTCGCGAAAATGAGTTCGCGACTCAGTTCCACGAGGGGGAAAAAGCCAACATCCACATTCAGTTGGTTGGCAACCGCGTGATTCTGGTGGTGATTTTCGACTCGAAGTCGAGCCTCGGTTTGGTTCGCTTGCGCGTGCGAAAGGCCAGCGACGAGCTGAACCGGATTTTCGAAGCCTTGTTGAGCAAGGTGCACGAGCCCGGCAGCGACTCGCCGTTCGCCGAAATCACCGACGAGGACATCGACAACCTTTTCAACGACTGAGGCGAACGGGCGATGAGTTTCATCAATTACATGGCCCGCGAGATCAACTGCAAGATCGTCTATTACGGGCCCGGGCTGTGCGGAAAAACGACGAATCTGCAATACATCTACGAGCGCACCAATCCGGACGCGAAAGGCAAAATGATCAGCCTCGCGACCGAGACCGAGCGCACCTTGTTCTTCGATTTCTTGCCGCTCTCGCTGGGTGAAATCCGCGGCTTCAAGACTCGCTTCCACCTGTACACGGTGCCCGGGCAGGTCTTTTACGACGCCAGCCGCAAGCTGATCTTGAAGGGTGTCGACGGCGTGATCTTCGTCGCCGACTCGCAGATGGAACGCCTCGAGGCCAATGAAGAGAGCGTCGAGAACCTGCGCACCAACTTGGCCGAGCAAGGCTACTCGCTGGAGAAGATTCCGTACGTCGTTCAGTACAACAAGCGGGACCTGCCGAACGCGGTCGCGGTCGAAGAGCTGCGCCCGCTGATCAACCCGATGAACGTGCCGGACTTCGAAGCCAACGCGCGCAGCGGTGTGGGCGTGTTCGACACGCTCAAAGCCGTCAGCAAGCTGGTCTTGAACGAGCTCAAGCGCGGCGGCTGAGGCAGCGCCTTGACTCGCTTCGACGAAAAGCCGAAGCAAAAGCGCCCGCCGAACGTGACCCGCGCGGGCATCGAGGCTTCGGCGCTGCGCTACCTGGAGCGCTTCGACTGTACGCAGGAGAAGCTGCGCCGAGTGCTGAGCGCGCGCATCGCCAAGGCGGCTCGCGCGGGGGTGGCAGAAGCGTCGCTCGCCCCCGCGATCGTGGAAGAGTTGCTCGTGCGCTACCAGTCGTCAGGGTTACTCGACGATCGGCGCTTTGCCCAAAACTTCGCCGCGCGTCAGCGCGAGCGCGGCACGTCCGCGCGCATGATCGAACAGAAGCTGCGCGCGCGCGGCATCAGCGCGGAGCTCGTGCAGCAGCTCTTCCCGCGTGGCGATTCGAAAAACAGTGAGCTCGAGGCGGCGCTCGCCTTCGCTCGCCGCCGGCGCTTGGGGCCACATCGCAAACCCGATCTGCGCGAGGCGTACCGTCGCAAAGACCTGATGGCCCTGGCTCGCGCTGGCTTCGACTACGTCACGGCGACGCGCGTGATCGCGTCGGGCGACGACTCGTTCTGAAGCAGCGCGAGCTCGCTAGTCCCCTCGGGAAATTACTTCTTCAGACCTTCGCGGCGGTTGCGGTTCTTCGCCTTGAACTTCGAGCGAAGGAGCTTGGAGCGCTTGCGGTCGAGCTTACGGGGGGTCTTGGTGGGGATGTACATGGGGGCGCAGCTTCTAAGCCGAATTCCGGAGTCGCGCAAGCTCGGCGGGTACTGCGCGCCTGTTCCGGGGTGCGATGCTGGTGTGGGGGCGCCCAAAATCCAGCGACGCAGCTCGAAAGGAGCCAATGTGCCGACCGCTGCGCGGGCCATCCAGCTCGGCGGGTCCGCGGCGCAGGTCAGCCTTTCTTTTCGCTCAATAGCTCGTCGAGCAGCTGTGCCGAATGCTCGCTCAGCCGTTTGAACACCACGGCCATCCCGGCCGGATCGCTGTCCACGCGCACGACTTCACCGACCCCTTCGATGGTCTCGACGCCGTCCATGACGACGGTGAAGCGCAAGTCGACCTCGGTGCCCACGGGCAGCGGCGTGCTCGTCTTGATGAACGCGCCCGAGTGCGAAAGGTTCGTCACGTACTCCTCGACGAACTGATCGAAGGATTCGAACTCTTTGTTGATCGTGACTCGCTCGGATTTGCGCGCGTTGGTCATTTGAGCTTTCAGCTTGCGCTCACTCCGGCTCGCGCAAGCGCGCAAGCTCGGCCCAAAGCGCGTCCACATCCACGACTAACCACGGGCAAGCGGAAACGGATTCGATTTTGCCCGAGGTCACCGTATCATGTTCACGAAAGCCCTCGCCCGACCCTGCCTTTCGCGTCGTGGTCCGTGACCCAGCTCGGCACACGGTCGGCGAAAACTCGGCGTTTTCGCGAGAAGACGCCACTCTGGCACTGGCACGCGCGTTGCTCCCCTTTGGGCGCATGGCACTCGCGAGCTCGTTTGGGGGTACGGCTGGCGCTCGGGCAGGCTTATGGCTGGGGCTGGGCGGCGTGGCTCTTTCTGTCGTGGTCGCGTGCGGCTCGGACGCAAACCGCCCGCGGCCGAACGGGGGCGCGGGGCAAGCCGCGGCCGGCGCAGGCGGAGATCCCTCGCGGAGTGGCTCAGGTCAGGGGGGAAGCTCCGGCGTTGCGGGTGAGGGGGGCGAAAGCGGTGAGGGCGGCGCTGCGGGCGAAGGCGGCTACGGCGGCGAATGCACGACCTTCCCTCCGGAGCTGCCTCCGTGGAGCGAATACAGCCAGCATCTCGAGCTCTACTGCTTCGGCTATTTCCAAGGTCCGATGCTGTTCAGCGCCGATCGCGATCAGCTGAGCGCGGCGGAGCTCGCGATCCTCGATGGCTTTCGTCGCACCGAGCCGATTCCGGACGGTTGCAGCTCGGATCCGCTGAATTGCGAGGTGGCGATCACCAGCGATGCGGGCGAAGTAATCGAGTACCAAGCCAACGAAGGCGACGCGGTCTGCTTCAATGAAGCGAAACCCGCGCTCGCTCGCGCACGCGTCGATGCCCTGATTGCCGCGGTCGGTTGCAAATTCGCGCAAGACTTCGAACTCGCGACAGCGGAGCCGCTCTCGCCCAGCGCCGGCTGCTTCCATGGGCTGCACCCCTCGAACGCCCCGATTCACCAACGGTTGTCGTTGCCGGAAGCCAACCGCCGCTATCACGTGGAGGTTGCCGGTTGCGTGCCCGGCACGCTCGGCCTCGAGCTATTCGGCAGCGACCCGTCGCAGCCGCTGGCGGTCGGCGTTCCGGTCGCAGAACCCGGTCCGCGGCGCACCTGCAGCGCGTTCGAGCTCGAGGTTCAAGCGCCGCTGACCGCAGATCTGGTGATCACGCCCAAAGCCGGCTTCGAGTCCGACGATTTCTACCTCAACTTCCGTTGAGTGGACGCGCACCGGGGCGGCGAGCCGCGCGTGGCAGCGCGCGGCTCGTTTCGCTTTCCGCCCTACTTGCCCTGCAGGTCGAACTGCTCGATGTGATACTCGCGCCGCGGGTTGAACTCGATGCGCCGCATGTAGCGCTTCTCGGCTTCGATCACCGCGGGCTTCTCGTCGCCTTGCATCAGATCGACGACCGCGGGATGCGCGTTGACCAGCACGGAGTAACCCGAGAGCGAGGCCTTTTCGCGCCGGATCTGGCGCAAAATTTCGTACGCGATGGTCGTGCGCGATTGGATCTGACCCGTGCCGTCACAGTAAAAGCAGGTCTCGTGCATCGTGCGATTCAAGCTCTCGCGCGTGCGCTTGCGCGTCATTTCGAGCAGGCCGAGCTCGCTGATGCGATTGATGGTGGTCTTGGCCTTGTCCTTGGCCAAGAGCGCCTCCAGCGTGCGCCAGACCTTCTCGCGATTTTGCGAGACGTCCATGTCGATCAAATCCAAGATCACGAGGCCGCCGATGTTGCGGAAGCGCAGCTGGTAAGCAATCTCTTCGATCGCTTCCAAATTGGTCTTGAACGCGGTCTCTTCCAGATCACGGCTACCCTTGCCCACGTAGCGACCCGTGTTGACGTCGATCGCGGTGAGCGCTTCGGCCTGATCGATGATCAGGTAGCCGCCGCTCGGTAGCGGCACTTTTCGGCTCAAGGCGCGGGCAATTTCGTCCTCGATGCCGTACGCGTCGAAGATCGGCTCGTCACCGCTGTAGTACTGAATGTCCTTCACGCGCGTGGGCATGAACATCTCGACGAAGCGGACCAGGCGCAGGTACTGCTCCTTGTCGTCGATCACGATGCTCTCGATGTCGTCGGTGAACAAATCGCGGGCCGTCTTCAGCACCAGGTCCAGCTCGGTGCACAAGATCGCGGGAGCCTTCGCGCCCTCTTTCTTCTTCGAGACGTCCTCCCACAGTTTCACTAGATAGCCGATGTCGGCCTTGAGCGATTTCTTGGTCAAGCCCTCGGCCACGGTGCGCACGATGATGCCGCCGGTCTGCGGCTTCATCGGCTCGACCACGTCGCGCAAGCGAGCGCGCTCGCGCGCCGAGCCGATGCGCTTGGAAACACCGACGTGTTCGACCGTGGGCAAATACACCACGTAGCGACCCGGCAACGACACGTGGCTGGTGACGCGTGCGCCCTTGGTACCGATCGGCTCTTTCGAGATTTGGACGATCACCTCGTCGCCCTCTTTGACGACCTCGGTGATGGGCACTGAGCGCGACACGCGGCTGGTCGGTTTGCCCGTGCCGCTCGCGCTGCTGCTGCCCGGCCTGCGATCGCGGGCGCCGTTCTGGCCGCGGTTCGAGCGTGCGTTGCGATCCTTGCCGCCGCGCTCGTTGCGATCGCGGCGAGCCTGCTCGGGGCGGGCTTCACGGCTTGCTACAGCGCCGGCACGCGCGGGCGCTGCCGGGCGCGGAGCGGCGGCGACTGCAACAGCGGCGACGGCAGTGGCAGCCGCGCCGTCCGCGCTCGCGTCGCGTCCACCGCGACGCCGACGACGACGGCGACGACGGCGAGTGCCCTCCTCACCCGGTGCGGCCGCGGCGAGGGGGCTTTCGCCCTCGCCGAGCACGGGCTCCCCGTCGGAGTCGGCGTCTGCGTCCGAATCCGCGTCGGCGTCCGCGTCGTCTCCCGCGCTGGGATCGGCGTCGGCATTGACCTCGACGATGCCCGATGACGCGTCGCCTTCATTGTCCCAGCTGGAGTCGACCGCGGAATCGATCACGACCCCTTGCACGATCGTCTCGTCTTCTTCCGCGTCGTCGCTCTCGTCTTCTTCTTCCGGTTCTTCTTCCTCTTCTTCTTCTTCGGCAGAGCCCGTTTCGCTGTCGGACTCGTCCCCTCGGGGGGCCGCGTCGTCATCGTCATCGTCATCGTCACCGTCGACGCCGTTGGCCACGCTCACACTCACGTCATCGTCGTCATCGTCGTCATCGTCGTCGTCGTCGTCGGCATGGTCGTGGTCGTGGCTATGGCCGACACCCGCTTGATGACGCTTACCGCCTTCGCCCTTGGAGAAGTTTTCGGCGTCTTCGTGGCGCCGAGAACCGGATAAATAGGCTTCGAAATCGTCGGGTCGGATCAAATCCTCGACGTGCAGGAACGCGGCGCGCTCCATGCCCACGTCGATGAATGCCGCCTGCATACCGGGCAGCACACGGGTCACGCGGCCGAGCACGATGTTGCCGACGGTTCCCCGAGCGGCCGCGCGCTCGATCTGCAGTTCTGCGATGATCCCTTCTTCGATCAGGGCGACGCGGGTTTCACGGATGTCACAATTGATAACGAGAGTGTTTCGGGGCATGGCTTCCGGGTGCCACGTCGCAAAAACCCCAGATTTTGAGCGAACGCTAGGTAGACAAGATCAACGCGGAAGCGGAAGACTCGGCTCGAAAGCGAGCGGAGTCGTGCCGGACCGCGCAGCGAATCGCAGCCGAGCGTGGCCTCGAACCGGGTGATACCGGTAGGGCGCTGACGGGTGCGACAGTCGAGCTTGCGTGCGGGGGCAAGACACAGGGATTTCTGGAGGGGCGAAAATGAAAAGTTTGTTGGGGAGGTGGAGCGTCTCCACCTCGAGCTGGCCCACTCGGGCCAATCTTCCCCTGCTCGTACGGGTCATCCCGCAGCGACGGGGGAGAGTCGCTTCGCGACCTAGCCAGGTCACCATGCGCAGCTCGCTCCGTCAAGGGCCGCGAAGTATTTGAAATGGCACAGAAATGGCCTGGTCACCGGGCCGACTTGCCGCGCAAGGGCGGATTTGGGGCTGGTCGGCGGCGTTCCGGGGGGACGAAAGTGACACCCCCGGAAATGTGGGCGAGCTCAGAGCGCGGGGTCTCAAAGCCCGAGCACCGTGAACACGATCGTGGCGAGAAGGAGCATTGGCGAGAAGAGTCACGCTCGACGAACCCGAGCCATTGCCGGACACTTAAGGTGAAGTTTCGACAGTGACCGAGCTCGGCGCCGCGGATCGGCCCGGACTCAGCCGAGGGAGGTTTCCGTGTCACTCACCGACAAACGCAGCGTGCACAAAGCAACCAAGCTCGACCCGCAGCAAATCGAAGCGTTGCTCGCCGAAGTGCCGGGTTACCGGGCAGACGAAGCCCGCCGCAAGATCAGCAAAGAGTACGTGTTTGCCGATTTCTACGAGACGATCGCCTTCGTCAACGCGCTCGCCTACATCGCCAATCAAGAAGACCACCACCCGGATCTCGCGGTCAGTTACAATAAGTGCCAGGTTGCCTTCACGACACACGATGCTGGCGGCTTGACCGAAAATGACTTCATCTGCGCCGCACGCGTGAACGCCCTGATTCGGCGCTAAATTCTGCTGATTTCGTCACTGCCCACCTCAGGTCGAACGGCCCCGCTGATTGACTATGGCTTTTGCCGTCTGCAGAGGCTGAGATCCGTCCAGAATGCCGGTGCAAAGCCCTGTCTTTCCCGACGGCGACTGGGATGACCTGCTCGATCAAGTCGAGCGCGGCAACGTCATCCCAGTGGTGGGCGAAGGCGCGGTCACGTTCGGTCCAAACAACGAGCCGCTGTATCCTGCCGTCGCGCTCGAGCTCGCCGAAGCGCTGAATGTCGAGCGCGCGCGCTTGAGCGCGACTCCGAGCGTGAATGAAGTCGCCCGCGAGCATTTGCTGCAAGGCGGCGAACGCAACCGGATCTACTCACGGCTCGACCGCATCGTGCAGGCCAAGCACTTTACGGCGGGCGAGACGCTCGTGCAGCTGGCGGGGATCGAAGGTTTCTTGCTCTACCTCTCGACCACGTTCGACCCGCTCTTGCAGGGCGCAATCTGCCAAGAGCGCAAGCGCTGCGCGGTGGCCGGCTTCTATCCGGGCGCCTTGGAGAAGGACCTGAGCAGCCGGGCTGCCTGTCTCGGCGAGCCAACCGTCTATCATTTGCTCGGCCGGAGCTCGGTCGTGGCTGGAGAGTTCGTGGCTTGGGAGGAAGACTTGTTGGACTTTCTGACTTCCTTGCCGCAGCACTTGGGGTCGGACACGACGCGCAATCTGTCCACCGATTTGCGCTTGCACTCGCTGCTCGTCATCGGCCTCAGGTTTTCCGATTGGGTGCTGCGCCTCTTGCTCCGCATCGCGCGTCAAGACGCGCTCTCGCGCGTGACTCCGTATTCGTGGCTGGCCGAGGGCCATGCGAGTGAACAACTCCAATCTTCGGTGCTGTTCTTCGGCTCAGTCAGTAAGAGCATCAAACTGGTCCAGTGCCGGACGCCGACCGAGTTCGTCGCCGAGCTTCACCGGCGCTGGCGCGCGCGCCATCGACAAAGCGCCTCGACACCGCCGCTGCCTGCTGGCGGTCGCGGGCTGGTCTTCATCAGTTACGCGCGCGAAGACGAAGCGGCCGCGCGCCAGATCGAGCGCAGCCTGCGCGAGCAGGGTTGCACCGTGTACTTCGATCAGGAGCGGCTGGGCGCCGGCCAAAACTACCACCATCAGCTGGAAGACCAGGTGAGCCGAGATTGCGCCGTATTCGTGTCGGTTGTCTCCGAGTTCACCGAATCCGCGCTCGGAGACCGCTACTTCAGGCGCGAACGCAACTGGGCCGCGAAGCGCCTGGAAGCCTTCGCGGCGATCGACCAACCCAAATTCTATCTCCCGCTCGTGATCCACGAGCAACGGCCGGAGGAGATTCTGCGCGAGCCCGCGGAGACCCGGAACTTTCAACGCATCGCGTGTCCGCGTGGGTTGATTTCGGCGGAAGTGGCCACGAAAATTCGGGCGCTGCAGCGCGAGCTCGGAGGTCGGTGATGGCTGGAGAATCGGCACTTTCCGTCCGGGCCCCCGTTGGACCGGAAACGCCGTGGCTCGGTCTCCAGCCCTTCACCGAGAGCACCACCGATTACTTCTTCGGCCGGGACGAAGAACTGACGGAATTGTTCCAGCGCGTGGTCGCGCGACCGCTCACGGTGCTGTTCGGGCGATCCGGACTAGGAAAGACCTCGCTCTTGCAAGCCGCATTGATCCCGCGCTTGCGCGCGGCAGGTTTTGCGCCGGTTCTGCTTCGGCTCGACTACGCCGACAATGCGCTGCCGCTCGCGGCTCAACTCGGGGCCGCGCTCGGAAGAGCGATCTCCGAGCCCGCGGTCAGCGACGTCGCCGACTCGATGGCGATCTGGCTGCTTCTGCACGACCCGAAATTCGGAGTGTGTAGCGTGCCTGCCAGCGGGGAGGTTCGACGCATCGTGGTCATCTTCGACCAATTCGAAGAGATCTTCACGCTCGGCCAGGCCAAGCCGCACGCCGCAGGGTCGCAGCAATTTCTGCAACTGCTGGCCGACCTGGTGGAAAACCGCGTGCCCGAAGAGCTCAAGCCCATGCTCGCGCGCGACCCGGAGTTGGCCGACCGCCTCCACTTCTCAGCGCGTCCCTGCACCTGGTTGCTCTCGCTGCGCGACGATTACTTGAACCAACTCGAGCGCGCGCGGCGCGCGATGCCCTCGATGATGGACAATCGCATGGAGCTGCGCGTGCTGAATGGCTTGCAGGCCTTCAAAGCCACCGTAGAGCCCGGCAAGATCCGCTGCCGCGGTCCAGCTGCGCCGCCCGCGATCGTCAGCGACGAGACCGGCGAAGCCATCGTGCGCTTCGTGGCCGGCGTTGCCGACGACACGCCGCTGACGGAGATCGAGGCCGTTCCGCCCTTGCTCAGCTTGCTGTGCGCGGAGCTGAACCTGCGTCGGCGCAGCGCCAAGCAGATCAAGATCGAGCAGCTTCGCGGAAATGCCGGCGACATTCTCTCGGATTTCTATCAGCGCTGCTTCAAGAACCAGAGCGACGCCGTGCGCGACTTCGTGGAGCAGCATTTGCTGAGCCCGGAGGGCTTTCGGCAGAGCGTCAATCACGACACGTTCGTGCGCGGCCTGCTCAATGCCAGACTGAGCATTGAGCAAGCGGAGCGCAGCATCGCCAAGCTGATCGAAAATCGCTTGGTCGTGAGCGAGGCTCGCGAAGGCATCCAGCGCCTCGAGCTCACCCACGACATTTTGACCGGGATCGTGCGCACGAGTCGAGAGCAACGCGAAGGGCTCAGTCGGCGTGAGCGCCGCCGAAAGCGCCAAGTCTACTGGGCGCTGCTCGTGGCCGCCATTTGTGCGCTGGCGGGAGCGATCGCCGTGCCTTTGTCGATCAAAGCGCTGCGCGCCGAGGCGAACGCCCGGGCGGAGGCGGTGCGGGCACACCAGGAGTCGGAGCATGCCAAACGTGAACGGGAGCGCGCCGAGAGGCTGCTCGAGCGAGCGGCCCGGGCGGACATGATCGCTGCCGACGAGCACCTGGATCGACCGGAGCTGGCCCTCGCTTATGTGGCGCGCTCTCTCGACTACCGGGTCGTCTCGCCGAGCGCCGTCGAACAGGCAGTGGTGCTGTTGTCGAGCTCCCCCAACAGCGCCGCGGTCGGGGTGGTCGGGCACGCGGACGCGCTGAGCACTGCGGAGTTCAGCCCGGATGGCGCCCGTGTGGTCACGGCTTCGTGGGACCGCACCGCTCGCGTCTGGCAAACCACCACGAGCAAACTGCTGGCCGAGCTCAGCGGCCATTCGGATGCCGTCATGAGCGCCGTGTTCAGCCCCGACGGCACGCGGATCGTGACCGCGTCACGCGACAAGACCGCGCGCATCTGGGAGGCCGCGTCGGGAAAATCGCTGTTCGAACTCAGTGGCCATTCGGAGCCGGTCAGGGGCGCGCTCTTCAGC
Source organism: Polyangiaceae bacterium (assembly GCA_035688655.1). Lineage (GTDB taxonomy): Bacteria > Myxococcota_A > Polyangia > Polyangiales > Polyangiaceae > PMG-095. The sequence goes on along the minus strand of DASSMT010000020.1, from coordinate 10,612 downwards.
CGGGACGGCACGCGGGTGGTCACTGCTTCGTCGGACAATACGGCGCGCGTTTGGGATGCCACGTCGGGAAAATCACTGGTCGAGCTCAAGGGCCATTCGGCAAAGGTCAGGAGCGCGGTGTTCAACCCAGATGGCACTCGGGTCGTTACTGCCTCGTGGGACAAGACGGCTCGCATCTGGGACGCCGCCTCGGGTCAATCGTTGTTCGAACTCCGCGGGCACTCGGCAGAACTCACGAGCGCGGAGCTCAGCCCGGACGGTGCGTTGATCGCCACTGCTTCGGAGGACGCGACCGTTCGCCTGTGGAACAGCACCTCGGGAAAGCTCGCGGTCGAGCTGAGGGGCCATTCGGGCGCGATCACGAGCGCCGTGTTCAGCCCGGATGGCAGCCGAGTTCTCAGCGCGTCCAAAGACAAGACCGCTCGTGTCTGGGACACCTCTTCAGGGAAGTTACAGAGCGTGCTCTTGGGCCATTCGGCAGGGCTCGTGAGCGCGCGCTTCACGTCGAACGGCACTCGCGTCGTCACCGCCTCGGACGACGAGACGGCTCGCATCTGGGATACCTCCTCAGGCAAGTTGCTGGCCGAGCTCAAAGGCCATTCAGGCCCAATCACGAGCGCCGCGTTCGGGCCGGACGGCGCGCTCATCGTCAGCGCTTCGGATGACAAGACCGCTCGCCTCTGGAACGTTGCTTCGGGCAAGTTGCCGGCGGCACTCGCAGGCCATTCGGCGAAGGTCACGAGCGTCGCATTCAGCCCGGACTGGGCGCGGCTGGTCACTGCTTCTGAGGACAAGACTGCGCGCGTGTGGGACGCCGCGAGCGGGCAGTTGCTCGTCGAGCTCAAAGGTCATTGGGGGGTGGGCACGAACACCTCCGACGGGCATTTTGCGCCGCACGCCTCCTTCAGCCCGGACGGCACGCGCGTCGTGACCGCGTTGGGTGACGGCACGGCTCGCATCTGGGACGCCACTTCCGGCAAACTGTTGCTCGAGCTCAAGGGCCATACGGCCAGGGTCTCGAGCGTGCGCTTCAGCTCGGACGGCACGCGAGTCGCGACCGCCTCCTGGGATCAGACGGCTCGCATCTGGGACGCCACTTCCGGCAAATCGTTACTCGAGCTCAAAGGCCATTCGGCGAACGTCATGAGCATCGGCTTCAGCCCGGACGGCACTCGTGTCGTGACCGCTTCCTGGGATCGAACGGCCCGCATCTGGGATGCCGCCTCCGGTAAGCCTTTGCACGCGCTCGACGATACGGCGCCGCTCACGGCCGCCGCTTTCAGCCCGGACGGGACGCGCGTCGTGACCATTCCCTGGGAAGACAATACGGCGCACGTTTGGGACGCCGTTTCAGGCCGATCACTGGCCGAGCTCACGGGCCATGCGGCTTGGGTCTCGACCGCCGTGTTCAGCCCGGACAGCGCGCGCGTCCTGACAGGTTCCTGGGATCAAACGGCTCGCCTGTGGGACGCCGCTTCTGGCAAATCATTGCGCATGTTCAGGGGCCATTCGGGCGTGGTCAATGACTTGGCGTTCAACGCGGCTGGCACTCGAATCGTGACGGCTTCGGGCGATCGGACGGTTCGCCTCTGGGACGTCGCCTCGGGCAGACATTTGGCCGAGCTCGACGGCCACACCGACGCGGTGATGAGCGTCGCAATCAACCCCGAAGGCACCCGGGTGGCGACTGGCTCTTGGGACCAGACAGCTCGCATCTGGCAACTCCTCGGCAGCGCGCCCGAGACCCCGCCGCCCTGGTTTTCACAGCTACTGTCCGTCGCAGCGTGTCGCGCCGTCGCCGCCGATGGCGAGCTGGTTCAACTGACCGGGACCGACTGGGTCGAACGGCACGCCTCGGTGCTCGCGAGTGCAGAGCGAGATCCGACGCGCTACGGTCGAATTGCCGCCTGGTATTTCGGAGCGGACAAGTGAAACCAGGCCGACACTGAGCCCTCACTCCATGAACGAAGCAGAGCAGGTCGCGCGCGGTTCGTTACAGCTGGTCGCGACTGGGCTCGTGCTGAGCGCGCTTTCGTACGCGCTCGTGCTGTACACGGCGGGCAAAGAGCCGTACTTCGCATTTCGCTGCTGCGACCTAGTGCTGAATGTCGTGCTCGGCGCAGTGCTGTGTGCCGCGTTCGCCGCTTGGGCCATTGCGTGTATCCGCCGCCTGCGCGCGCGACATGGGAGCGCGGTTCGCACGCTACTGCTGTGCGCTTGCGTGCTGTGGACCGCGATCAACCTGCTGTACTTGGGCAACATGATCTACGGCTATGGCCAAGACATGAGCAATCCACGCTTGCATCCCCCGCGCTGACGCTCCCCTGAGTGTTTCGCGACGCCATCTATCGCGCGGCGCAATAGGAATTTTTTCTTCGCTGCGTGGCAAAACGCGAACTCCAACTGATCGCTCCCGTTATCAGCTTCGTGTTATACGGGGCGATAACCATGCGAGTAGTCGAGGGTCAGCTGTTCGTGGGTAAGCGCCGAAGCGTGCTGGGAAGCGGGTTTGCAGCGCTCGCGCTCTTGGCTCATGCGAGCACTGCCAGCGCGGCCCCCGGCAAGGACGAGTGCGTCGACGCGAACGCTCAGGCTCAGGACTTGCGCCGCGACGGCAAACTCCTCAGCGCTCGCGAAGCGCTGCGGGTGTGCGTCAACGAGATCTGTCCCAAGCTGGTGCGTGAGGATTGCTCCAAGCGGCTGGACGAACTGACGAGCGTCGTGCCGAGCGTCGTCTTTGCCGCCAAGGACAGCACCGGTCGTGATCTGAGTGCGGTGGTCGTGACCATGGACGGCAAGCCCTTGGCCGACCACCTCGACGGAGCGGCACTCGAGATGGACCCCGGATCGCACTCCTTTGGCTTCACGACCGAAGGGCTCCCCACGGTCACGCGCGAGTTGCTGATTCGCGAAGGTGAGCGTGGGCGTCATGAGACGGTCTTGTTTGGCGCGGCAGCGGTGGAACAGCCTCCTCCACCCGAACCAAAGTCGGCTGATGCGACTCGCGCGAGTGACTCAGGCGCTGACGGTTCAGGTTCCACTTCCGGCTCGACCCAGCGCATCGTCGCCTGGACTGCACTAGGCTTGGGGGCAGCGGGAATCGTCGTTGGCAGCGTGTTCGGTTTGAAGTCCATCTCGAAGCACGACGACGCCAAGGCCTGCGCGGCGACTTGCCCAGATCTTCCGAGTTACGAAGCGAACGAGGACGCGCGGAAGTTTGGAACTATTTCTACGGTCGCGTTCGTCGTGGGCGCGGTTGGGGTCGCCAGCGGAGTGACTCTGTGGCTCACCGCAAAGCCGAATCAGACGAGCTCCAGCGCCGTGCCGCGCTTCGGGATCGGCCTCGGCTCTGTGCGTCTGCAAGGGGTGTTCTAGTGGGGAAGCTCAATCGATCGCAAATGCTCGCGGCGTCGGGCCTGCTTTCCCTCGCGTCGTGCAACGCGATTGTCGGCAATGAGCAGCGCCCCTTGGCAATCGCCGGATCTGGCGGGGACGTGCGATCAGCAGGCGCGAGCGGCGAGAAGGGTGGTGAATCCCTGGGCGGCGCAGCGGGGATCAATGAACCCAGCTACGACGCTGGGAGCGGAGGTGACACCGGGCGCGGCGGCGCAGCGAGCGACGCAGGTAGTGGCGCCTCCGGCAAAGGGATGTCGGGCGACGGGATGTCGGGTGGCGGTGCCTCCGGTGGTGGCACGTCGGGCGGTGGCGGTTCGGGTGGCGGCGGTTCGGGTGGCGGCGGTTCGGGCGGTGGCGGTTCGGGCGGTGGCGGTTCGGGCGGTGGCGGCGGTTCGGGTGGCGGCGGTTCGGGTTTCGGCAAAGGCGGTTCAAGTTTCGGCAAAGGGGGCTCAAGTTTCGGCAAAGCGGGTAGCGGCGGCTGAAGGCCCGCAAGCGCGGCGATCGCGCGCTAATCTCCGAGCGCAAGCTTGTACCCCTGCTTGCGCGGCGCGCTACTCGCCGAGAACACCGCGCGCTGCGAGGTGCGAGGCTGGCTCGCGAGCGCCCACTCTCGAACTCGCACTCGGTCGGAGATGGGCGCGCTCAGGAGCGCGCTCCGCCGTCGCTCACGGCTCGCGGTAAAAGCGCGGCACGCGGCGCGAAATATCCGTCAAAATCTCCCAGGGGATGGTGCCCAGGGTGCGGGCGATTTCTTCGGCGCGGATTTCGTCTTGACCGAGGGGGCCTTTTTGGGAGCCGAGCACGACGCATTCGTCGCCCACGTGTACATCGGTGATTTCGCTGACGTCGAGCATGGTCATGTCCATGCTGACGGTGCCGACTACGGGCGCGCGCTTGCCGCGGACGAGCAGTGAGCCGCGGTTCGAGAGGCCGCGGCTGAAGCCGTCCGCGTAGCCCACGGGCACGGTCGCGATGCGGCTCGGGCGGGTGGTGTGGAAGGTCGCGCCGTAGCCGATTGGCGCGCCTGCGGGCAGATCGCGCAGTGCGGCGATTTCCGTGCGCACGCGCATGACGGGGCGGAGCTCCGGGCACAGGCCGGCCGCGGGCTGGACGCCGAAGAGCGCGATGCCGGGGCGCACGACGTCGTAGCAGGCGCGCGGGGTTTTGAGCAGCGCGGCGCTGTTGGCCGCGTGCCGTAGCTCGGGCACGAGGCCCTCTTTGCGCATGGCCAGGGTGGCTGCTTCGAACAGATCGAGCTGATGATCGATCGACTCCGGATCGGAAGAATCAGCGCAGGCGAAGTGGGTCATCAACCCCTGCAGCTTGACCTCCGGGAAGCGCAGGATGGCTTTGGCCATGGCGCTCACGTCCGCGGGCAGGATGCCGAGGCGGGCCATGCCGGTGTCGATCTTCACGTGGATCTTGTGCGCTTCGGAGCCGGAGAAGCGCACTTCATCGGCGATCGCTTCGAGCTGCGCGGGGTCGTGCACGACGGGCGTGAGGTCGTGACGGAGCAGCTCGCCCCAAGCGCGGCCGTAGTAGCCGCCGGTGATCAGGATCGGCACCTGGATGCCGGCTTCACGGAGCTCGATGCCTTCTTCCAGCAGCGCGACGCAGATGCCGTTTGCGCCGGCGCGCTCGAGCGTGCGCGCGACCGCTTTGGCGCCATGGCCGTAGCCGTCGGCCTTGAGCACCGCCCACACGGCGGCGCCGCCGGCTGCCCGCTGCACGTGCCGCAAATTATGCCGTAAATGCGCGAGATTTACTTCCGCGCGCGTGGGCCGCACGGCGTCCGAAGGGACTGCGCGTTGTGGGCGCAGCACCCGCGGGAGGGGGGTGGCCAAGGCGGGGGTGAGCGCGCTGAGTGCTGGGTGCCGCGTCATCGTGCTGCCATTGTCGTTACCGGAGGCGTGCATGGGGCGTCAACTTATTCGCTGCTGCGTGGGCAGCCGTGAGCGCTGCTCGCGATCACGGCTCCTGTGTCATTCTGACCGCGTTGAAGTTTTTCGTGTGCCGGGCGCTTTCGCCGATCGGCATTTTAGTTACGGTCACTGAAAGCAACGCTTCATGCACGCCTTGTAGTCCGAGTCGCAGTTGTTGCATGCGGGCGCGGGTTTGCCTGCATCCGGCGCGCAGGGGCGCTGGCAATTCGCGTGGCTTTCGCGGCAACGGTTGCTGCATTCATCGGCGGGCGCGGCCATCGGTGTGGGCGTTGCCACTTGTTCAGTGGGGGGCGGAGGTGCAGTGCCAGCGTCTCCGTACCAGCGCGTGGCGATGGGAGGTGGTGGCGCGTGGACGCTGGTCGGTGCGGGAACCACCAGGTAGAACTGGCGGGCTTCGGCGGTCTTGTGGTCGTCGGTCGCGCCGATGTCGAGCGTTGGACGAGCGCTGTCGCCGTTGGCGAACGAGCTCAGCCGCCGCCGCGCGTACTCGATGCGATCGCGCGGCTGCCCGTAGGTGTACATGCGAAGCCACTCGCTCCAACAGGCGCGGCGATGAGTGGGCGCGGTGTCGACCTCCAAATCCAGACGATAGCAATGCTCGAAGCGCACGTTGCCTTCGTAAATCGATTGCACGCTGGGACCGCAGGCAGCGAGCAGCACGAACGCGATCGCGGTGGCGATCAGCCGGCGGAAGCGCAGCGGGGGCGGGGCCTTTCGGCCGCCTTGGTTCTGAAACCCGCTGCGCACGAGACTTGTTTTCCCCGAGCGCGCGCATGAGCGCAAGCTCTTCCGACGAACGCGGCGTGGGCCGGCTTTTCTCGTGCTATGTCAGCCCTCGAAATCATGTTCACGGGTTTAGTCGAGCTCAAGGGTCGCCTCGCGCGTCGTTCGCGCCGCGGTCCGGGTTACCGGCTTTCGGTGGAGAGCGCGCTGGGCGCGCTCACGCTCGGGGAGTCGATTTCGGTGAGTGGGGCATGTCTGACGGTCGTGAGCTCGGATGCCCACGGCTTCGAGGCCGATGTGTCCGTGGAGACCGCGGAGCGGACCACGCTGGGCGCACTGCCGATCGGCGCGGCCGTGAATCTGGAGCGCGCGCTCAAGGTCGGCGATCGCTTGGGCGGGCACCTGGTGAGCGGCCACGTGGACGCGCTGGCCGAGCTCTTGCGCGTGACGAAGGCGGGTGAGGCGCAGCGGCTGTCGGTCGGCTTCCCGCGGGAGCTTTCGCGTTTCATCGCGGCCAAGGGCTCGATCACGCTCGACGGCGTATCGCTGACCGTGAACTCGGTCACGGACCGCGAGCTTTCGGTGATGGTGATTCCGCACACGCTCTCGGTGACGACGCTCGGTGAGCTGCAGCCCGGCGCGCCGCTCAACCTGGAGGTGGACACCGTGGCGCGCTACGCGGTGCGCTTCTTGGAAGTGAGCGCGGGCCGCCCGGAAGCGAGCCTCGAGGATGCCTTGCAAAAGGCCGGCTACGGGGGCGTCGGTCGCCCATGAAGAGCGAAGCCGCGCCCCTGATTCCGACTCGCGGCCTCGACATTGCGCCCGAGCACTTGCAGCGCGTGCGCACCGCGCTGGACGACATTCGCGCCGGCAAGATGGTGATCTTGGTCGACGACGAAGACCGAGAAAATGAGGGCGATCTCACGCTGGCCGCCGATCGCGTCACGCCCGAGGCCATCAACTTCATGGCCATGCATGGGCGGGGCTTGATTTGTCTGACGCTGACCGAAGAACAGGTTGCGCGCTTGGAGTTGCCGCTGATGAGCGCGCCGGGCCGCAGCGGCCCGCGCTTGGGTACGGCATTCACGGTCAGCATCGAGGCCAGCGAGGGCGTGACGACGGGCATCAGCGCGCGCGATCGCGCGCACACCATTCGCGTGGCGAGCGACCCGCGCGCCGAGCCGTCCGACATCGTCGTGCCGGGCCACGTGATGCCGCTGCAAGCGCGGCGCGGCGGCGTGCTGGTGCGCGCCGGGCAAACCGAGGGCTCGGTGGATCTCGCCCGCCTCGCCGGGCTGAACGAAGCCGCGGTGATTTGCGAGATCATCAACGACGACGGCACCATGGCGCGCATGGGCGATCTGGAGACGTTCGCTGCCCGTCACGGGCTGTGCATCCTGACCATCGCCGATCTGATCGCCTATCGCCTGCAGACCGAGCACCTCGTGACGCGGCTTTCGGCGGGCGATATCGTGCTCGACCGCACCGGCACCGCCTGGCACGCCATCGTGTTCGAAGCCGTGCTGGAGAAGCGCCAATTCTTGGCCTTGGTCAAGGGTTCGCTCGACAGCAGCCGGGCGACCCTGTGCCGGATGCACGCCGGCTCCACCTTGGCCGATGTCTTCAGCTCCACCAGCGGTGATGGCGCCAAGCACTTGGACGAGGCGATCGACGCCATCGAAAAAGAGGGCAGTGGGGTAATCGTGTATTTGCCGCCGCAAGGCGAGTTGCGCGACGACCTCGAGCGCCTGCTGCGCCGCAGTGACGGCAAGAGCTCGCCTTTTTCCGCCGCCGCTCCCAGTGCTGCGCTCTCAGCAACCCGCCCGCACGGCGGCACGCTGCGCGAGTACGGGCTCGGGGCGCAGGTTCTGCGCGAGCTCGGGCTGTGCAAAATCCGGCTGCTCACCAACAATCCTCGGAAAATCGCGGGCATTCAGGGCTACGGGCTGGAGCTGGTGGAGAGCGTGCCGCTGGTTTCGATGCAGCGCCCCGGCTGAGCTCACTCCTGTCCTACGGGGCTGATGCTAGCATTCGCGCCCCACACGGAATCTGCTACGTCGTTTCAGGAATTTCATGTCCAACTCCGAGAATGCCCCCGAATCACTGGAAGGCACCCTGATCGTCCCCAAGGGCACGCGCTTCGCGATCGTTGCCGCGCGCTTCAACAGCTTCATCGTCGAGCGCCTGGTAGATGGTGCGCTCGATGCGCTGCGCCGGCACGGGGCCGATCCGGCGAAGATCACCGTGGTGCGCGTGCCCGGCGCGTGGGAGATCCCGTTCGCCTGCGCGCGCCTGGCCAACAGTGAAAAGGTGGACGCGGTGATCGCCCTGGGCGCGGTGATTCGCGGTGCAACACCGCACTTCGACCACGTTTCGAACGAGGTCTCGAAGGGCGTGGCGCAGGTCGCGCTGTCCTCGGGTACGCCGGTCGCGTTCGGCGTGCTCACCACGGATACCATCGAACAAGCCATCGAGCGCGCCGGCACGAAGGCGGGCAACAAGGGCTTCGACGCCGCCCTGGCCGCGATCGAGCTGGTCTCGCTCAGCCAAGCCCTCGACGAAGCCGGCTATTGAACCGAGTTCACGATGGGAGCACGTACTCAGGCTCGAGAGGCCGCATTACAAATGCTGTTCGCGGTCGAAGCCGGCGGCACCGAAGTCGAGCGCGCCATCGCCGACTTTTGGGCCGAGCTGCCGGCGGAAGACGCGGAGGGCCGTCCGTATGCGGACGCGCTCGTGCGCGGCGTATTGCGCGATTTGGAGCAGACCGACGCGCAAATCAAAAAGGCCAGTCAGAATTGGCGTCTCGAGCGCATGACTCGCGTCGACCGCAACGTGCTGCGCATCGGCGCCTGGGAGCTGATCGCGCGCGTGGACGTGCCACGCGCGGTGATCTTGGATGAAGCCGTCGAAGTCGCCAAGCGCTTCGGCACCGAAGAGAGCGGCGCGTTCGTGAACGGCGTGCTCGACCGCATCGCCGAGAACCTCGGGCGCACTGATGTCGAGGGTCCGCCCCAGAAGCCCGACGCAAGCTGAGGCGACTTGGATCTTCGCTTCTCGACGCCCGAACTGCGCAAGCTGGACTTGCTCGGCACCGAGATCATCGTCTCGACGATCGCGTCCGACGAGCGGCCGCCGCACGGGGTGACCGGGCTCTTGGATTTTCGCCTGGCGGGCCGCATCTCGCGCCTGATTCAAGCCGGATATGCCACGGGCAAAGTCGGCGAAGTGTTGCTCATCCCGGGCAAGCCCAAACTGCCGTTCGACAAGATCCTACTGTTCGGGATCGGCGTTCGCGCCGACTTCAACGACCCTGTGTTTCGCACCGTCTTGAACAAGATCTTGCGCACGCTCGAGGGCCTGCGCGCCCGCACCGCGGTGGTGGAGCTGCCGGGTCGTCACTTCGACGCCATCTCGCCTGAACGCGCCGCGGACATTTTGCTCGAGTCGACGGGCGGTCAAAAAGAGCACGACGTGTGGACGTTGATCGAGCCCGCGGAAGCGCAACGCGCGATCACGCAGCACATGATCCAAGAGCGCCGCCGCGTGCGCCAAGAGTAGGCCGCTCGCGCGCGGCCTCGATGCGAGTCTGCATCGAGGTGCCTCCTCAGCAGGCGCGAGAACAGGACCCGGCCGTCGTAGACCGCGCCGGTTTCTCGGCAGAGGCGCGCAGGCCATGGCGCGCGGCGTGTCCAGGTGCGCTACCGCGGATCGAGCGGTTGAGCGCTCATTTCTGGGGCTTGGTGATGATTACCGCGCCGAGCATGACCCGGCCGCTCTTCTGGTACTCGTCGTACTCCAGCACCATGCCGTTGGGATAGGTGTCGCGGTCGATGGTGTTGAAGTCATTGGCGTTGGTGACGCGCTCGGAGCTGAGGGGCGGACCGAGCATTTCCAAGACTGCCTTGGGGATCATGCCCAGGCCGACGCCTGGCGGGATGGCACCGTTGAAGAACCCATACACTTGCGGCTCGCCTTTGGCGTCCGGGCCTGCAGGGCGATCGTGGCGATGAACGACGATCTTTTCGGTGACGCCGTTCTTGTCGAGATAGAACTCGACTGCGCGGCGAATGTAGCGGCACACGCTCTCGGTCTTCACCTCGCAGGGTGCGGCCATCAAACGCTCGATGGTGGCGACGGTCGCGCCGATGCGAATCGGGCCCACGCCTTGGCCGGCTTGAATGGCGAGCATCGGGCCCTCGGGCATTTGCACCGTGCTGCTCGGCGTGGGCGTGGGCAGAGCGCTGGGCGGAGCTACGAGCGGAGTGCCCGCGGGGGCGCTCGCGATTGCCGATGCCGCTCCCGAAGCGGCGGCTGCCGGCTGAGTTTTTTCAGACTTGCAGCCCCAAGCCGAGGCCGAAATGGCCAGTGCGACCAACAAGCGAGCAGAGCACGAACGCATGAAACCCTCCGAGCCCAGAGCAGTAGCACGCCGCAAACGTGCCCGACTACCGCGCTCGTCCGTTGCCAATTTGACGGCAGGCCGGGGGCGGGTCAAAACCGCGGGCTCTTTCATGCCCGCCTTCGCGCCCCGGCGTTTTCTATTCATC
>DASSMT010000017.1:0-11220 GCA_035688655.1 Polyangiaceae bacterium | reverse complement strand
GGCCGTGGCCGCGCAGGCCGTGCTACTGCGTCAAAATCCCTATCGTCACGATTCGTACAAGACGCTGCGTCGGCTGTACACGGAGACCAAACAAGCAGACGCTTCCTGGTGCTTGTGTCAGGCGCTCTCGGTGCTGAACTTGGCAGAGCCGGACGAAGAGCGCTTCTACAAGCGCATGCGCTCGGACAGCGCTGCGCCCGCGCAAGCGGCCTTCACGGAAGATGACTGGCTGGATCTGGTGATGCACCCGCAGGCCGACCCGCTCTTGACCAGCGTGTTCGCGTTGATCGAGCCGATCGTCATCGCGCGCCGTAGCCGCGCGGTTCAAGAGCTCGGTTACGATCCGAGCAACGCCGTGGACATCGGAAACCACACCGCGCCCGTTTGCCAAAGCCTGTACTACGCCGCTTCCGTGCTGGGCATCGCGCTGCCGCCCGCGTACGAAAACCGTGGCGATCCGGGCGGCATCTCGTTCTTGTTCGCCCACGAGCCGTCGCTCGTACTCGGTAAGACTGCGCTACGCCCGGACGTGCCCCTGCAACCAGCCGCGTTCATCGCTGGCCGTCAGCTCAGCTTCTTCCGACCGGGGCTCTACTTGCGGCATTTGCTCGGTTCCGGCACCGCGCTCCGATCCTGGTTCTTTGCCGCAATCAAGCTCACCTCGCCGCAATTCCCAGTGGCGCCAGAGCTCGAGGGCGCCGTGAACGAGGCCTACGCCGCCCTGGAAGCCGGCTTGGTCGGGCAAACCCGCGATCAACTCACGCGTGTCGTCGCCAAGCTGCTCACCTCGGGCACCGCGCTGGATTTGAAGCGTTGGGTGGCAGCCGTGGATTTGACCGTCGATCGCGCCGGCTTCGTGCTCGCCCACGACCTGGAGACCGCCGTGCAAGTGGTCAAAGCCTCGGACGAGAGCACGAGCGCCGTCTCACTCGACGAGCGCTTCCGCGAGCTTGCGTTGTTTGCCGTCAGTTCGCAGTATTTCGACATCCGCCAGCGGCTGCAGATCGCGGTCGACAGCTGAGGTCCCACCCGACGACTGCCGCATCGCCGCTCCGTTCGCGGAGCGGCGCGCTCGGCGCGTGCGAAGTGCGGCACGGTTCGGCGCCCGTGCGGCGCTCGCGGCGGACTAGAGCGGACCTTCCAGCCGGCACCTCCCGCCGAGACAAACTGTGTCCCAATCTGTCGGCAGTGGCGACACGCAATGGGGACAGGGAGTCGCTGGGCCAGCTCCGCACAGATCTGCGTTCTTGTTGACTGGAACCCAGCCCACACCGTCGCATTCCGAACAACACCCGGCGCCGTCGCGCAGGGCGCAGTCGCTGGTCTTTTGACACTCGGTGATCGGAGTTTCGCGAATGTCGATCAAGGTGCAGCGCGAGCTCTTGCACACGGGCTTGAGGTATTTCCCGGTTTGCTCATTCTCGGCAATGGGTTCGCAGGGCGCGCACACGCCGACGCTCGCGCACTTGTCTTTTTGATACTGCTCCTGGTGGTCGGCGGCGATGGCGATCAACGACTCATTCCGTTGCTCGCACGGCTGACAACAGCCCGGGCCAATCACGATGCATTCGCTGTCGAACTCGCATTCGCTCCAATCAGCGTCGATCTTTGGGCAAGCTGCCAGGCACGCGTCACGCGACGGGTAGCGGTTGGCGTTACCCCCGCAGCCGCCGTACACGAACGGCTCACACAGGCCCGTCGCCGGGTCGTGCCAGAAGGAAGGAATGGCCGCGTCGCAGGGTCCCGACTCGCGCGGGGCCGTGCAGGCGCCCTCGGTCGATCCACCCGCTCCCGCTGTGGGGCTCGCACCGGCCACGGAGCTCGCGCCGCCCTGCGCGGGAGCTCCGGCGATTGAGATTGAACCGGCAACTGACGTCGAACCGGCAACTGACGTCGAGCCGGCAACCGACGTCGAACCGGCAACCGACGTCGAACCTGCGCTGCCCCCCGAACCGACGATGGCCGTGCCGCCGCAAGCGATGGCCACGCCGATTGCAAAAGCACAGGCGAGTAAGCCGCCTCGGCGGAAACTCGCCGTGCTCCGATAGTCCTGCATCTGACAACTGTAGCACGGCGTCCGAGTACTTTTCGGCGGCGGCCGCGGTCCGCGCTCCCGCAGCTGTCGTGCGCCAAAGTCAACACGGCATCGACAGTCAGCTCTACACCTCCAAGTACGATCATCCAAAGCCGCCGCGAGTCGACGTGTTCGTGAGCTACTGGCATGGCTCGTTCGGAGGTGCGCGTGCCGCGCAAGCCGTCAACGCGATCACGCCGCTAGCCGGGCCATTCACGATGGCAGCGAGCTACAGCGGCATCATCCTCGATTGCAAAGTCACCCTGCCAGGTCAGGAGAAGCCGGTGTTCTCTCAGCACTTCGAGAAGAGCGGGTTTGGCTCGGGCTCGACTGAAAAATGACGGCGACGTCGCTGCCAAAAGCGCGGGCGCCGCAATCGTAGACTCGATTCTGCGCCGCTGAGCGCGGCGCCAGGCGAGCGAGGCCGTCGCACGTGGCGTCGGGCACGTGCCCGGCCTGTGCCCGCGGCGTGCCTGCACCGTGCCCGCGCCGCGAACCCAGCGCTCGCTCGGAAACGGCGCATTTCCGGCGTTTTCTGCGCGCCTGACGCAAAGCGCCGTCTGGCACAGCCGTTGCTGAGTGAGTGGTAACGGCCGAGCTCTCAGGCGCACGGGGCGCCTCGAGCAGACTCAACAAGCCGTCGTCCTGCGAGGCACCCCATGCGCACCCGCGTTCTATTTGGCAGCAGCATCGTCGTTTCGTTGTTCTCGGCTTTGGCGTGCAACAACCAGCTCGACATCGGCTCGGACGGCTACGGCCATGGCTCCGGCGGGTACACGACCGATGCCGGCGCCGGTGGCCGAGCCGAGGGCGGAGGCAAGTCGAGCTACGCTGGCGCCAACTCGTACGGAGGAGACGCCCCCGTACCGGGCGGTGTGGCCGGCAGGAGCGACGACGCCGCGGGTGGACCAGGCACCGGTGATGGCGACGCAGCCGGCGCCGGAGGCGCCGAGGACACGCCACCCGCGGAGCGTTCTGGCCGCGGTGGCCCCGTCGCGCTGTCACCAGACGAAACGCTGTCGCTGGTCGTCAATCGGGACGTCGGCTCGGTCACGCTGCTGGCGCTCGATCGCTCGCAACCGGGCGCTCCGCCGACGCGCGTGGTTGCCGAGATCGCCACCGGTCCCGGTTCCGAGCCGTGGCAAGTCGTGATCGCCCCGGACGGCGACACGGCCTTCGTCGTGCTGCGCAAAGATCAACGACTTGCCCGCATCCGTTATCTGAAGTCCACGCCCGTGGTCGACGCGGTGGTGGCAGTCGGCTCCGAGCCGACCGGTGTCGCCCTCGACCTCAGTGGAGAGCGCGTGTTCGTCAGCAATTGGAACGACGGCACCGTCAGCGTGATCGGCGCATCCGACATGAAGAAGCGCGCGACCATCGATCTCAATCCGGCGCTGGTAGCTTCGGGCTCGCTCGGCGAAATCTCGGCCCGGCCGGCGCTCGCGCATCCGCGCTCGATCGCGGCTGGCAGCGACGCCGACGGCAACCAGGCACTCTACGTGACCGAATACTTCGCGCAACAGCGCGACCCCGAGGCGGCGGACGGCTCGAACGCGGACATCAGGAACGTCGGCCTCGTGTACCGGGTGTCGCTCTCCGACTACGCCGTGAGCACGATCTCCTTGAGCGCGCTGTCCGATATCGGTTTCAAGGACGCGAATGGCGTAGCAGCGGGCTGCTTTCCCAATCAGCTCCAATCCATCACGCTCAACGGCAACTTCGCCTACGTGCTCTCGGTGTGCGCGTCACCGAAGGGGCCGCTCGGCGTGAAGGCCACTACCACGACCTGCACGACGGTCGCCGACTGCGCGAGTCTGAATCTGGTCGACCCGGCCTGCGTGGTGCCGTTCGGCGGCGCGGCGAGTGCGGTCTGCATCGACAATGCCGGGGTGAAGACGACCACGGCGCCGCTGCTCTCGATCATCGACACGCGCACGGCCAAGGAAGTACCCGGTAGCGCGCGCAGCTTGAACTCCGAGTTCCAGAAGTTTTTCGAAAAGACGAAGGTCGCGCCCGGCGACCGCCGTTTCCCGCTGTTCGCGAGCGATCTCGCGTTCGTGCCGAAGACCGGCATCGCCTACGCGAGCGCCAACGGCTCGGACGCGGTGTTTCGGCTGGTGTTCGATGTAGAGCTCGGCACCTTGCTCGACGTCGGCTCTTCCACGAGTCCGTTCGTCGACTTGACCCCGAAGGGGATCGCCGCCGACAAGGCCGGCAAGAATCCGATTGGCCTCGCCGTGGCCTCGAATCCCGGGCGTTTCGCGCTGGTCGCAAATGACGTGAGCCGCAGCGCGAGCATCGTCGACTTCAATACTCAGGCAGTCGCGGGCGGCGTCAAGGCGCCGAGCGTGTTCGCCACGGCTGCCTTGCCGGCCCCGAAGAGCCCGGAAGATCACATCCTGCGCGGCAAGCGCTTCTTCGACACCGGCACCGCGCGCTGGTCGCTCGACGGCCAAGGCTGGGGCGCGTGCCAGTCCTGCCACAGCGACGGCCTGAGCGACAACGTGACCTGGTACTTCGCGCGCGGTCCGCGGCAAGCGACCAGCCTCGAAGGCAGCTTCGCCTCCAAAGATCCGAGCGACCAGCGCATCTTCAACTGGACCGCGATCTTCGACGAAGTAGACGACTTCGAGGGCAACACGCGCGACATCTCGGGCGGCGTGGGCGCCATCGTGTCGGCCGTCAGCGCGCCGCCGCAAACCGCCGATCGCATCGACTTCGTCGGCTTGAAGCACGCGGGCCTCAACGGCTCGTCGCGCCAGGCTTCGGATCCCCTGAATCCGCTCGGCTTCGCCGCTCCGCCAAAGCTCGAGGATTGGCAAGACATCGAGGCCTACATGCGCACGATCCGCTCGCCCCGCGCGCCTTCGAACTTGGACGCCTACGCCGTGGCGCGCGGTGCCGAGCTGTTCAAGACCGGCGGCGCCTGCCAGGGCTGTCACAGCGGTGCGAAGTGGACGATCTCGAAGCGCTTCTACACGCCGAGCACGCAGACCAATGCGCTGCTCAACAGCACGCCCTTCGTGATCCCGAGTGGCTTTCCGAAAGCACTGCTGCCCGCGCAGCAAACGGCCAATCAAACGCTGCGCTTTGCCGGCGGCAACGCTGCAGCGTTCGATCAACTGCTGTGCGCGATTCGGCCCGTAGGCACCTTCAACGTGGCGGAAAACGGCGCCGGCGTGGCCGAGCTGCGAGCCGACATGAAGACCGTCGCACAAGGCGACGGCAACCCCGCCGGCGAGGGACGCGGCTACAATCCGCCTTCGCTGCTCGGCATGGCAGCGGGTGCCCCGTACCTGCACGCCGGTAACGCGCGCACCCTGGAAGGCCTGTTCAGCGCCACCTTCAGCACGCATTTCCAAGCCCTTGCGCCGAACTTCCTGGCCGAGAGCGATCCCGCGCAGGTGAAAGCGCAAGTGTCGGACCTGGTCCAATACCTGCTCTCGATCGACGAAGACACCGACCCGCTCGCCACCCCGGACGCGGGCGCGAGCGGCGGCTCACTCTGCCCCAGCACGTTCTGATCGCCCCGCCCGACACGCTCGAACCATTCGCGGGCGCGCGCTTCGAAGCCTCGATGCGCGCGCCCGCGGTGTTTTTCGTGCTGCCCGCTTGCATTTAAGATAAAACTTAACTATATGCTCGAGCGGAGGTAGCCATGCAGAAACTACGGGTGTTCGAGTCTGTTTCTATCGACGGATACTTCACCGATGCCAGCAGCGACATGAGCTGGGCGCACGCGGGCCAGGCGGATCCAGAGTTCGCTGATTGGGTCGGGGGCAACGCGAGCTCCGGGGGCACGCTGCTGTTCGGTCGCAAGACGTACCAGATGATGGAAGCGTTTTGGCCGACGCCGCTCGCCGCACAGCAGATGCCGGTCGTCGCCAAGGGCATGAACGCCGCAAAAAAGTACGTCGCATCGAGGACGGTTCAGCCCACGTGGAACAACACGCAGCTCTTGAAGGGCGATCTGATCGAGGCCGTACGCGCCCTGAAGGCGGGCGATGGTCCGGGCATGGCGGTGCTGGGCAGTGGCAGCGTGGCCGCCCAGCTCGGCGAAGCGGGGCTCGTGGACGAGTACCAATTCGTCATCATCCCGGTCGCGCTGGGCGCTGGGCGAACGGTCTTCACGAAGCGACGCGGGTTGCGGCTCATCGACCAGCGCGCGTTCCGCTGCGGAAATGTCGTGGTGACCTATGCAGTTGCATAGGGGCACTTGGATCCAGGACGGCGAGCACGCGACCCTGATCTTCCGCCGCGTGTATCGGCACGCACCCGAGCAGGTGTGGGACGCGATCTCCACGGCGGAAGGCCTGCGGGAGTGGCTGCTGTGTTCGCATGCGTTGATCGAGCCGCGCGTTGGCGGGCGAATCGAGTTGGTCTCGGGCCCGGCCGCGTACCACTCCAGCGGGCGGATCCTCGTCTGGGAACCGCCGCGGGTGCTCGAATACGAGTGGAACGTCGCGCCCGTTCCGGAGATGCCGCAAGGCGAGCACGCGATCTTCAGATACGAGCTGACAGCCGAGGGAAGCTCGACCCACGTGCTAGTGACGTATCGGCGCATCAGCGCGCAGACCGCGAGAGGTTTTTTGCCCGGCGTGCACGCTTTCCTGGATCGGCTCGAGGCGCAGCTCGCTGGCCGGAGTCCGCCAGATTTTCTGCAGCGCTTCAGCGAGCTTCGGGCCGAGTATCCGGAGTGGAGCAGCCATGCGGCCGATTCAAGAGAGTGACGTCTTTCATGCGATTGCCCATCCTGCGCGACGCGCGATCCTGGTCACGCTCAAAAAGGGCGAGCGTTCCGCGAGCGAGCTGGCTGAACCGTTCCAGATGACGTTCCCGGCAATCTCGCAGCACCTGCGGGTGCTCGAAGAGGCAAAGCTCGTTCATGTGCGTCGGGAAGGTCGCCACCGGCTCTATCGCTTGCAGCCCAAGCCGCTGCGCGAGGTCGTGAGCTGGGTCGATGAGTTCGCTGTGTTTTTCGGCGAGCGACTCGACGCCCTCGGCGACTACCTCGACCGTAAGCATCGCAAGCGGGAGTAGCCCTGGCCCGCGAATGCCCCATTGGAATAGATCCGGCACGCCGAATGTTCAGCCGGCACCATGATCCGCGGCCCATTGGTCTTTGCGCTGGCCGGGCTGGCCGTTGCTTGCAGCCCGGAGGTCTACGGGCGGGTGGTTTCGGACGTGCGCATCGCGAACGGGTTCATCAGCATCGATCGTTGCCTTTTGAAGCAGGCTTCATACCACCGCGTTGCCGTTCGCGACTGTCACACCGAAAATTACTACATCGGACAGACGGTCGTTCCCAAGCAGACTTCAGTGAACCAGAGCAGCGAATACCCGTGAGCGTTCGCTGAGGCAGGCCTGCCTGTGATTGGGGCGCTCGGGGTCCTGCAGCGCAGCTCGCAGCGCGCTCCGTTCCGCACTTTGACGCCGAAGGCTTTGACGGTTGCGACGTGACTCGTGACCATCTTGTGGCGCCCGACACCGAGCCGACGGACGAAGAGCTTGCCCTCGTCATGCGTGAGGCGAGAGAGCTTGCCGTCCAGCGCAGGGCGAAATCGGATGCTTGGATCGCGGCCCGGCTCGAGGAAGCGGCGCAATTCGCGCGCGAAAATACCCGTGCCCGCCGGAGCGATCCGCCTCGATGAAACGCTCATTCGGCAGCTATTTCCAGCGTCAGGAGCTGGATGACCGCGAGTCGCTGGTCGGCTACGCTGTAGCTACCGTCGCGTCGCGGCCTTCGACGCCGCGGTTCGGGGGAGCGGGGGCCGTTTCAGCGCAGGTACTGGCCCAGCGCTTTGAACCATACGTCGGCCATCAGATTGTAGCCTGCCTGGTTCGGGTGCAGATTGTCATTGAGCAGGGCCTGCTTGTAATTCGAGTCGCTGGTGAAGGCGCCGTACATGTCGACGAGCACGATGTGCTGCCCTTTGGCCACCCGCGTCGACACCAGGTTGGGCAGCGCGGCGTTGTACGTCTTGATCGCGTTGTTCGTGCCGTCGGTGCGCGAGGGCACGATCTGAGCGAGGATCACCAAAATGTTCGCGTCGCGCGCGTAGATCGAGTCGAGCAGTTTGCCCAAGCGGTTGGGCGCATCCGAGACGTTGACGTTCCCGTTGATGTCGTTCGTGCCAATCATCAACGTGATGATGTTGGGGGTGTAGTTCGGGATGCTCGTGTTTACGAACTGAGCGATACCGTTGTTGCCCTCGATCGTGTAGCCCCCGTGACCTTCGTGATTCTTCGGGAAGGTCACGCTGTCGACGGTGGGCACGCTGTAGTCGTTGGCCGACCCGACGAAGGTGATGTCGTGTTTCGCAGCGAGCGCCAGGTGGAACAGGGGCGCGCGGTACCCGCCCGCCACATTGAAGCCCTGCGTGATCGAGTCGCCGAACGGCATGACCTTGCACGCTCCGCTCGCCGGACAGGGCTGGAACGAGGCGCCGCCGCCACTGCCGCCCGCGCTCGCGCCCGCCGCGCCGCCTTTGCCTCCCGCTCCACCCGCTGCTCCGCCAGTGCCGCCAAGCG
Organism: Polyangiaceae bacterium; assembly: GCA_035688655.1. Lineage (GTDB taxonomy): Bacteria > Myxococcota_A > Polyangia > Polyangiales > Polyangiaceae > PMG-095. The sequence continues at coordinate 2,615 of DASSMT010000017.1, read as the reverse complement.
CGGCTTTGCCGCCCGCTCCGTCGACGGTGCCTCCTGTGCCGGCGTTCGGCGCTCCGCCGCTGGAGCTGCCGCCGGTGCCCGTGCCCGCGGCTCCGCCTGCTCCACCGCCGGCACTGGACGTTCCCGCCGTAGACCCACCGGTCACCCCGGCGCCGCCCGTGCTCTTCGAGCCTCCGCTTCCGACGGGGGCGCCCCCGCTGCCAGTGCCGGCGCTCGATGGGCCGCTACCGCCCGTGGCCGTTCCGGGTGAGTCAGAACCGTCACTACAAGCTGTGAAGAACAGGGCGGCACTCGCGACGATGACGGACAATGGTGAGTGGAGTCGGTTCACGGGCATATGCTACTCATAAGCAATGCCTCCACTGAGTTCCATCGAGATTGTGAGTCTCGCGAAAACGAGGTTGCCGTTTGCGTGGACTCTTTCGTCGCTGCGGTCGCGCGTGTAACTCAGCGTGGCGAGTGGCGATTTTTTGACAAGAAACCCGCGTCGCGCCAATCGGTCCTTTCGATCCGGGGCCATTGATCGCGGGCTGGCGTCGCGAGCGCATGCCAGCGCTGCCGAAGTCGAGCGCATTCGAACTCGCGCCCGATTGGGTCTGCGAGGTGCTCTCGCCATCAACAGCGTCGATCGACCGAACGGAGAAGCTCGCGATCTATGCCCGGGAGCGCATCGGGCACGTGTGGCTCGTCGACCCGCTTCTTCAGACCCTGGAAGTACTTCGACTCGACGGAGCAGGATATCGCATCGTCGGTGCTTGGCGCGCAGATGCAGTCGTGCAGTGCGAGCCGTTCGAAGCCCTATCCATTCGGCTTGCCGATTTGTGGTCCGCGTAAGAGCTGCAACGCGCGCTGAATACCGAGAAATCAGTGCACAAAAGAAACCGCGGAAAGAGCGCAAGCATTCCGGGGGAACGGCCAACGAGCTGTTTGCGCTGTTGACGCGAAAAGAGCGTTTTGACTACTTTTGTCCGCCCAACATGAATAAAGGGGATGTTTCTGTGCGCAAGGGTGCCTGTCGAGCCGTGTTCGCTCTCGGTTGGTTCGTCTTCATCCTGCTTGTTGGGGCGCGCCGCGCGCGAGCCGAGAGCGCGAGCAAGGTCGAGGGTTTCGAGGTGCTCGGTACGCTAGGGTACGGGGCCTCTACTGAGCCTTACTACGATGGCAAGAAGTTCGAACCGTACCGCGTGATGTTGGGCCTGGACCTCGGCTACACTTTACGCTTCGGGCTTCGAATCGGCGCTGACGCGGACTACGGGTTTGGCCACAAGGTCGAGCAGACGAGTTCGACGGGCGAAGAGGGAGTCACGGATGCTAGCAGCCTTGCGCTTGGTGGCTCGATTGGGTACGACCTCTTGTTGTCGTCGTTCCGATTGCGAGGCGCGGTTGATATGGGGGTAATCCGTTATTGGCTCGATTCCGGTCGCTTCGAACGCGGCTCCTTGCCGGGTGCGTCGTTCTACATCGGTCCCAAAGTCGCGCTGATTTGGCGTTACCGTAACCTTGAGCTTGGGCTTCAAACCAAGTATTGGGCAACATCCGCTGATGGTCCGGGTCACATGAGCGTCGTTCAGGTGGGCCTCATGGGCGGCGCACGGTTCTGAGCGACTTGGCGGACAATCTCAGGGAGTGCGCTAGGCCGAGAACAACGCGCATCGTTTTCACGCGTCCCCACCATCAAGTGAGGAGAGCCCCAGGAGAGCCGGCGGGCTGAATACCGCGAAACCAAAAACGCACAAAGCAAACCGCGGAATCGAGGCACCTCGATTCCGCGGGCTATCGTTGCGCGGGGGCGCAACTACACGTGGACAACTGGGTTTGGGGTGCCGATTGAGGTCAGGGCGGCGTGAAAAGCCCCTTACTTGGTCCGCCACCCCCATCGCGGGAAACAGTCCGGGATGGCAAAGTTTGCCCAATTTCTAATCAGTAGCTATGGCTACTCTGAATCTCTCTCTCACCGATGAGATGCGATCGTACGTCGAGGAGCGGGTTTCTAGCGGCCGCTATGGTAACGCCAGCGAGTACTTCCGCGATCTGGTGCGCTGCGACCAGGATCGTCAGCGTGAACAAGAGCTCGAGAGTCTCCTACTGGAAGGCCTGCGCAGCGGTGACGCGAAACCGCTCGGGCGCGAGGACTTCGATAGAGCTCAAACGAAAAACGCGGAGCCAGCTTTCGCTAGAGGTGGCCGACAATCCTGCCGAGTACCAGCGGCTCGAGGGGGCATGGGAGCGCCCGCGCGAAGGGACGGCTACAGCGCTGTTCCGGGAGCCGCGGCGCCTGCACCCGGGACGAAGGTCGGGTGTGCAAAAGTACCGTTCACGCGCCAGCCGTAAAAGCCGTCTGGGCGCTTGGCGTGCTTGTTCTGCGGGACCAGGTCGAACAGTGCCGGCACGGACGAGCCGGGCGCGCCGAATAGGCTGCGCGTCATGTCGTCTTTGTTGGTGAAGCGCTCGTTGAACTTGAAGCGCGCGTTCATGCTGAGGACGCTCTGCTCGAACGTGTCGCGCAGGCGCACGCTGCCATCGCCTTGCAATTCCAGATCTTTGCCCGAAGCGCTGAGTTGATCGACCTTCAGCCCTCCGGAAGCGACCGTGGCTTTCAGGGTCAGATCCCCCAC
>DASSMT010000374.1:0-8958 GCA_035688655.1 Polyangiaceae bacterium | reverse complement strand
TCTTTTTTTCGATGTACTTCTGGGCAGCCTGAAGCGTCTTCTCGCGTTCGATTTGCTGCACGTGCGTTTTTCGCAGAGCTCGGAGAGCGTGGCTCGGTCGTGGCGCTGGCCGGTGCCTCTCCGAGGTTCTAAATCCTAGGGGATATCGCTGATTTGGTCAAGCAGACGCGCTTGCCACGACCCACTCCACCGGCGCACGGCGTGCGCTTCCGGAAGAGCGCTGACACGCGGTCGCCACTGTAACTCAAACAGCCGCGTACGTTACCCCCCGCTCAGCGGCCGGGTGCGCGACAGGCGCCCATGGGAAACCCTTTGCCCACATTGACCGGCGCCGGCGCCGGCTCGCCCTCTCCGGCTTGCGCGTGGCCCGCTGTGAAAAACCGGAAACGATGCCAGGATCATTGGAACTACCGAGGCATCGGCCATGGTTTGCTTGAACGATATTGCTGCGGCAGCGTCCACGATCCTGGGCAGAGTGCGGCGCACGCCGTTCGTCGAAAGCCCTGTCTTGTCGGAGCTCACGGGGGCCGACGTGCGGCTCAAGCTGGAGAACCTGCAGTTTACGGGCTCGTTCAAAGAGCGAGGCGCGTGTAACCGGCTGGAGCAGCTGTCGGCCGCCGAGCGCGCTCGGGGCGTGATCACGGCCAGCGCTGGCAACCACGCACAAGCCGTGGCTCGACACGGCGCGCGGCTCGGCGTCGGGGTCACGGTGGTGATGCCGGAGGCCACACCGCTGGTCAAGGTCACGGCGACGCGCCGCTTCGGCGCGCAAGTCGTCCTGAGCGGTGCCAACTACGACGAAGCCGCCGGGCTGGCGGCCAGCCTGAGCGCTGAACGCGGCCTTCTGTACCTGCATCCGTTCGAAGACCCGTGGGTCATCGCCGGCCAAGGCACGATCGGTCTCGAGCTCTTGGCCGACGCGCCCGAGCTCGACGCGGTCGTGGTGCCGGTCGGCGGCGGAGGCCTGATTGCGGGCGTGGCCTGCGCCGTCAAGAGCAAGAACCCGCGAGTGCGCGTGCTGGGCGTGGAAGCCGCGCGCTTTCCCAGCATGAAGCTCGCGCTTTCCGGCGTCGACCCGAGCTCGCTGCCCGGCGGCAAGACGATCGCCGACGGCATCGCGGTGCGCCGCGTCGGCGAGCTGACCCGTGAGCTTACCCACGAATACGTGGACGAGATCGCGCTGGTCGATGAGGCCGAAATCGCGCAAGCCGTGCTCTTGCTACTGGAGCGCGAGAAGACCGTGGTCGAGGGCGCAGGCGCGGTGGGCGTCGCGGCGCTCTTGCACCACCGCTTCGCGGCTCTCGAGGGCAAGCAAGTGGCGGTCGTGGTCAGCGGCGGCAACATCGACGTGAACCTGATCAGCCGCATCATCGAGCATGGCTTGGTGCAAACCGGGCGCTTGGTGCGCTTCGTGGTCACCGCGCCGGACGTATCCGGTGTCTTGGCCGAGCTCACGCGCGTGGTGGCAGATAGCCGCGCAAACGTGCTGGAGCTGAACCATGACCGCGCGTTCTCCGGCGCGGAGCTGGGCGAAACGCTGATCGAGTTGGTGCTCGAGACCCACGGCGTCGAACACATCGCAGAAGTGAGCGACCGGCTCACGCGAGCCGGTTACCGCTTCGACCGCAAGTGAAGACCGAGTGACGTTCGGCCTAATGCGCGGCCGAGAAGTGCGCCTCGAGCGCGTCGAGCAGACCGTCCACCGTGAATGTCTTGGCCACGACGTCGGTGCGCACACCGCGTTCAGTCAAGGTTTGCGAAGTGATGGGCCCGATGCTGGCGACGGTGACGCGCGACAACAGCTCCACTGCCTGCTCGCCGAGCGTGTCGACCACGGCGTTGACCGTGGAGCTCGACGTGAACAAAGCCACGTCGATCTCGCCCTGCTCGAAGTGCGCACGCAGGGCCTGACCGGCATCGGCCGTCACCGTTTCGTACACTGGGACGACTTCGACCTGGGCGCCCGCGCTGCGCAGCAGCTCGGGCAAGGCGTCGCGCGCAACCAGGGCACGCGCGAGCAGCACGCGCCTCGGCGCGCCGTGCGCGAGCACCGCCTGCGCCAAGCCCTCACCGACGAACTCTTCGGCGACCACGTCGGCTCGCAGCCCGAACGACTCGAGCGCGAGCGCGGTCTTCGGCCCGATGGCGCCAATCTTCGCGCGGGCGAACGCGCGCGCGTCCAAGCCGGCAGCAGTCAGCGCGCGCGTGAAGCGGCTGACCCCGTTGGCGCTCGTGAACAGCACCCACTCGAAGCTGCCGAGCTCGCGAATCGCTCGCGCGAGCGGCGCCGGATCCGAGGGCTCGCGGATCTCGATCGCCGGCAGCAGCCGAGCTTTGGCGCCGCGCGCGCGGATCGCGGCGGCCGTGGCTCGCCCTTGTTCGGCAGGCCGCGGCACGAGCAGTGATTTGCCGAACAGCGGCCTGCTATCGAACCAGCGCAGTTGCTCACGCAGCGCGACGACCTCGCCCACGATGATCACCGCCGGGTTGGTGATGCCCTCGGCGCGAACGCGCGCTGCGATGCTGCTCAAAGTGCCGCTGACCACGCGCTGCTCGGGCCGCGCCGCCCACTGCACGACCGCCACTTGCGTGTCCGCACTGCGCCCGCCCGCGATGATCGCGTGCATGATCTGTTCGATCCGGCGCATGCCCATGAAGATGCAAATCGTGTCGGTTGCGGTCGCGAGCTTCTGCCACGACGCGGGCGACCACTCCTTGCCCTCGCGATCACTGCCGGTGATGAACGTCACGCTCGACGACAGCTCGCGATGCGTGAGCGGGATGCCACTGTACGCACTCGCTGCCAGCGGTGAAGACACGCCGGGCACGATCTCGAACGCGACGTTGGCTTCGCGCAGCGCTTGCAACTCTTCGGCGCCGCGCGCAAAGAGCAGCGGATCTCCACCTTTCAAGCGCACGACGCGCTTACCGGCACGGGCGAGCGCGATCAGCTCGGCGTTGATCGCCTGCTGCACCGCGCTGTCCTGACCGAAGCGCTTGCCGACGTTGCGCTTCTCGGCGTTCGGACATGCATCGAGCAGCGCGGGGTGCGCGAGCGCGTCGTACAGCACCGCGTCGGCGCGAGAGAGCAGCTCGAGCCCGCGCACGGTGATCAGGCCCGGATCGCCCGGGCCTGCTCCAATCAGATACACTTTGCCTGGGTCCATCGATTTTGCGTGCTCGTTCGCTGCTGCCCGCAGCCTAGTCGGCGCGTTGCGTCAGGTCGAATTCGCCTTGACGCGCAAGCATACAGCCGTAACCATTGTAGTCCCTTGTACGCTTTTGTGTTTAATGTACTTACATCAATGTTCCATGGTCAGTGACGATCCCCGCGAAGGCAGCGCTTCTGACCGTTGGTTCGTCAGCAACGGCGTCATCGCACTGGGCCCAGTTTCCTTCGAGCTGGTGCTGCGCGGCATCGCCTACGGCCGCATCCCCGCGGGTTCCTTCGTCCGCCACGAATCCTGGCAAGTGTGGCGTCACCTCGAGGACATCGAGAGCCAGAGCGCAGGCCACCGGCGCCGTACCGTCACTGAGCTGGCGCAACACAGCGCGGAGCTCGAGAAACGCGCGCGCCGCGCGGTCAGCGTTCCGCCGCCCCCGCGCGCCGCCGAGGCTGGCGCCGAGCTGAGCTCCAGGACCGAGAGCATTGCGCGCGCGCCGCGCCCGAGCTTTCGCCCCGCCGCGGTCGACCCGGTCGGGGTCCTCGCCCACGCCAGTGAGCTGCCCGAAGCGCTTTTGCTCACGGTGGTCACCGCAGTCACCGCCGCCGCGGCCGACTTCGGCTTGGTGCATCGCGTACGCGCCGATCTCGGCGCGACCATCACCGTCGGCGGCCATGGGCCGTCGACCGAACACCTGCTCGGCGAGCGCCTCGCCGCTGACGACCCGACGCTGGTCGCTGCGCGCGCTGGCCACAGCGTACTCAGCGAACCACAATGCGGCGAGGTCGGCCGCTACCTGCTCGGGCGCATGACTCGCTGTTCGAGCGAGGTCTCGAGCGTGGCCATGGTGCCGCTCCTCGTCTACGGCGAGCTCGTCGCGTTGTTCGAGGTCGGCCGCAAATCACGCCCGTTCCGAGCCCGCGAAATCGGCCGCGTCGAAGACGTGGTCGAAGCGCTCGCCGAACGCAGCGTGGTCATGGGCTGGGCTGAATGAAGATTTTCTTGGGTTGATGGTCACAGGGCGCATCGCAGCGCGTCCCAGCCTTCGGCGGCGTGTGGCGATCTGCGAGAGTGCGGAGAGCCGCGCTGCCGGCGGTGGCAAAGCCTCGCCCGCGCAGGCAAAGCCTCGCCCGCGCAGGCAAAGCTCCCGCCTCGTGGCCCCCCACCCGACCCGTTTGCGAATAGATTTCTCTAGTCGCATTTCGAGTTCGCACAGGCTGTGCCGCGCTCGCCACTCATCGCCCGACCCGTCTTGCGAATAGATTTGTCTTAGATTTGTCTATTCGCATTTCGAGTTCGCAACCGCTGTGCCGCGCTCGCCGCTCCTCGCCCGACCCGTTTTGCGAATAGATTTCTCTATTCGCATTTCGAGTTCGCATTCGCTGTGCCGCGCTCGCGGCTGACGCGCCCACTCCGCAGTCGAGCCGCACGCGGGCTTTGCGCCGACCTGCGCGCGCTCTGCCCGCTAAGAACCTATCCCAGTCGGCCTGGTCGTCGGCAGCCGATCTCTCGTGTCTGTCGGCCAGCTCGTCGCCCATCGTGCTCAGCTGGGCGCGTGTTCCAAGGCGGATTGCAGCGCGGACTCTTGTTCGGCGCGGGAAAATTGCAGCTCATGCAAGCGCGCATAGAGGCCGCCCTGGGCCATCAGCTCACCGTGCGTGCCTTGTTCGACGACCGAGCCCTTGCGTAGCACCAAGATGCGGTCGGCTTTTTGTACCGTGCTCAGGCGATGCGCGATCACGAGCGCAGTGCGACCGCGCATCAGTTCTTCGAGCGCACGTTGCAGGCGCGCCTCGGTGTCACTGTCCACGCTGGCGGTCGCTTCGTCCAAGATCAGGATTTGCGCATCGCGATAGAGCGCGCGGGCGAAGGCGATCAGTTGGCGCTCTCCAGTCGAGAAATTCGATCCGTATTCGTCGACGCGGGTGTCGATGCCGCGCTCGCGTGCGGCGAACAGATCGAGCGCACCGATGCGACGCAGCACGTCTTCGACGCGCGCCGGATCGGGGTTCTCCGAGGCCGCGATGTTGCTGGCGACGGTACCCGGGAAGAGCACGACGTCTTGCGGCACGACCGCGAAGCGCCGCCTCAGTTGCTCGCGCGCGAGGCCGGCCACGTCGTCGCCATCGACGCGTACGGTGCCGCTCTCGATCTCGTACAAGCGCAGGATGAGCGCGGTGATCGTGGTCTTTCCCGAGCCGGTCGGGCCGACCAATGCGATGCGCTCGCCGCGCCGAGCGGCAAAGCTCACGTTGGACAATACCGGCGTGCCGGGCTTGTAGCTGAAGCTGACGTCTTCGAACTGCAGTGCGAGCGACGGATCGCCGGCGGGCTTGCCGGTCCGCACTGGCGCATCGGGCTCGACCACATCCAGCAAGCTGAACACGCGCTCGGCGCCGGCCATCGCGGCCTGCAGCAGGGTGTACCTTTGCGCGAGCTGCGAGATGGGTTCGAAGAATTGCGAAAGGTACGCGGTGAACGCGACCAGCGTGCCGAAGCTCACCGGGCGATAGCCGAAGGACATGATCACGAGCGAAAGGCAGATCGCCGCGATGGTGTCGATGGCCGCGTCTTGAATCGAGTCCCACTTGATCGCGCTCATGTTCGCATCGCGATAAGAGAGATTGCTCTCGTCGAACTCGGCGGCGGCGGCGTGTTGACGACCGAAAGCTTGAATCAGCGTCATGCCTGCCACCTGCTCGTTCATGGTCGCGTTCATGCGCGAGGTCTTGGCGCGGATGGCGCGGAACGCTTCGCGGATGTTCCGCCGCACGAGCACCACGAGCACCGCCATGGGCGGCACCGCGGCGAAGGCAAACAGCGACAATTTCCAGTCCAAGACCAGCATCAACAGCACGATGCCCAGCAGCCGCACCAAGTCACCGACCGCGCTCAGCGCGCCGGAGGCGAACATTTCCAAGATCGCGTCGGTGTCGTTGGTCACGCGCGACACCAGCCGCCCGACCAACTGGTTGTCGAAGAAGCCGAGCCGCAGCTGTTGCAAGAACTCGAACGCCTCACGCCGCATGTCGGCGACGGCGCGCGCGCCGGCCACCTGCACCGCGTACACCTGCACCAAGCCCAGCACTTGCTCGACGACCAACACGCTCGCGAGCAGCAGGCCACCGTGAAAGAGCGCAACCCGGTCGCCGCTGCGAATCACGTCGTCGATGGCCGAGCGCATGATCAACGGCCGTGCCAGCGCGCCGATCGAAGTGAGCACGATCACCACCAGCGAGGTCCAGAGCAAGAGGCGGTACGGGACGAGGTAGCTCCACAGCCGTTTGGTCAGCCGCGCGTCGTACGCTTTTCCGAAGCGCTCCTCTTCGTGGAACGCTTTCAGGATCCGCTCGGTGCGCTTCTTGTCCGAGCGACCGCGCTGACTGGAAGAGGGAGCGCTGGGCGGCGGATTCATTCGGCGACCTGCTGTTCGTCGGGCACGATTCCGCCGAGCTTTTCGAGCTCGCTCTCGATCCGCTGTTCTTCGGCAAAGATCGCGTAAATTCCGCCGTTCTTGCTCAATTCTTGGTGCGTGCCGCGCTCGACCACATGCCCCTTTTCGAGCACCAGGATCTGATCGCAGTGAGCGGCTGCTGCCACGCGGTGCGTGATCAGGATCAAGCCGCGCTTTTGGCGTTGGCGATCGATGGCGTCCAAAATGGCGCGCTCCGTGCGGGCGTCGACCGCGCTCAGTGGGTCGTCCAAAACCAGCACTTGGGGCTCGGAGGCGAACGCAGCAGCCAAGGCCACGCGCTGCTTCTGACCGCCGGAAAGCTGCACTCCTCTTTCGCCGACCACGGTGTCGAAGCCATCCGGCAGGTCCAACACTTCTTGCTCGATACAGGCCTCACGCGCGGCTTCCTCGATCTTGAGCTGTGACTCGTGTTCGTCCGGCTCGTCGAGTGAGAAGCCGATGTTGCGAGCCACCGTGGTCGAGAACAGAAACGCGTTCTGTTGAGCGTAGCCGATGCTCTTGCGTACGGCAGACAGCGGCAGATCGCACACGTCCACGCCATCCAGAAAGACACTGCCGCGCGGCGTGGGTTGCAGCCGGGCGAGCAACACCGCCAGCGACGATTTACCGCTGCCCGTGCGGCCCACGATGGCCAGCGAGCCCCCCGCGGGGAGCTCGAAGCTCACGTCGTCGAGCACTTTGCGATCGTTGTAGGAGAAAGACAGATGCTTGACCGCGAGCTTGCCCTTGCCGTTTTCGGGCAGCGAGAGCTCGCCATCGACGATGTCCGGCTGGGCGCTGAAGATGTCGGTCAAGCGCGAGAAGGCGGCGCGCCCGCGTTGCAATAAGCCGATCACGAAGCCGAGCGAAATCAGCGGCCAAGTCAGGCGCCCGAGCGCGCGGTAGAATGCCAAGAAACCGCCGGCATCCAGCTCGCCGTTCAGCATCATCGAGCCGCCGTACCAGAACACCACCAGCACACCGATCGAGATCGTCGCAGTCAGGATCGGCCCGAGGAAGCCGCGCAAGCGAGCGAGCGACAGACTCTTGTCGAGGTACGCCTGGTTCGTCTTCTCGAACGCGATCACCTCTTGGGGTTCGAGCGCGAACGAGCGGATCACGCGCACGCCGGCCACGCTCGAAAGCACGCGCGCGCTCATCTTTCCCAGCGCTTCCTGATTGTCGCGCGTGCGAGTGTAGAAGTGCTGCGAGAAGCCGCGCGTGATCAGCAGCAGCAGCGGCAGCGGCGCGAGCGCGGCCAGAGTCAACTTGATCGAGATCGGGATCGTGACGCACAGGGCGCTGATCAAGGCGAACCCGGTGTTGATGATGTTCAGGATGCCGAAGCCGAGCAGGAGCCGCACCTGCACCAAGTCGTTGGTGACGCGGCTCATGATTTCGCCCGTGCTCATGCGCCGATAGAAAGACGGGCCGAGCTTGAGCAGCCGATCCAGGATCTCCTTCCGTAGCTCGTACTCCGCGATGCGACCAGCGTTGAACACGACCACGCGCGACAACACCCGCACCACGAAGGCAGCCAAGGCTGCGAGCACGAGCAGCTCACCGAGCGCGATCGCCTGCGCGCTCTGGCCTTGCGTCGCGAAGTTGATCGCGCGGCGCATGCGCGTGTCGAACCACCATTGGAAAAGCTGGTATGCTGCGAGCAGCACCAGACCCCCGCAATAGCGCGGCGCGTGTCGATAGAATTGCCCCATCAGCCGAACCGGCGCGGGGATCTGGGGAGAGCGAGCGGTGGTCACTGGAGGCGAGGCTGAAGCGAGGGCTTATAGGGCCTTCCGGGTCGACTGGTAAGCCCCCACCCGAGCCGCGAGTGACGAGCCTTGGGGCGCGGCCGGCCCGAGCGCGCCTCTGCGAAGGCGTGTTCGGTCGAACGCGCTCTCACCGGTGCCCGGCGTGGAGCGGCGAGCGCGGTCTCGAAAGTGACGGCGACGCAGCGAAACGAGAAGTACGTGTCTTCGTACTGCGCTTGGGCGATGTTCGGCATTTCGCATTCGTTCGCGGGTGATGCGCGCGGCATCCTAGCACCGGCGCGAGCGAGCACATGAGTATCTCGGCAGCCGCGAGCGTAGGGCGTGCGAGCAGAGGTCTGCTCCTGGGGTTGATGTGGGTGGTTGCAAGTAGGCCGCTCAGCGGCTGCACGCTGCTCGCACCGAACGACGATCACTACACGAGCGATCCCGCCAGGGTGCCCGCCCAAAGCGAGGGCGGTGAAAGCGGTCGAGCGCACGGCGTGGGCGGAGCCAGCAGTGACCACGCCGAAGGCGGCGCGAACGCGCTCGCGGGGAATAGTCGCGGGGGTGCTGGCGCAGGTGCCTCCGG
>DASSMT010000338.1:0-20781 GCA_035688655.1 Polyangiaceae bacterium | reverse complement strand
GGGCGATCACGTCCGCAGGCGCCGCGTCTTCGGCGCGACACGAGCTCATCTCGTCCAGGAATGCGGGCGCGAGTTGCGCGCTGACCGCGCCGCTGCGTGTCGTGGGAGCCGTGGCGAGCTTTTGCCCACCGCACATTGGATAGGCGCTGGGAGCCGGAGTGGCGACCGGCGCGCTGGCGGTGCTGCTCGGCGGAGCAGCGGGCGCGGCAGCAACCGGTGCAGGCGGCGCGCTCGGCGGACTCGGCGCGGGCGGCGGCTGGGCAGGACTTGCCTCAGGTCCCTTCTCACAGCTGGCTGCGAACACGATCACCATGACAGAAAGCCCGCTTCGAAGACGACGACCCATCGCGCATGCTCCGTTTCGCTGGATTCGGCCCTGTGCCGGCCAACGCGCGCGCTACTCTAGGCGCGACTCCACGCGCCTGTCTCGCCCAAATCTTCGGCGTTTTAGCGCGATTAACGTTGCTTCATTTGCGCGCTGAAACGACGCTCACCAGGCGGACGCGCGCCCGAATTGGCGCGCGCCCGAACGGAGCGCTGATTCAGGGAGCAACACACATCGCGTCGATGCAGTGAGCGGACGCCCCGCACGAGCTCGCCAGATCGCACTGCGGTGACGCTTCACCGGGCGTGACGCAGTAGCCTTGGCTACACACGGAAGCGGTCTCGCACGTGCAGCAATCGGCGCTGGTCTGGCACGCGCTGCGGCACACCGCGTTCACACACACGTGGCCCGAACCGCAATCGGCGTTCCCCGCGCAACCCGGTTTCTTGCCATGGTCGGCCTGACAGGTGCCGTTCAAGCAGGCGTCGTGAACCGGGCACTGGGAGGTGCTGCTGCAACCGCGCAAGCACGTGCCATTGATGCATGTCGAGCCGGCGACCGGACAATCACTGTTGTAAACGCACTGGCCGCCCGAGCTGGCTTTCGGCTGGCAGAAGCCAGCGAGGCACTCGTCGCCCGTGCCGCAGTCAGTCGCCACCGAGCACGCGGGTTGACACGCGCCATCGAAACAACGACCGTGCGGACCGCACTCACTGCTGAACTGACACTTGGGCGACGCCGCAGTGGGCTTGCACGAACCCGACGTGCAGCAAGTGTCGGGACCACAGTCAGCGTTGCTGGTGCAGGAGTTGCCCCCGCCGCCGGACCCGCCCGCGACGTGTCCCGCCGAGCCGCCACTGCTCCACTTCCCGCCGCTGCCGCCGTTGCTCGAGTTCCCGCCGCTGCCGCCGCTGCTCCATTTCCCTCCGCTGCCCGATCCGGCGCTGCCGCCGCGACCGCTTGTGCCGTACGCACCGCCGACTTCGATCGCGCCGCCCTCGCCGAGCGCGCCCGCCTCGCCACCCTCACAGGATGCACCCCCCTCCACTACGCACGGCGCGCCGCCCTTGCCAGGGTAGCTTGTCGCGCCACCCGTACCGTAGCCCGCCGCGCCGTACTGAACGCCACTCGCGCCACCCTTGCCAGCAGTGCCAGTGGTCGCTTGGGGAACGCAATCACCATAGGAGGAGCAGTAGCTGTGTAGCGGGCAGTCATAATCGGCGTAGCAGGCGGGACCGGAGCCGGAATGCCAGTGATGCGGGCCGTCTTGCATGTCCAAACAGGACGAAAGTGCAAAAGGCAAGGACAACCCCAACAACACCGCCGCGTAGCGAGCCATGACTCCTCCTAGTAGGTATCGATCGAATCCGAGCGCCGCAATTTGCGCTCAATCGCGTGGCGCGGCCAGTATAGCCCGCCGGGTAAGTGCGATCGAGGCTCAACTTCGAGCCGCAACCGTGCCCCGCGGTAAAGCATGATTCGGGCCGCGCGCAACTCACTGAGCGAGCAGCCGCGCCCGCCGCGTTTTGCGACGCGCCAATCAGCCAAAACGCGCGTAGGCAGGCTCACCGAGAACGTTCGACGACACAGCACCGAGAACATTCGACGACACCGTGAATTTGTTACATCACATTGCGAAATGCGTCGGCGGGACGGGGCAAAACGCGGCGAGCTCGGCGAGAACATGCCAGGCTCTCCAACGTCTTTTTTCGGTATCACCAGAGTGTCGGCGCTCTCGGACCGCTCGGCCCGCGGAACTGGTTCCAGTAGTCTCGCAACTTCGACGCGACGCGCAAACCCGGACATAATGCGGATTTATCTGGTGCACGCGTCCGACCCAGGCGTCGTAAGGAGAAATCCGCGTGTCGCGGCTGTCGATTTTTCCGTCATCGCTCAGTGGTGTCAGCGATCGGCGGGAAGCTTGCCAAGGCGACTTCGGGGCCACGAACTAGATAGAAGTGATCGGGCGAGGGCGAAAGCGCCGTGCAGGTGTCCCGCTGCTCGTAGAGTGGCCCTGAATAGAGCTCGACTGCATAGGCGTGGGTGATTACCGAGCCGCAGCTCGTGAGGTCCGTTTCGATGAAGTACGAGAACGGCCGCGACCCGTTCGAGCACTGGCCCAGACTCCACTGCACCACGCGCTGCGTGCAGCTCGCATCCGAAAATGGGCCGGACGAGCCCTGGGTCACCGTCGACCAAACGACAGAGGCTGGAACGCAGCGCCGTGTGCCGCTCGGGTCCACGATGGCGCCGCAGGCGCTGCCTTCTGCCAACGACCAGACCAGCGGAAAGTATCCGGGGACCCCGGAGAGTTGGCTCGGTGCCAGGAGCGGCGTTCCTTCACGGTCGGTCTGGCAGGGGACCCCGAGCACTCCGCTTCCCACGCGCGTGATGGCCATTGGCGGCGCGTCTTCTGCAGTCAACTCTTCGCCGGCGTGATAGAAAGAATAATTGTCGGGTTTGGAGTCGCGCAGCCGTGCGAGACACTGATTTCCCTGCTCCACGCGATAGGCATCGCGCACGTCATCGATCGCCTGGTACAGCGCGTCATCTTCGACGCAGGTCGGCGCCCTCTCTTCGAGGACGTATTCCGCGCGTTGCTTCGCGCAGCGCTCGCCGTCACTCGCTATTCGCAGCGCCAGCTCCGAACCCGCACAGCTCGCAGTATCGAAATAGCCGGAAGACGGCCGCGCTCCAAGACCGGGCATGCAGCGCGCAACTCCTTGCACCACGACCTGCTCGCACGGCTTCCCCTCTGCCATGAGTCGAAGATTGCTGAACGCGCCGTCGTCTCCGGTAACGCGGCTCGCTTGCAGCCCGCCAGGTGCACCGACCACGGAGAGTGATCCCTGAACGAAACGCGTCAGCGGCTCGCGCACGAGCGACCAAGCAGTCTTGGAGTTACTCACCGGAATGCAGCCGTCGAGTCCGCGGGCATAGAGCCTGGTCACTGGGCGCTCCTCAGCCAGCGAATAGCCCTCCGCCAGCGCGTCGCACTCTTCCGAGAGCGCCGAGACCAACAAACCTGCCAGCGCCGGGCCTTGCCCGCAAGCGCGATGATCCACGTACGCCGGCTCGCTGCAGTCCGCATCGAAATAGGAGAAGGCTCGCTCGGTGGGCAGGCAATGGTACTGACCGCTCGCGCTCTCGACGAACTGGCAGTTCGACTTCAACTCTGTATCGTAGAAGTCGACGAGCGCACGCGCGCCGCTACCGCCGTCCAGATAGTGCGCTTTCAGCCGTGCGCCACCGCCGAAGATCGCGCTCGTGTCTGATTGTTGGCCAGCTGGAACCTCCGCCACTGACTTGCCGCTGCAGGCGGCGAGCGTGCCACTCAGCAGGTAGAGCCAGAGCTTCGTGTTCGACACAGACCTCATTCGTCCGCACATCGATCTTGCCCCTATTCGCTTCGCCTGAGATCTCAGTCACGCGAACGCGACGCCGAAGGCTACGACGGTAGCGAAGTACCGCGTGACCATCAATAAAGAAGCATCTAAACTGGTACGCGGGTCGCGGAGGCGCGCGGCTATTGCCCGCCGCACTGAGTGAACTGGCCGGTGAGCGCGACCAAGCTGAGTGCTTTGAGCATGCGCGGGAAGTAGTTGGCCTCGGGGGTGCCGTCGGTCACGGGGATAGCCAGCAGCTCGGCGGCGAACTCGTTGACGGTCGCTTGATCGAAGGTCATTGCGCCCACGGCGAAGGGGCCGACGGTGATTGCCGAGTGCGCGTCCCAAGTGGCCGCTTGCATGTCGGGCGTACCGTCCAAGTTGTACCACTTCACCACCTTGGTGATGCCCTGGCCCTTCACCCACTGCGTGACTTTGTCGGTCCACGCTTTGGCCTGCGGCGTCGTAGACCACAAGTAGTCGGTGGCGATGCGCCACGGAGTGCGCGCCGCGTCCGAGCCGTAAGAGTCTGCTCGCTTGTAGGCATTGAAGCAGTCGCTCGTGGCAGAACCTCCGCTGACCGAACCCCAATTGCGCACGAGCCCCGTGCTCGGGTTCGATGCTTTGGCCAAGAGCTCGTAGCTGTCGCTGGCGGCTTTGTTCCAAAAATCCGCGTCCGCCGCGACGTGCTTGGCAAACGCGCGGTAATACGCGGGAGCCAAGTACGAGTAGTTGATGCAGCCGGCACCGAGGTCATTGAACCAGGTCGAATCCCCGGGCTGCAGCACGTGCAAGCCGTTCACGTCCATGAACATGTTCTTGCGGATGGCGTTGATCACCTGCGTGGCTTCATCGCCGTATTTGGCGTCGCCCCACTTGCACTTGGCCATGAGCAGCGCCATCGCCACGTCCAGATCCGCGTCGGACGCCGCGTAGTCGGGTGAACCGCTGTACTTGGTGTCGCGGTGCGCGTCGCAGCCGTAACGCAGCCAATGCATCAGACCGTTGTCGTCGTGCATCTTCTTGGCGTAAGCCAAGAGCCCGTCGAAGGCGTCGCGCTCACCGTAGCTGACGGTGAGCAGCATGCCGTAGCCGATGCCTTCCGACACGGAGGCGTCGAGCCGGTCGTTTTCCCAGCGCACGCGAAAGACGCCGCCCGTGCAATCTTCGAGATGGGCCGCCTTCCACGCATCGTAGGCCGCGCGGGCATCGGCCTTGCTGACGCTGGTCGGCGCGAAACCGGGACCCGTATAGTCCGATACCGTGCCGCCCGCGCCGCCTGCGCCGCCCGCGCCGCCGCCGTTCGCGGGTGAACCAGCCGAACCAGCTCCAGCTGCAGCGCTGGAGGCCGATCCTGCCGCGCCACCCAGCGCGCTGCCTGCGCTGCCCGACGTGCCCGCGCTGGAGCTCGCGAGCGAACCACCGGCAGCTGTATACCCACCGGCTGGGGTGAAGTTGGCGTCGCCAGCGGACGACCCGCAACCGAAGACCGAACTGGCCAAGACGACAACGAGTGACAGAGCAGATCTCACGCGCATTCTCCGTGAATAGAAAGAAAAGGCCAGTCGCGGACGGGCTCACTCAGAGTAGTGCGCGTCGACCTCCAGGCAACCGCTTTAATCTTCCTGCACGCCCGGAAATCGCCAAAAAAGCCGTCTCATTTCGGCTGCAGCGCGCGCGCGTTTGCCTCGGCATCGCAACGGATCGACCCTTCGCAGCATGAAAGTGATCGTGACCGGCGGCACCGGGATGGTGGGTGAAGGTGTGTTGCTCGAGTGTCTCGAAAGCCCGGACGTAGAACACGTGCTCTCGGTCTCGCGTCGCCCTTCGGGACACGTGCACCCGAAGCTCGCAGAGCTGCTGATCCCCGACTTTCGCGAGCTCACCAGCTTCGAGGCGCAGCTCAGCGGCTACGACGCGTGCTTTTACTGCGCAGGCGTCAGCTCGGTCGGCATGAGCGAGGCCGACTACACGCGCGTCACGTACGAGACTCCGCTGGCTTTCGCGCAGACTTTGGCGCGCCTCAACCCGAGCCTCGTGCTGGTGCACATCACGGGCGCCCACACCGATGGCAGCGAACGCGGGAAAATCATGTGGGCGAGAGTCAAAGGCAAGGCCGAGAACGCGCTCATGCGTTTGCCGCTGCGCTCCGTGTACAACATGCGCCCGAGCTTGATGAAACCCGTGCCCGGCCAAAAGAACGTGAAGACCAGCTACCGGATCGGACTCGTGTTCTACCCCGTGTTGAACTTGTTCTTCCCCGGGCTCAGTTTGAAACAGGTGGCGCGCGCCATGATTCGCTGCGTGCGCGAAGGCGCTCCCAAGCAAGTGCTCGAGGCCGAAGACATCAAGGCGCTCGCGAGCTGAGCCGCGGCCAAAGTCTCACGCATCGGTCGGCGTTGTAAAATTTCATCCGCTTCATTTTCAGTCCGTGCTGCCGCCCGAGCTCGGTCCGTAGCTCGCGAACCGGTCACGGTCAGTGCGCCAATGCGCAAAACATGCAAACCTGCAAAGGTCGGAGTCGTGTGATTTCTGGCGACCACCGAAACAACACCCCATGAAGACCACCGCGTTCCTCAGCTGCATTTCGAGCCTGGCTTTGAGCCTTGCCTGCGCATCGACCAAAGAGGGCAGCAACGTGAACCCCGGCGCTGCCGGGACGGGCGGAAGCGCCGGCTCGGTTTCGCTCGTCGTGGGAGGCGACACGGGCGGCGCGGCGGGAACCGGCGCCAAAACGGGCGGCGTGGTCACGCTGACCCCAGAGCAGGTGACCGCCATCAACAACAACGCCTGCGAGGGCTGGAGCGCCGAGCCGGAATCTAAGCCCGCGGTGCTCGAGTTCGTGGTCGACACCAGCTTGTCCATGAACGAGGTGCCGGGCGCCACGACGCAGCCCGGCCGTCCCGGCAGCGCCGGGAATGGCCCGACGAAGTGGCAGTCCACGCGCGACGCACTCAAAGCCGTCATTTCGACTTTGCCGGACTCGATCGCCGCCGGCTTGCTGTTCTACCCGAACATGGCCAATCAGGCGCGCTCGCAGCCTGCCTCTCCCGACACGTGCGTCAACACCCGGGCCGGCATTGCGCCCGCGCCACTGGACGCCGCGCAGAAGGCGAATCTGATTGCGGCACTCGACGCCACGAATCCCAACGGCTGGACGCCCACCGATGCCGCCTATCAGCACGCGCTGCAGGCGGCGCTCTTGCCGACTCGGCTGCCGGGTGACAAGTACGTCGTCCTCATTACGGACGGTCAGCCCACGCTGCGCGGTGACTGCACCAGTGCCGGCGGCGGCATGGCAGCCGGCATCACCCCGGTGGAATCGCAACCGATCATCGATCACGTGGCCGCGGCTCTCGGCCAAGGAGTGCGCACGTTCTTGATTGGCTCGCCGGGCAGCGAGGGTGGGCGGGCGTGGATGTCCGAGGCCGCAATCGTGGGCGGCACCGCCGCTGCCGGTTGCAAAGTGATGGGGCCGCCCTTTTGCCACCTGGACATGACCACGGCCTCGGACTTCGGCGTTGCGTTGAAAGCGGGTCTGAACAAAGTCACCGGTTCGATCGCGTGCACGTACGACATCCCCGATCCCGGGCAAGGCCAGGTGATCGACACCAACTTGATCAACTTGGTCGTCACCACCGCTTCGGGGACACAGCTCGTGCTGCCCGATGAAGGGACGGATTGTGATGAAGGCTTTCGCCTTGCGGGCAATCAGGTCGTGCTGTGCGAAGGCACGTGCTCGCGCGTGCAGCGCGACCATGATTCCATTCAACTCTTGTTCGGCTGTCAGTCGGGTATGATCGGCGTGCCGAAGTGAGCCGCGTTCCCTTGGAAAACTCGATGCCTACTTCTCGTCTGCTTCGGCTCCTCACGTTGCTTGCGTTCGCACTACCTGCTTCGACCCTGTCCGCGGGCTGCGGCAGCACGGACGACGGCGGGGCCGCAGAAAACGGCGGCTCCACTGCCGGCGCCAACGGCAAAGCGGGCGCGGGCGGCAAAACCAGTACCGGCGGTTCGATTGCCACCCCCAACGCCGCGCTGTGCGACGGTCAGACGCCCGCGGCGAGTCAACCGTGTTCCGCTCCGGGCCTGGTCTGCCCCACGGCGCGAGGCAATTGCGCGTGCACCTCGGGCACCTGGAAGTGCTACGAAGTCGCAGCGGGCGGCGCAGGCGGTGATTCGGCAACGCACGGCGGCAGTGCGGGGACGAGCGGCACAGGCGGCGCGGGCGGCGTGGCAGGCAGCGCGGGCAAAGCCGGCAGCGGCGGCACTCACGCCGGTGGCGGCGGAGGTACACTCGCTGGTGCAGGTAGCGGTGGCAGCGGCGGCAGCGCGGGCCTGAATGGCGGCGGAGCGGCCGGCAGCGGCGCCGGCGGAAGCAGCGCCGGCAGCAGCGGCACCGGTGGCAGCAACACGGGCAACGGCGGCGGCGGAAACGGCGGCAGCAACGCGGGCAGCGGCGGCGCTGGCAACGGCGGCAGTAACGCCGGCAGCGGTGGCAAAGGCGGCAGCGCGGGCAGCAGCGGTAGCGCGGGCAGCGCCGGCAAAGGCGGCAGCGCCGGTAGCGCGGGCAGCGCCGGCAAAGGCGGCAGCGCGGGCGCCAGCGGCGGCGGCGGCAAGGGCGGCAGCACGGGCGCATAGCCCGCAAAGACAGAGCGTATGTTCGAACGACTGTGCACGTGCGTTGGGTGCCTCACCCTCGTCATCGCCTGCTCGAGTGACGCGAACAGTGGGAACGCGGGCGCCGCGGCCGGAAGCGCGCACGGTGGTATTGCCAGCGGCGGAACGACGAGCGGCGGAACGACGAGCGGCGGAACCGCGAACGGCGCGGCCGGCAGCAGCCAGAACGAAGACGGCGGACGAGCCGGTTCAGCACACGCGGGCGCAAACACCGGCGGAGCCGCGCAGGTCGGCGCGAGCGCGGGTCATGGCGGCACCGCGAGTGGCGGCGCGGCTGGTGGCAACGCAAGCGGGGCGGCAGGCAAATCCGCGGGCGGCGCAGCCGGCACGGGCGGCGCATCGAGCGTTGGCTGCACGAGCACCACCGCCGGCTACAAACTGGTCTGGTCGGACGAGTTCAATGGCGAAAAGGGCAGCGCAGTCGACAGCACGAAATGGACCTACGACGTCGGAGGTACCGGCTGGGGCAACGACGAGCTCGAGTACTACACGAGTGGCAGCAACAACGCGGCGCTAGACGGCGCGGGCAATTTGCTGATCACCGCCAAGCAAGAGAGCATGGGCGGTAAGAACTACACGTCCGCGCGGCTCAAGACGCAGGGGTTGTACAGCTTCACCTACGGTCGAGTCGAAGCGCGCATGAAGATCCCACAAGGTCAGGGACTTTGGCCGGCATTCTGGATGCTGGGAACTGACATCGCCACGAATCCCTGGCCCGCGTGCGGCGAGATCGACATCATGGAGAACATCGGCAAAGAGCCGAACATCATTCATGCCACGATCCACGGCCCCGGCTATTCCGCGGGCTCTGGGCCGACCAAGCAGTACACGTTGTCTGCGCCGGTGGCCTCGGCGTTTCACGTCTTCGCCATCGAATGGGAGCCCAACACGATTCGCTGGTACGTCGACGACACGCAGTATTCGACCAAGACGCCGAGCGATATTCCGAGCAGCGCCACCTGGGCTTACGCGCATCCATTCTTCATCCTGATGAACGTCGCGGTCGGCGGCGGCTGGCCTGGCAACCCGGATAGCACCACCACCTTCCCGCAGCAGCTGCAGGTCGACTACGTCCGAGTCTGTCAGAAGTAGCCGACCCGCTCTCGTTTCGAGCGAGCATCATCGTAGGGAACGGTAACTCGCGAGACGCCAATTTCCGTCTGCGATTTTTCGACGAGTCGATGGCAGGTGGGCGCTCGCAGGTCCGACAGCGCAACTCGCAGAGCGGCGCACGACCTCGAATTTTCGCCAGACCAGCACGTCGCTTTCAGCACTGCCGGCTCGCTGACGAAAATCGCCGGTTGCCATTCGCACTCGCGTACATCTTCTAATCAACGCTACCGGCCAGTAGGCATGGTTCTGCCGCTGGAGCGTGTTTTCGCGCACGCGGACTGCCGATGACAACCGCGAACTCAGTTCGACGCGCGCGGGAAGATTCGATGTCGCGATGCGAATCACATTGACGATCGCATTTGCGACGACTACTCATTGCCCCCGTCACGATGCGTTTCGGGGCGACACGTCCATGGGCGGGATCCATGGGCGTGTCGAATTGCTCGACTCGGATGCGCGACACCGAGCACGAGCATCGCGGGAGAGGTTGTCGCCAAGGAGAGCGGGAAAATGAAGATGCAAATCGTAGGGTTGATGTCAGGCGTCATGGCGCTTTCGCTGGGCTTCGCGGGCTGCGGAGCCACGGCCGGGGAAGAGAGCGTGTCCAGCTCGGGGGAGGCCGTGTCCTCACCGATCGATCCAGTGGCCTTTTGCAAAGCTTCGGGCTTGAACGTCATCATTGGCACGCCGAACAACGACGTCATCAACGGCACGGCCGCCGCGGACTGTATCGTCGCGCTCGGGGGCCAAGACACGATCAATGGCGGCGCCGGCGATGACATCATTTTCGGCGGCGAAGGCGAAGACGTCATCAACGGCGGTGACGGCAACGACACCGTGTACGCCGGCGCCGGGCAGGACAACGTTCAGGGCGGCCTGGGCAACGACACGCTCAACGGTGAAGACGGGGACGATCAGCTGCGCGGCGGAGACGGCGACGACACGCTCTCGGGCGGGCAAGGTCAAGATCGCCTGTTCGGCGACGCCGGCAACGACACGCTGAACGGGGACGTGGGCGACGATCAGCTCAATGGCGGCGACGGCAACGACGCGCTCAGCGACTGCTCGAACCACAATATTCTGAACGGCAACGCCGGCACCAACAGCTGTCAGGCCAGCAGCACCGGCAACAATTCCAGCTCTCGCACGAATTGCCAAACGAACACGGCTTGCCCGTAGCTCGTGCTCGCCAGCGCTAGTCGCTGGCATTTCGCGACGCGGTCGTGCTGGGCCGAGAGCAGCGCGGCCGCGTGGCGAGCGGCGGCAGAGTGCCGGCTCCGCTAATTACCGAGCCATGCGCGCACGAACGCGTATTTCATGGCACTTCCAGCTCGAAGGTGACGGCGTAGTTCGGTTGCGCCGTTCGCGTCGTGGTGCCGATGAACGGATCGGAATCGCGCAGTTGGCCCCAGCGACGAGTGCCATGGGCGCGCACTGTCGGCGCTGCCGTTGCTGCATAGCGCACGAGAACCGCGCCATGCGGAGCGCTCTGCATGTGGAGCGCGACACTGTGCGATGCAATTTCGACCCCGGTGATCGTGAGCGGCAAACCGTTCGAGCTGAGCTCGAAGCCGCGCCCCAACGCCCATTCGCTCCTGGTCGCGGCTGCGGGGAGCGCGCCGTCCCAAACCAGCGGCGGTACGGGCACATGGAAGTCGACTCGGATCACTTCGCCGTCACGGCGAGCCCCGGACGGTGAGAGTGGCCGCCACGGTCGACCGCGCACCACGCTCTCGAAGTATGCCTGACCGTACTTTTCGCCCAAGCGGTCGTACCCCAGGCTGTCGAGGTGCACGCCGTCGTCCGCGTAACTGTATTGATAGCGCGGACCGACACACACGATGCCCGAGTCGGGCGCGCGGCTGGCTCGCAAGGCAGCGAGCGCCGAGTAAGCCAGGGAGCCGGCATTGAGCGGACAGGAGCTCTGCTGGGTGAGCAGCAACGGGACCGGCTTGGTCTGACCGGTGATCTTCGGTAGGTCCTGGTTGTAGTCCTGCCAAAGGCTGAGCACCCCGCGTTCGTAGTCGAGGTTTTCGGCATCGGACTCACCGTGGGTGAGCACGATCGCCGCGACGCCGAAGCTGCGTTTCGCGGCCTTCGCCAGGCGAGTGATGGCACGCGTTTCGAACAACGAGCGCTCGTAGGCGACACCGGTCGCGTCTGCCTGCGGCGGCGGGTTCTTACCGATCACCGAAAGGGCTTGGCCCGACTCACCGACCACGCTGTGAACGGTCACGTAGTCGCCGCGCCCGCCCGTCGTATCGAGGAGCAAGCGCGTGATCTCGCTTGCCATGCACGTGTGCGGCGTTTCGCCGACGATGTTGCCGGGATAGGGCGCTGGGTAGCGAAGCACCGTCCGCCGAATCGGTTCGCGCAGCGCGACGAGCGAGAGCAGTCGGCTCTCGGGGTCCGCCGCTGGGAAGAAGCGCGTTCCGAGATCCAGCTTGAGATTGTTGAACGACGGCGCCGTGGCGCGGAGTGGTAGGCCCATCGCGCCGACCGCCAGACTCTGACCAGTGCCAATGATGCCGTTGAGATCCCAGCTCTGTTGCAGCCCAGTGTCGGGCGCGATCACCGTCGCCGCCAGACGCTGTCCCGCGTCCGAGCCCCCGTGGCAGGCGAGCAGCAGCGAGGAGAGTGCAGTCAGCGGTCGCCAGCCCATCTCGCGCAGCTTAGCGAACGCCGCTCGGCCGTCAGCTCGCAAATTTCTCGTACGTGCGGTCGCGGACGCCCGAGACCGTCGAGGGGGGGCAGGCGCAAGGTTAGGACACATTTCGCATCAATCCAGGGTAAGGACCGCGAACCCCTGGCGGACGCATAAAAAATCTATCTGTTCTTCGAGAAACGCAGTTTCTGCGCGTCCGCGCTGAAACGCGGTGCGCGGTGAAGAAAGTGGAGACCTCGAAAATCGGCACGGAGAACCGCGATCTCCGCAGCAAAAAGAGCGGCGAGGCCATGCGGAACGTGGCAGGTTTCGAACGCCCCACCGGGGGCAGTATGGCTACGGTTCCGATGGAGGCAGCTTGACTGAGTTTCGTGAAGGCACACGGGTGGCTCGAGCTTCTAGGGGGATGCAACGGCGACTGTTCCTGCGCGCGGCCGCGCTCGGGTTGGCCGCTCCAGCTGCTTTCAATCTGAGCCGTCTCGCGGTCGCCGCACCCGCGGCCCCGCCCAAGCGGCTGATGATCTTTCACATGCCGCACGGCGTGCCCAACATTCACTACAACCCCAAAGTGATGGGGACTGATCTGACGCAGTTTGCGCTCGACCAGAGCTTCGTGAGCATCCTCGGGCCGCTCGAGCCCTACAAGCAGTACGTCAACGTCTACCAAGGCTTCAAGTATCCCGACGGCGGCGGCCCGCATGTCGACGCGGTGCACTTCCTCACCGACTCGAAGGACCTCGGCGACACCTCGCCCCGCACCAGCATCGATTACGCGATCGGCAAGAAGCTCGGAATCAAGCCGCTCAATCTGGGCGCCTCTTCGCGTCCGCTCGGGGCCATCATCAACTACCCGAAAGTATTTTGGGACGGAACCAGCTTCATCGAAGCCGAGAAAAACCCCGTCAAAGCCGCCGATGCCGTGTTTGCGGGGCTGAAAGCGCCGACCGGCGTCAACCCGGACGTGGAGGCCCGAGAAGCGCTGCTGAAGCTCACGGAGGGAGAAGTTCAGAGCTTGCAGCAAGAGCTATCGGCGCTCACGAAGGAGAACAACAAGCTCCAGGCGCACCTCGACGCATTGCTCGCGTTGCACAGCAGCAGCGGTGGTGCTGCGCTCAGCTGCAGCACGGCGCCCTCCCTGCCCAACGTGGACAAGATCCGCGCGCTCAAAATGCCGGACGTGACGGCCGAAGGGACGGCGAACTGGTACCTCGGCGACTATCAGGGAAACAACCAGAACTTCCCGCTCATCCTAGCGGCGCACATGGAAGTCGCCGCGCAGGCCATCATCTGCAATGCCGCGCCGATCATCACTCTGCAGGCGATGTTTTCCACGTCGGCCATGAACTTCAGCTTCGCCGGCATCAACAAGGCGCACCACAACGACATCTCTCATCAGGGTCCGGAAATGAACCCGGACATGCCGTCCAATCCTCAGGTCACCGACTACGCCACCGCGCAGCGCTGGTTCACCCAGCAAATCGTGGACGGCTTACTCAAGCCGCTCTTGGTCGACGACCCCGCGGCCCCGGGCAGCAAGGTGATCGACAACACGATCATCTACATTTGTAGCGAAATCGCGGACGGCCAGTACCACAACCTCAAGACGCAGGACGTTCCGGACTACCACCCGGCGCCCCAGCACTACACGTCCATGTACCTCCCGCTCGTGACCCTCGGCGGCGGTGGCGGTGCGTTGAAGACGGGTCGCATCGTCCGCAACGCGGATGACCGGCCCGCAGCCGACCTGTATCTGACCCTCGCCCAAGCCATGGGGGCTCCACTGACGAAATTCGGTGAGTCGACGGGCGTGATCCAAGAGGTGCTGGCGTGATGCGCAACCTTTCGTTTTCGCGCGCGCTCGGGGTCTGCGCAAGCGCCGTGCTGCTCGCGAGCGGCATCGCCTGCTCGGCGGGTGGCGGCGAGGAACACGCGGCGCGCGCCGGCAGCGGCAATACCGCCGGCAGCGGCAACAGCAGCGGTGGGAGCGATAGCTCGAGCACCGCGGGCAGCGGGAACGCCAGCGGCAGCGGTGGCATGAGCACCATCGGCATCACGACGCTGCTCAAGACCTGCGACAGCTCGGCGCTCGGCGCACCTCAGCTGCGCAGGCTCACGCCCGGCGAGCTGCAGCGCTCACTCGACGACATTTTCCCGCAGCTGAAGGGCAAATGGGCCGTCTCGATCGCCGACGCCGAGTCTCCGCTCGGCTTCGACAACGATCCGGCCGTGCTCACCGTGGGCGGGCAGGTTGCCGGAAAGTTGCTCGACACCGCGACCGCTCTGGCCACCGCGCTGGTCGCGGACGACGTGCTGCCCCAGGTCTTGCCGTGCGCCGGGAGCGCGCCCAATCGTACCTGCGCTCAGACGTTCCTCGATCAGTTCGGGCGACGCCTATTTCGCAGGCCGCTGAGCCAGGCGGACCAAGATCGCTATCTGTCGTTCTTCGATGCGCGCTTGGCCGCCTCGGATTTCAAGAGCGCGCTGCGCTGGCTGACGATCGGCCTGATTCAATCGCCGCACGCCATCTATCGCCGTGAGATTGGCACGCTTTCGGGCAGCGAATACCAGCTCACGCCGTACGAGATCGCCAGTGAGCTCGCTTACATGTACTCGGGCACGACTCCCACGCCCGAGCTCTTGGCCAAAGCCGACGCCGGGCAGCTCGATTCGCCCGAACACCTGAGCGAGATCGCCGGCCAGCTCTTGGCCACGCCCGCCGGCCAAGACATGCTTCAGCGCTTCTTCAAAGGTTGGCTGAGCTACGACCAAATACCGAGCACCCTGCCCAACGTGTCCGGCTTCGCTGCCGTCGCGCCGGACATGGTGAAAGAGACTCAGGCATTCATCCAACAAGTGGTGATAAGCGATCGCGGGGGCCCGCGTGAGCTGCTCACCGCGTCGTATACGACGCCCTCGCAAGCCCTGGCCTCGTTCTACAATCTGCCCGCGCCCAGCGCGGATTTCGCGAAGGTCCAGCGCCCAGAGGGTCGCGGTTTGGGCGTGCTCGCTCAGGGTTCTCTGATCGCCGCGCACTCGCACGAAGCGGCTTCTTCGCCCACGCTGCGCGGCTTGGTCGTGTTCGAGAAACTCTTGTGTGGACAGCGCCCGCAGGTTCCGGCAAGCGTGCCCACCCTGGTCCCGGCATCGCCCGGCGTCAAAACGACCCGCCAGCGCTACGAAGACCAGCACATGGCGGCCGGCAGCACTTGCCGCACCTGTCACCGGCTGTTCGATCCATTGGGCTTTGGCTTCGAGCACTATGACGAGGCGGGGCGCTACCGCGATCAGGAGGTGGGACTCCCCATCGACTCCTCGGGCAGCCTCACGGACGGGAACACCGAGCTGTTCAAGTTCAGCGGCCTGGACGAGCTGGCCAAGAACCTGAGCCAGCAGGATAAAGTCGCGATCTGCAGCAGCGGCTACGTGAACGCCTACGCCTTCGCCAACGCCGTCGCGTGTCTCGGTGAAACTCGGCGCGGCGATTTCGTGGCCGGAAAGCTCGGTTTCATCGACTACTTCGCGTCTCTCGCCGCCGAACCGAGCCTCAGCCGCCGCAAGTAACGCGCGCGCCGCGAGGCGAATTTCGCCGTTCTCGCCCGAGCGCACGCTTCGCGTGCGCCGCGCTCGGTGTCGTGTGTCACTGAGTCACGTCATCGCCGGCCTGTGGCGCGCTGTACCGCCCCAGAGCCCGCGCTCGCGAGCAGCGACCCGCGCGCAGCAGCGCCCGCGAGCGGCGGTCGCAAGGCGTCAAGGGGCGTGGCGCGATTCATGCAATTCCCCGCAACGTGAAAGCGTTCCCTTCCGCCGCGCTTCTTGCGCTCACGTCGCTGCTTTCGATCTCGTGCGGCGGCGAAGCCCTGACCTCGCTCGAAAGCGACGACACGCCGGCCGCGAGCAGTGATGCCACACCCCCCATCGCGAACGCCCAAGCGCACGCCACCGCAAGCGGCGCGAATGCCGAACCGAGCGTGTATCGCGGCCCGAGCGTGGGCGCCGCCCGAGGCTTTTCAGCCCTCGCCCATACTTCGATCAGCGCGATCAACGGCGCAACGGTGACTGGAAATCTGGGAGTCAGCGGCGCAAAAGTCCAAGCCATCGTCGGCTTCGACCCACCCGCGTACTCGTTCGGAACCGATTCTACTCCGCCCAATAGTCTGAGGACGGTGCTCACTCAGCAAGAAATCAGCGGCCTCGTGGGTGAGCTCCGCGCGCGCGAGTGCGACGCACCCTACCCAGCACCGGCCAGCGCTGCGTCGGGGGTCACGCTCCACCCGGGGGTGACTTGCCTGAATGACTCCGACAGCGAACAGCTCTTGAGTGGGCGCGTCATCCTCGACGCGGGCGGCGATCCGAACGCCTTCTTCGTAGTCCGAAGCCACTCCACACTGACGGTCGCAGATGCCACTCAGGTCGTGCTCGCCAACGGCGCCCAAGCCTGTGGCGTTTTCTGGCAGGCCGACAAAGGCGTGTCGATCGGCGCGCGGGTCGAGTTCGCGGGAACGGTGATTGCAGCCACGGGGATCAGCCTGCAATCGGGGTCCAAGCTGGTCGGCCGTTTGCTGGCTCAGAGCGAGGCCGTCTCACTCGACGGAAATACGATCATCATCCCGACGTTCGACGAAAACGGCGGAGCCCTCAAGTGCAGCCACGAACAGTGATGCGCGCTCGGCCGTGCTCACGTCCTCGGCCGTGAGCACGGCGACGACACGCTCGCGTCGAGCAGTAACTCCCTCGTGACCCGACCGAGAGCCAGCTCAGAGCGACGGGAGGGGTTTTAGGGCTGGCTCCTCCTTGCAACGTAGCCGTGCTCTGCGAGCTCCTTCCCCATTGGAAGATACGCTTCGGTGGGCGCGGGAGCCCAGGTGCCGAGGCCATCGACATAGCGGTTGAACATGCAGAACGCCGCAGCGATCAGCACCGTGTCGTGAATTTCTACATCGCTTGCGCCGGCCGCGCGCGCCGCCGAGATGGTCTCGGCGGAAACCGCCGTGCCACTTCGCTGCACCTGAGCCGCAATCGTCAGGAGCGCTGCCAGCTTCGGCGAGACCGACGCCGGCAAGGTCCCATCCGAGAACCGCTCGAAGATGCCCGCGCCCAGGCCGAGCAAGGCACCCGCAGCTGCAGCGTGCGACTTGAAGCAAAACGCGCACTCGTTGAGTCGAGAGACATGAGCTGCAATGAGCTCACGCTCGGCCGCGCTGAGCGGCGATGGACCACGAAGCAATGTTTCGCTGAGTGCGCGAAGCGGCCCAGCGGTTTCCGCCCGAAAGGCAAACAAGCCCAAGATCCCCGGCAGTTCTGCAGCAAGTTGGATGTGTGGCATGGTCGATCCGAGAAGGCCTCCGCAAAGGTAGAACGCTGGTTCGAAACGCGCGGGCTATGTTACTCTCGCGACAACGTTTTTGGCCAGCTCATGCCCCCTTTTCGCTTGCCCCCGATCGATTCCCAGACGATCGGTTCTCCCTCGACCGACAGCCAGCACACCATCGATGGCACGGTGTCGCTGCAGCCGTCTTTCCCCGAAGGGACCCTGCGCGAGGGCGAGGCACCCGCGCCAATCACGGGCGAGCGCAGCTCGGTCGCACCGGTTTCGACCTCTGAAGCTCGGCACCTGAGCGACGTCATCGATCCCAGGCGCTACGTCGTGCTCGGCAAGATCGGCGCGGGGGGCATGGCGACGGTGTATCTCGCGCGTGACCAATCACTGCTGCGCAGTGTCGCACTCAAGGTCCAGCACGCCGACCCGGACGGGAGCAACGCTCGCTTCCTCGAAGAGGCGCAGGTGCTCGGGCAGCTGGAACACCCCAACATCGTTCCGCTCTACACGCTCGAATCGAGCGCGGGTGGCCCCACGTTCAGCACCATGCGCTACCTCCGCGGTAGCTCTTTGTACGACGTCCTGCGTTGCCTGTGCACGGGTGATGCGGCGGTCGTCGCGGAATATTCACTCACGCGCTTGATGCAGATCTTCCTGCAGATCACGCAAGCCGTGTCTTACGCTCACCATCAGGGCGTCATCCATCGCGATTTGAAGCCAGCCAACGTGATGTTGGGCGAACACGGCGAGGTTCAAGTCGTGGACTGGGGCATCGCCAAAGTGCGCTCCGCATCCGGCGTGCACACGGATTCGCAACGCGACAATCTGACCATGCCGGGTCAAATCGTCGGTACGCCCTCGTACATGGCACCCGAACAGTGGGCGGGCGCGGCCGTCGACGAGCGCGCGGACATCTATGCGTTGGGCGTGATCCTGTACGAGATGTTGACACTTCAGCGACCGTTCAATGGCAACAATCCCCTGATTTTATGCCGAGAGGTGCTGACCGCGCCGCCGCCGCCGCTGCGCAGCGTGGCCCCCGATCGCAGCATCCCGCTCGAGCTGGAAGAGGCCTGCATGAAGGCCTTGGCCAAGCTTCCCGAAGAGCGGCAGCCCCAGGTGCGTGACCTGTATCGCGCGGTCCAAGCCTGGCTCGAGACCGAAACGGACAAAGTCCGTCGCCACAACCTGGCCGAAGAAAAGGTGACCGAGGCGCGTGAGCTGCTCCGCGTTTATCAGTCGCAGCGCAAAGTCGTCGCTGATTTGGAGCGGAAAAGCCGCGAACTCGAGGGCGCGTTCGAGAGTTGGCAGAGCGTGGACGAAAAGCGTGAGCTGTACGACGCCGACCAGGCCGCTCGTGTCGGCCGCCGTCAGCTGATCGACTTGAGCACGGACGTGGTGGGCGTGCTGACCGAAGCGCTCGGCTTCGAGCGCGAGAACACTGCCGCCCGTCAGTTGCTCGCCGACTACTACTGGGATCGACTGATCGAAGCGGAGAACTCCGCGCAACCAGACCAGGTGGGCTTCTACTCACGCCTCGTCCGTCGCTATCACGATGGCAGGTACGCAAAGCGTCTCGCGGGCGACGGCACGCTGACGCTGGTCACGGAACCGGCCGGGGCGCTCGTGCGTATCTCTCGTCTCGAAGAGCGAGATCTGTTGCTGCAGCCCGGGCCGACGCTGTTTTCCGGCTCCACCCCAGTGCAAGGGGTTGCGCTCGGCCTCGGCAGCTACGTCGTACGCGTCGAGCTCGCGGGCTACGCGCCGCTCGTCTATCCCGTGCACATTTCCCGCAATCGAGACTGGCAAGGCTCGATCCGATTGCACCGTGACGCGGAAATCGCGCCCGGCTTCTGCGAGGTGCCCGCGGGCCCCTTCATCGAGGGAGGCGACAGCGAGGGCTGGAGCTTGCCGCGCAGCGAACCGCAGGTAGACAGCTTCGCCATCGCGCGTCACCCGGTCACCGTCCGAGAATACCTGGAGTTCTTGAACGACTTGGCGAGAACCGATCTCACGCTCGCGACTCAGCGCGCGCCCCGTCGGGCACCGGACGGCGGCAGCTACGCGGTCTACCACCCCGAGCACGGCTTCGAATTCGAGCCGCAGCTGCCCGAGAATCTGGTCGCGCTCGACGCGCCGGTGTCGAGCGTCAGTTGGTACGATGCGGTCGCCTACGCCGAGTGGCGCTCCGCGAAAGACCAGCGCGCGTACCGGCTGCCCAGCGCGCGCGAGTGGGAAAAGGCCGCGCGCGGCGTAGACGGTCGCTGGTTCCCGTGGGGCGATCGCTTCGACGCCAGCCTGTGCAACATTCGTGAGTCGACCAAAGACGGCGCGCGCGTTGCCTCGGTCGATTCTTTCCCCCACGATCAATCGGTCTACGGCGTGCGCGGCATGGCTGGCAACATGCGCGACTGGACCGAAACTGCGTCGACCATCGGTGCGACCTCGGCGTCCCCACTGCGCGTGGTGCGCGGGGGCGCGTGGTACGGTGGCCGCGTGAGCGCGCGCTGCGCGGATCGCTTTTGGTTCGAGCCGAACCACGTGTATTTCTTCGTCGGCTTCCGACTCGCGCACTCGCTGCCAGACCCCGAAAGCTGAGCGCCACCATGTCCTGGCTCACGGTCCCCGACGACACCGCGACACCCGAGCTCGAGCGCCTGACCGAGCCCTGGCGCAGCCGCGGTGAGCGGGTCCCGCCGGTGGTGGGTGTGTTGAAGCGAAACCCGCGCGCGTTCAGCGCCGTGCTCGGCCTCAATTACGCCGTGGCCTTCGGCGCTTCCAGTCTGGGGCGCCGGCGCGAAGAGCTGATCGCCACCTGGGTCTCGGCACTGAATGATTGCTTCTTCTGCCTCGCCACTCACGCGCGCTACCTGGAAGGCGCCTGGACCGGGAGCCCCGCGGATTACGCGGCGTTGGTCAGCGAACTGACTGAGCTGGCTCCGCGCCTGCGCGCCGAAGTCCACGACGAGCAAGCTCTGCAGCAGCTCCGCTCGCTCCCTGGGCTCGAGAATGGTGAAGCGGAGTTACTGAGCTTCGTCGCCGAGCTCAGCCGTGTCCCCGAAGAAACCTGCTCCGCGAATTACCAGCGGCTGCGCGCCGCCGGCCACAGCGAGGCAGAGGTCCTCGATGCCGTGCTGATCGCCTCCTGCTTCGCGTTCATGAATCGGCTTGCCTGCGGCACGGGCGTGACGCTGGATGAAAGCAAGCACGCCGGCGCGCTGCGACTCTTTGGTCAAGCCGCGCTCGACCGCCACCTCTCGTGGGGCGACCGCAGCGGGCAACGGAAATAGCGCGG
>DASSMT010000312.1:0-17897 GCA_035688655.1 Polyangiaceae bacterium | reverse complement strand
AACGTGCTCTTGGCCGACGAGATCAACCGCGCGCCGGCCAAGACACAATCGGCGTTGCTCGAAGCCATGCAGGAGCGTCAAGTGACGATCGAGGGCGATCGCTTCGAGCTGCCCGATCCCTTCTTCGTGCTCGCGACGCAGAATCCGGTCGATCTCGAGGGCACCTATCCCCTCCCCGAAGCCCAAATCGATCGTTTCTTGGTGCGCGTGCCCATGGGCTACCCGAACGAGCGGGACGAAGTGCAGATGCTGCGTTCCCACGGGATCATCGCGCCCGAACCGTTCGTGGTGCTCTCCGGCCCCGACGTCCTGCAGCTGCAGTCGATCGCTGCGCGCGTGCACGTCGAAGACGACTTGTTCGAATATGCCGTGGCGCTCAGCAACTACACGCGCAATCACCCGCGGGTCGTGCTGGGCGCGTCCCCGCGCGCGTCGCTCGGCCTGCTCCGCGCCGCAAAATCGCACGCGGTGCTCAGCGGTCGACCCTTCGTGACCCCGGACGACGTGCGCTTGGTGGCGTCCCCCGTGCTCGCCCACCGCCTGATCCTCACCCCGGAGCTCGAGGGCGACCCGCGCGCCCGCAGCGCCCTGGTAGAAGAAGCGCTCACCAAAGTGAGCTACCGCCGCGCCGTACGCCCGGTGTAACGGCGCGCCGCCTTTTTTGGGGCGGTCGCGATCCAGCATCGCACCTCGACGCGCACGCTGTTCTCGACCGGACCGGCTCCCTGAGTTTGATCCCACTCCCCTTCGTCCGCGACGCCGAAGGCTGGGACGGTCACGCTGTGAAGCGTGACCATCAACAAAATTCTGAGCGCGCGAGCGGGTGAGCTACGCGGCGACGACTTCCAGACCGCCGCGCAGGCCGCGGCGATACGCGCCGGGGGCGGAGCCGACTGCGCGTTTGAAGGCCTTGCTGAAGGCGGCTTCCGAATCGTAGCCGACTTGGGCTGCGACTTCGGCCAGGGTTTGCTTGCCTTCACGCAGCATTCCTGCGGCTTTTTGCATGCGCCAACGGGTGACGTAAGAGAGCGGCGGTTCACCCACCAAACGCATGAAGCGCGAAGCGAAAGCGGAGCGCGACATGGCAACCTTCGAGGCCAAAGATTGAACGGTCCACGCTTGCTCCGGGTTCTGGTGGATGTACCCGAGCGCTGCTCCGATTTGTGCGTCGGCGAGCGCGCCCAGCCAGCCGCTGCCATTGGCGGGCAAGCTCGCCAAATGTCCGCGCACGATTTGAATGAACAACACGTCAGCCAAGCGCGCGATCACCGTTTGGGCGCCGGGACGACCCGATGCCGCTTCACAGGCGATGAACTTGAGCGTGGGCTCCAGCCAGCGCACCGATTTACCCATCTCACCCTTGAGAGTGATCACGGGCGGCAGCACGGACAAGAGCGGGTTGTTCTTGCGATCCTCGAAGCGGAAGCGGCCGCTGACGATGGTCGCCGACTCGCCGCCGCCCCCGACGCGGAACACGGTGCCGTCGCCGCGAGCGCGACAGACCAGCAATTCTTCGAGCGGCTCGGCCACCGCGTTCGGATCATCGAGCAGCGTGTGGGCGTGACCGTGAGGCAAGGCGATGATGTCCCCGGCGCTCAACTCGATCGGTGGTTCCGCGCCGTCGAGCTGCAGCCGCGCTCGCCCCTCGAGCACGATGTGGAATTTGGCGTCTTCGCCGGCGCGGATGCGGATCCCCCACGGCGCCGTCGCCTCCATGCGGCCGTAGCACGCGGCTACGACGCGAACGGTGTCCAAAACATCGGTAAGTACATCCATGTGTGCCTCGCCAAACGAACGCTTGGACAAGTCAGCGTCGACAAACGGCGCTGACCGTCCAGTCAGACGAATACGCATGTTATTACGTCAGAAAACGGCTGAGCGTCCAGCCAGATTCAGCCCAGCAATAATTATTAGTAATTATCGGATGTTCGGGGACCACGCCACCAGCCGAACGCCGGGCCGGCGGTGACCTGCGCGATTTCAAGCCGCCAGGGACGCCAAGTAGCGCAGCCCGGACGCGATCGGCTCTCGCTGAGCAAACTTGAGCTCGAGCGCCAGCAGTTCCCGCTCGAGCTCAGCGCCGAACGCGCCCGTGTCGCCCCACTTGCACAAGCACTCGAGCAAGTTCCAGCGCAGCAGCCACTCATCCGGAAAGTGAGTGCAGAGCTCGCGGTGGATGGCGTGGAACACGGGCAAAGCGCCGCTGCCCGCCTGGTTTCGGAAGGCTTCGATCGCGCGCTCGTAGAGAGAGAGCAGCGCGCGCTCGCGGCTCGCCAGTTCCCGGGGCTTCGGCACGCGGAGCGCCGGGAACTCGCTCGCGGGATGGAACGCGCCGTCGAGCGCCCCGGCATGCGCGGTCAGCAACTCGGGAGCGACGAACCACTCGTAATCCGCGCCGCGTTGGCAGACTCCGGCGCGCTCTGAGACGAGCTGAAAGTCCAGCAGGCGCATGCTGAGGGGCCAGCCGCGTGCGTCGCGAGAGATGCGGGCGAGCTCACCCTCGAGCTCGACGCCCGAGGCGAAAAGCACCCGAACGCGCTTGCCGAGCGACGCGGGCGAGCACAATGGCGCATCGCTCGCCCAGGATCCGAACGGCAGATGCCAACTGTCTTGGCCGGTGTCCATGACCTGCGTGAGCCTCCCCTGCTCGCCCACGCCGACGCGGCCCTGAAAGCTCAAGATGCCGCCCGCGGCGTCACCCGACAGGCCACGCAGGACGCCCGTGACGAAGCGTTGCTCGCGAAAATGGCAAGTGGACAGCTCTTCGCTGCGCAGCGCCGCCTGCAGCGAGGCATCACCTCCCTGGTGGTGGACGAGCCCGGCGTCGACCTCGCGCAGCACCGAGAACAGCTGCTCGAAATCGCGAGCGACGAACAATTGCGGCTGGGGTTTGGTAATGTCGTAGCTCTGCTCCACGCACTCCGCGCTCAGCGGGAGCTTGCGAACCGTGGGAGCATGACAGCTGTAGCTCTCCCAGAGCGACGAGAGCAGGCCAGCGCCGTACAGGCGGTAGTCGCTGGGCGTACCGACCAGGCCGTACTCCGCGGTCCACCAATACAGACGCGACATGCGGCTGGCTTCGCTCACGGTGGTGACTTGCGAAAGCGCGCTCTCGAGTCGCTGTTCGGCGCGTTGCAAGAGCGCGGGCGACGCGCCGCGCGTCTCTTTGACCTCGGATAGCTCGAAGATCGCCGCGTACACGCGCGCGTCTTCCGGGGAAGAAAAGGCTTTCTTGCCCACCTCGCCCAGCGCTCGCAGGTAGGCCGCGTAGCTCGCGTCCGGCAAGATGGGCGCGTGGCCGGCCGCTTCGTGGATGATGTCCGGGGCCGGCGTGTACGTCAGATGTTCGATCGAGCGAATGTCCGCGGCGATCGGCAAGATGCTGGCGGCTTGAAAATCTTGGAACGCGCGCGGCGGAATGAAGCCGTCCACGCACACCGCGCTCCAGCCAAAGCGCGAAAGGCACTCGTTCATCTCGGCGATGCGCGGGATACGCTCGACCGAAATGCCGGTTTGGGCAAGGCCATCTCGATACGCCGAGTGTGCCGTGTATTGCAGCCGTTGATGGGTCTGGAGCAACACGAAGCGCCAGACCGCCTGGTCGACTTCGTTGTACTGCGCGTAGTCTTGTTCCACGACGAAGCGTCGGAGATCAGGCGGGACGCGTGAAAGGTCGCTCATGGCGAACCCCAAACTATAGCATGGGGTTACAACGTCTGGGTCAGGACGCTCGGCACGGGCACCGCCGGCATGCTGAATGCCTGGCCAAAGGACAGAAAAAACGCGCCAGGAAAGGTGTGATAGCCGGGGCTCAGCGGGAAGCCCCAATCCGCCCGCAGCGCGATCCGGTCGAACTCGGGAAACAGCACGCGCAGCCCGAGCCCGACGCCGTGTTTGAGTCGTAACCGGTCTACGTGGTCGTTCGCGTCGGCCACGTCATAGAAGGCGGCGGCACCGACTTGCGCCGAGAAAAAATCGAACGAGGTCGTGCGCAGCTCGGTATTGATGGCCGCCCAGTTAGAACCCACGACCGCTCCCGGCTCGTAGCCACGCAAGCGGTTGTCCCCGCCGAGCAAGTAGTGCTGGTTTCGATAGTTGTAATAGCGAGTGAAGAATTGGCCATCGATCATCAGCCGACCGAAACCGAGCCGCGGAGATACGATGCGCATCCCAGCCTGAAAGGACGCATCGTTGCGGTTCAGGGACCCCCATTCGATGTTCGAGGTGACGATCGGCAGAATGAAGCCGTCCTCCACGGGCAACATGTACGAGGCCGATGCCAGTGAGCCGACCAGATCGCGCGTCGAACCGAGCGCGTTGATGCCGCCGTACATACGCAGCACCACGTCATGCCCGCGATGGAAATCTTCTTGGAGGCCGAGGGTCTCGACATCCAAGTACGCGCGATAATCGCTGCGATGGACATGCAGTTGCAGGAACGGGCCCAGCCGCTGATCGGAGATCGGCAGCTCCTTGGCGATGAACCGCTGCACCTGAAGCGGCGAATAGCTGGACAAATCGAGCGTGCTGTAGACGCGGCGATCCGCCTCGAAGCCCACCGACAGATCGTATTTGAAGCGCCGGCCGAACGAGCGCACGAGCTCGTAACCGCCGTACAATCGATCCCGGTTGTACTCCACCGGAATGCCGGCCGTCGAATCGACTTCCACGCCGCGGAAGCGGCGCGCGATGTCCTTCAACCACAAGATCGACGTGCCCCACGACCAGCGCGTATCGAGCGAGTACAGTGGTTGACCGTAGCGAAACTCACCGAACGAGCCCTCGTTCTCACCGCTGTAGCGGTTTTTAACCACGTTTCCCGCAAGCGCGATTTGCTGGTGCGAACCGAGCAAGCGCCGGTGCTCGACGCTGAAACCCATGGAATACGTGGCCAGATCGAGCACGAATGTGGCGCCGACGATGGCATGTGATCCAAATAGGTTCCATTCGCTCGGGTTCAGCACCAGCCGCTTGATGGTCGAGTTCGACAGCTGCAGATCCCAATTGAGCCGCAGGCTCCAGACGTCTTTGGTGATCACGAGCAGTCGCACGCGATCGGGAGTGCTGCCTTTGGCAGCGACGATCAGCACGATCGACAGCTGCGGAACCTTGCGCAGATTGCGCTCCGTCTCGTGCACGAACGTGGAGCGGTATCGCTCGCCTTGGTCGAACAGGAGCTCACGCCGGATCACCTCCTCGCGCGTCGTGGCATGGAACACATTGACGAAGTCAGGGACCGGATCGCGCTCGTCGAACACCTCGAGGGAGACGATCTGGATGTCTTCGATCAGCTTCCCCTCGGGCGAGCTGTCTCGAGTGAGCCCGTGTTCGGTGAGCTTTTGTTGGATGACGCTGCGCTCGAGCGCGGAATACCCGGTGTGTTCCGGCCGCTCGGGGGACTGCCTGGGCTCGCTTTCGGGTTCCGCGTCAATGGGCTGTGCAAAAGCGACGCTCGTGCCGGCCAAGCTCGCCAAGACGCCGTAGCCCGAGATGAAGCAGCGCGCAAAAGAAGGGGCGAGCCAGCGGTTCAAGTCTACCCGAACCTAGGATAGTCTCTTGCTTCCGTGCAGGTCCACCCGACTCGCACCAGCATCGATCTGGCAGGGACAGCCCTGGTCGCGGTCGCGGCTGGGCTTCTGATGCAAAGCGGCCCCGTCGTCGCGTGGGCCGGGGCTTTGCTCGTCGGCCTCGCGCTCGCGCGTGCCGTCACCGAGTTCAGCGTGAACCGCATCCGCAACGCCGGTTTCGAGATGCTGTGGCGCGGTGAAGCGCGCAGCGCGCGCACCAGCCGGGGTGAGCTGCTCGAGATCGAAGCCGAAGTGCGCAACCGCGACTCGCGCGCCGCACGCTTCGTCGGTCTGCGCGCGGTGTATGCGCCCGAGCTGGCCATCGAAATCGTGCCCGCGCAGGGCGAGGTGCCCGCGGCCGGCCGGCTGCGCGTCGTGCTGCGCGTCTCCGGTAAACGCGTCGGGCGTTACGGGATCCACGGCTTGTCGCTGGAGGTTCAAGGGAACCCGGGGCTGTACGAGGTGCCGTTGACCTTCGCCAACCCGTTCGGGGTAGAGGTGATGCCGCGCGCGTACCAGGCCTTCGCGCACCAAGCGCGCGGCGGGCGGAGTCACCGCGCGGCCGAGCACGGTCGCCCAGGCCCTGCAGTGGGCGACGGTGAACAGCTGCGCGAACTGCGCGAGCACCGCTCGGGCGACGCGCTCCGCCGCGTGGCTTGGAAAGCGACGGCCAAGCGCGGCCGGTTGATGGTCCGTGAATACGAGCGCGAAGAGCGAGACGTCGTGTGGTTCGTGCTCGACGCCTCCGTCGAGCTCGGCGCGGGCAACCCGGGTCACACCCCGCTCGATCGGGCAATCGACGAGGTTTCTGGCTTTGCCACGATGCACGCTGCGCGCGGTGATCGCATCGGCTTGTGCGTGGTCGCGGCGCGCACGCTGCACATGCTCACGCCCGATCGCGGTCCGACGCACACCGCGCGCATGCTTTCTCTGCTCAGCCAAGTCGCCACCTTCGTCGACGCCGACCGCAGTGGGCTGGATGAGGCGGACGTCGCCGCGCGCGTGCTCGAACACATGCGCCCGCTCGACCCCAACGCGGCCGATCGGGTGCGTTCGAGCGAGCTCGAGCGGATCGCTCGCCGCGCAGACCGCTTGCGCCAACGTGCGCCGTTCGAGGCCTACGAGGTGCTCTCGGGTTCGCGCAGCGAGCGCAGCCTACGCCGCTATTTGCTGGCCTTTGGTCTCACCAGCCCAGCGCGGCTGGAACCCGATCGACCGCGCACCGACCTGGAGCTGATCCGCGTCTTGTCCGAGCTCAGCCGCAACAAGCCACGGCCAAGCTTGATTTACGTCTGGTCTCCGACGCCCGATCCGACCAGCCGCGGCGCGCTCGAGCGCGCGCTCGCCCATCACGCGCGAAGGCGTCACGAGCTGCGCTGGGTGCCCATGCGCTTCGATCTCGATCTGGAGCGCGCCGCGCCCGGCACTTCCCAGGCCGTGCTCACCGCGCTCGTGGCCCAAGCCCGAGCGGCGCACGAACGCGGTGCGGCGGCGCTGGCGCGCTTGGGCATCAAGCTGCTGCGCGTGCGCTCAACGTCCCGCGTCGGCGTCGCGCTCGCGTCGCTCGCGCGCATCGAACACCAACACGTCACGATCGATGACCGTGCGCTCCTCGACCTTCACTCGCACGTGCCAGTTGCCGAGGACCTGTCCCTGCCGAAGTAGCACCGGCACGTCGAGCCGGCGTTCGCCGATGCGCGCTCGGACTTCACCGACCTCCGTCACGCGCTCTTGGCCGGCGTCGGTTTTGCTCGAGCCGGCCTTGGCGTTGAGCGGCCGCTCGATTTCCCAGCTCAACCGCGCGGGCCGCGTCAGCGGCGCGCGAAAATCCACGCGAATGCCGCAGCTTTGTTTGGCGCGATCGAGCTCGAACGGGAGCTCTTTGCGATCCTGGATCTGGCCGCCGAAGAAGACCCCGAACGCCGCGCGTTCCACCAGCGGATCCGGCTCTGGCTTGTCGTGACAGCCGAGCAGGCCGAGCGCGAGCAGGCAGAAGAGCCTATTCAAGGCTCGAACTCCGCGGCCATGCGCGCGAAGTCGACGACGGCCAGAGTTTCGCCGCGGGCGTCCAGATCGATCCCTGCGCGCTGGGCACGCGCCGCGAGCGTTTCGCGGTCGGCGCCGCACACATTCTCCCAAGCGTTGCGCAATTTCTTGCGTCGTTGCTGAAACGCGGCGCGCACCAGCGCGCGGAAGGCGGTGGTCTCCGGCACGCGCGACGCGTGCGGCTTCAAGAGCACCACCGCCGAGTCGACTTCCGGCTGCGGATAGAATGCACCGCGACGAATCACCAGCGCCCGCTCGACCTCGAAGGCCGCCTGCACGAACACCGACAGCGCGCCATAGTGTTCGCTGTTCGGCTTGGCGATCAGGCGATCGACGACCTCCAGCTGCAGTAGGAAGATCACGCGCTCCACGTCGCCCGCCATGTGCACCGCGGCCTCCAAGAGCGGACCGGAAATTTGGTACGGCAGGTTGCCCGCGAGCACGAACGGGCGCGGCGCATCCTTCAGCAAATCACTGACGCTGATCGATTTGGCGTCGGCCTCTTCGACGCGCAATTGCCCGCTTTCAATCTCGCTCGCAAATAGCTCACCGAGCGCCGGCACCAAATCACGGTCTCGCTCGACGGCTACGAGTCGCCCTGCGCGGGAGAGCAGCGGCCTAGTGAGAGCGCCGAGACCGGCGCCCAGCTCCACCACGCTCGCGCCCGCGGGCACCAGATCCGCGATGCGCTGGGCGAGCTGCTCGTCGGCGAGGAAATTCTGACCGAAGTGCTTTTTGGGACGGAGCCCGCGGCTTTGCAGCTGGGCCTTCGGGCTCCACTGGCTCAATGGGCCGGCTTGTCCTCACTGGCCGCAGATTCGCCGTCTTTCTTGGCGAGCTCCGCGTAGTTCTCGCGGTGGCCGAAGGACATCTCGTTCAAGACCTTCATCCGTGGTGGTGGCGGATCCCCGTACACCTCGAGCTCGGCGGCGGCCCACAGCTCACGCGCGAGCAGCTCGGTGTACTCGGGGCCCTGCAGATCGCCTTCGAACTTGTCGAGCGCTTCGTCCGCGGCCTTCAGCTCCAGACGGACGACGACCGGATCGACGTCCTCTTTCTTGATGAAATTGAGGGTGAGCAGCGTGGCCTTGTCGGCGGCGATTTCGGCGTAGCCACGGCCGATGGCCACGGCGTGTTTCTCGGCACCGACCTGATACGTGACGATTCCGGTGGCGAGACCCGTGAGCAACGGCACGTGGCCTGGCAATACGCCGAACTCGCCCACGACGCCCGGCGCCGTAAACTCGTTCACGTCGGCAGCGAGCTTCAGACCGTCTGGCGTCACGATCTCTAGATGGATCGTGTCGGCCATCAGGAAGCCGCCTGTTTCAGCTGCGCGGCCTTGGCCTTGGCTTCTTCCACGTTACCGACCATGTAGAACGCCTGCTCCGGCAGCTCGTCGAGCGCGCCGGACAGAATTTCCTGGAAGCCCGTGATGGTCTCTTTGAGCGGCACGAATTTGCCAGCCAAACCGGTGAACTGCGCGGCCACGAAGAACGGCTGCGACAAGAAGCGCTGGATCTTGCGCGCGCGTGCAACGACGAGTTTGTCGTCTTCGCTGAGCTCATCCATGCCCAAGATGGCGATGATGTCCTGCAGGTCCTTGTAGCGCTGCAGCGTCTTCTGCACCTGGCGCGCGATGCCATAGTGGGTATCGCCGACGACCTGGGGCGAGAGCATGGTGCTGGTCGAGTCGAGGGGATCCACCGCGGGATAGATGCCGAGCTCGGAAATGGCGCGCGAGAGCACGGTGGTGGCGTCCAAGTGCGCGAACGCGGTGGCGGGCGCGGGATCGGTGAGATCGTCGGCTGGCACGTAGATCGCTTGCACGCTGGTGATCGAGCCCTTCTTCGTGGACGTGATGCGCTCTTGCAGCGAGCCCATTTCGGTCGACAGCGTGGGCTGATAACCGACGGCGCTGGGCATACGACCGAGCAGCGCGGACACCTCGCTACCGGCCTGGGTGAAGCGGAAGATATTGTCGACGAACAGCAGCACGTCCTGGCCTTCTTCGTCGCGGAAGTACTCGGCCGCGGTCAGCGCCGAGAGCGCGACGCGAGCGCGCGCGCCTGGCGGCTCGTTCATCTGGCCGTACACCAGCGCGGTCTTGCTGAGCACGGTTTCGCCGGTCTCCAGCTTGGACTCGCTCATTTCCAGGTACAAATCGTTGCCTTCACGGGTGCGCTCACCGACACCGGCGAAGCAGCTCACGCCACCGTGCGCCTTGGCGACGTTGTTGATGAGCTCCATGATGAGCACGGTCTTGCCGACGCCGGCGCCACCGAACAGACCGATCTTTCCGCCCTTACGATACGGGGCGAGCAAGTCGATGACTTTGATGCC
This sequence comes from Polyangiaceae bacterium, assembly GCA_035688655.1. Classification (GTDB taxonomy): domain Bacteria; phylum Myxococcota_A; class Polyangia; order Polyangiales; family Polyangiaceae; genus PMG-095. The sequence continues at coordinate 7,941 of DASSMT010000312.1, read as the reverse complement.
GGTCTCGAAGATTTCTACGTTCGTGCTCTGATCGACGAAGGCGGGCGGCTCGCGGTGAATGCTGCGCCCCTGCTTGGCGTTGACCGGACCCCCACCATCCACCGGCTTGCCGACCACGTTGAGGATGCGGCCGAGCACTTCCTTGCCGACCGGCATTTGAATCGCGTCGCCGGTGTCGGTCACTTCGGCGCCGCGCACCAGACCTTCGGTCGCGTCCATGGCGATGGCGCGCACGACGCCTTCACCGAGGTGCTGCGCGACCTCGAGCACGAGGTTGTCCTTCTCACCATCGATCGACGGATTGGTGAGCGTGAGCGCGTTGAGGATCCTCGGCAGCTTGTTCGCCGGAAACTCCACGTCCACCACGGGCCCGATGACTTGGGTGATTTTACCTTTGGTGCCGGCCGTGCTCGCTGTCGTCGTCATGTTCGCTTAAGTCCTGCGCTGTGCGGGTGTCGGGGAAGTCGCGGTGCGCTACTGCGCGCCTGTTACTGGGTCCATGACCCGGGCCGCGTGTACCACGAGCCGCTCAGCCTGCCAACGCACTCGCGCAGGCAAGAAAAACTAGGCGGATCCGGGCAGACCCCCGTCGAGCTTCCAGCCATCCTAGTTTCCACCGACAGCGGTTTATATTCCGCGCTTTCGCCCATGCTTCCGCCCGTGCCTGTGTTTCGAGACCGCGCCGCTAAGCTCGTTGCCCTCGCGCTGCAAGCGCTGGGCGTCGCGCTCTTCCTGGCCAGCGCGGGGCTGTCGTATCGACGACACCTGCACATCGACGAGCTTTCGGGGCTGTACGCGATTCAACTCGGCGCGGCCTTCGGCCACCCGGAATACGGCACGATCGAGCTCAGCAGCGTGCTGTTCCGCCCGCTCGCCCTGTGGCTCGCGAGCAGCGAGCGCTTGTTCGTCGGCTTCCGAATGGTCGAGCTCGCGCTCTTGTTCGGGGTGTGCTGGAGCGTTGCCCAAGTGCAGCGCTCGCTACCGCACGCGCTCGGTCGTGGCGCGGTATTTTTTGCGGCGGTCTCATTTGGTCCGCTCTGGCGGCATGGCTTCGAAGTACGCCACGACATCTTCGTTGCCTATGCGATCGTGCTCTTGGCCTGGGCCGCCGAGCGCGCGCAGAGCGGCCGACTCGAGCTCTGGTCGGCGAGCCTCACTGGGCTGGGCGTGATCCTGACTCAAGCCAATTCCTCGAAAGCGTTTACGCTTTGGCTGCCCGGACTCGCGCTGTGCGCGTGGTTCGCGGCACGCGGACAGCGGCCTTGGCTCAAACGCTTCGTCGGGGCGAGTTTGCGTTTCGTGCCCGGCATTTTGCTCGGCAGCGCGCTCGTGGCAGCGGTGTTCGCGGCGACCGGCATGCTGAGCGAATACTGGCAGCAGCTCCGGCAGTTCACGAATTTTTCGTCCGCTCCTCCGTATCGCTTGTCGGCGCTGCCGCTGCTGACCTTTGCCGTGATGCGCGCCCCGGTGCACGCAGCCTTCGTGCTGCTCGGCTTGCTGAGCGTGGCACGACGAGCCTCGACCCGGCAGCCGCTCGACGAAGCCTGGGTGCCGCTGTTCGTGTTCGTCTTGTCGGTTGTGTCGATCTCGTTGAACCCGACGCCCTTTCCTTACAACCTCACTTGGCTCACGCCGGCTTGGCTCCTGATGGCGTCGTTCGGCTTTTCGCGCGCGCTGTCGGCGATCGCGGAGCTGCGGCAGGGTTCCACGCTTTCCTCGGCGCTCGGCGTGGCTTGCGCGGCGCTCGCGCTGGTCTGCTTTTGGAATTGCGAGCAGGACCCGTACTACCGCAAATCGTGGGACCGCCAGCTGCGCGTGGTCGCGGCCGCGGAAGCGTTGACCGGCCCGGACGATCCGGTGCTGGATTTGTGCGGGCTGGTCGTCTCGCGCCCGCCGGTGGCAAAGGATTGGATCGTCCATTCGCTGTACATGCCGGCGTATCACGCGGGCAGACGCGAGACGGTGCGGCACATCATCGAGCGCGTGTTCCCGCCCGTCGCCATCAGCGTCTACCGCTGGAGCTTCCTCGATCGCGCGGACTGGCTCGGCTTCCGTCGCAATTACTCGCGCTTCTCGGACGACGTATGGGTGCTCGCCCGCGTGCTCGCTCCCGGTAGCAGCAGCGTCGAGATCCCGCGCTCGGGGCGCTATCGAGTGCAGGCGAGCGGCGCCGCCGGTCGCATCGACGGACGCGCGCTCCGCGGCGGCGACGTGCTGTTTCTGGAACGGGGCCCCCATGAGGTGTTCACGGAGACGGGCTACACCTTGATCTGGAACGGGCCCCGTGAACCGGGCGAGCCACCGCCCAGCGCACTGCCTCTGTTCGAACCGGGCGAGCTACCGAGGCAACGCGACCTGCACTGACGGGAGTTTGATTGATGGTCACGCGTCACGGCAAGGCGCACGTAGCCTTCGGCGTCGCGGACGGGGTCGAGCGCGTCCGCACCTTTCACCCCGCAGGGTTATTTGGGCGCGCCGCCGCTGCCGGAGCCCGCGTTGCCCGCGCCAAATCCGCCGCCGGCGGGCGCGCCGTAGACCGGGACTGGCCCGCCGCCGCTGGCCGCGTTGTCGGCGCCCGCGGTCGGCGCCGCGCCGGCACTCGCGCCACCCGCAGCTTCGCCCGCGCTGCCTGCGCCCGAACCCGATGCGCCGGCGAGGTTCGCGCTGCCGGCGCTGGGAGCCGGGGCCCCATAGATCGGCACCGCAGCGCTGCAGTCGATCAGCGCGGTGGTCGACGCGAACGTCGCACCGAACGCGAGCGTTGCCGCACGCGACAAGCGCTCGCGCAACGAGCGCGGCGCTGGCGTTCCGCCCAGGTCGAGCGGGAGCGCACAGAAGGGACACTGGGTCTCTGACACGCGCACGTGACGACCGCACTCGGGACAAGGGACTAGCTGATTCATTCGTTCGTCTCCTGCGCTGGGAGGCCGCTGGCCTGCCCCGCCGGGTCGTCCTCGACCACGATTTCGAAATGAGAGTAATCGAAGGGCACGCCGGAAGCCGCCTGGGTTTGGACTAGGCGTTCGCGCTTGCCCTGCGCGCGCATTTCCAGCGCGCGGTGATGGCAATAGGGGTTGTTGCCAGGTCGACCGAAGAACACGTGGCTGGTCCACGTGCAGCCGGCCATGCACTCCTCGGCATAGTAGCAAGTCCGGCAAAAGCCCCACAGATCAGCGACCGTGCGATCGCGCACGTAGCGCAGGGGCGCGCTGCGCTCCCAAATTTCGCGCAGTGAGTTGTCGCGAATGTTGCCGCCGGTCCAGGCTTCGGTGGGGAGCGACGGGCAGCCCTTGATCGCGCCGTCGGCCTCGATGCCGAGCGTCATGCGGCCCGCGCCGCACGAGGCCATGTGACCGCGCGGCATCCCACCCTTCAGCGCCGTTTCGTGCGGGCCGAAGTAACCGACGTTGTTGCCGGGCCAGAGCCGGACTCCGAGCTCGTCACAGCGCGTTTTGAGTCGGGCCAAGAGCGGAAAGAGCTCGAGCATGTCCCAGGGCCGGAGCAGGACGTCCGGCTCGTCTGCGGCGCGGCCCATGGGCACCGTGAGCGCAATCTGCCAGCTGTGCGCGCCGAGTTCGGCAATCGTCTCCAGAATTTCTGGCAGCTCCGGCATGCTCAGGCGGTTGATCTGCGTGTTGCTGGCGACGCGCATACCCGCCGCACGCATCACGCGCATGGCCTCCAGCGCGGCGCGATGCGAACCCGGGACTCCGCGCAAGCGATCGTGGGTCGCTTCGCTGCCATCGATGGATACGCTCACGCTATCCATACCGGCTTCCTTGGCTTGCCGGGCACGCTCCGCGTTCATGCCGCGGCCGCCCGTGGTCATCGTCGGTGAGATGTCGAAGCGCTTGAGCTCGCGTACTATTTCGAGCCAATCCTCACGCAGGTACGCTTCACCGCCGATGAGCGTGGTCTCGCGCACGCCGAGCTCGGCCATCTGTCGCACCAAATCCAGACACTCTGCGCTGCTCAGCTCGTCGCTGCGCTCGTGCCCGGCGCGCGAGCCGCAGTGGCGGCAAGCCAAATCACACTTGAGGGTGATTTCCCAAACCGCGTACAGAGGTCGCGCAGCCTCGTCGACCGGGCGGACGCTGGGCGCGAGCGGCAATTGACGACGAGCTCGTGGCGCGTGCGGCGCGATCGGCAGCTGTCTCGGTCGCGGACGGAGCATTTGCTCCGCCCGCTCCTCCGCCGTCATCGGATCGCGTGCGGTCATGGGCGCGAGAGTACCAGCTCTGGCCCGGCGCAGCCGCCCAGTTTCAACCGCCGCCGCCGCTGCCGCTCGAGCCCATGAGCACAGCGGCCGGAGGCGCGCCGAGCGGCATGTACTTGTCGCGCAAGTGCTCGGCGATCTGCTGCACGTCGGGAGTGAGCGGATACATGTGTTGATACTGGATGACTTGTTTGCCGATCAAGCCGAGCCGCTCACGAAACGGCGGCGTGCGCTTGGGATCGAGCAACGGCTTGTTGAAGGCCGCGCGATCGCCGCGCTGGAATTCGAAGGCGGCGCTCGCGCGTGGCCCTGCGGCGAGGCGGCTGGCGCGTCCGCCCCAGTGCAACACACCCTGATTCCAGGCCAAAAAGCTGCCGGCCTTGGCGGGCAGCGCGCGGATATTCTGCGGCTCCTTCACCTGGTTGTTGTCCTCGCCATCCCAGCGGCGGATCTTGAAACGCTCGTCCAGGTGCGCGGGCAGCATGTAGATGCAGCCGTTCAGCGGGGTCGCGTCCGTGAAGGGCAACCACACGGTCAGTGAATGCGGCGAGTTGTCGGGATCGACCGTGGGTTGCACGCGGTCGCGATGCGGTCCCCAGCCCATGCCCTGATCCGTCGCCGGCACATGCCACACCCAAAAGTCCGGCAGTGCGCGGTAGTTGGAGCCGAGCGCGGTTTCCATGAAGCGCGCGACGCTCTGGAACACGTGCCAGAATTGGTCGTACACGAAGGCGAAGGCGAGCGGGATCTTCTGCTCGTGGAGCCGGGCAATGCAGTCGCGGAGCGGAGCGACGGTGCCCGGCTCGAGCACGCCGGGCACGTTGATGTAGCCCTCGCGGCGGAGGTGTTGATAGAGCTCCTTCACGTCGCCGAGCTCCGCATGAGGCGGTGCGCTCTTTTCTTCGATGCCGAGCTCGGGGCAGAGCTCTCGCCAGAATTCGAGGTTTTCGGCGCGACTCGCGGTCAGAGTAGTCGTAAGCACGGGGCGAAGCGTGCCCCGCGGGCCTGGCCTTGGCAAGCCCTCAGCCGCGGAACAGCGCGTTCAGTTCCTGTCCAGAGGCCGCGGCGGCGAACTCGTCGAAACGCCCCTCTACTAGAGATTTTGCCGCGCGCTGCAAGCCAGCCCAGGCCGAACGAGCGAGCGCGCCACCCACGCTGACGCGCCGCACTCCGAGCTCGGCGAGCGCGTCGAGCGTGAGGTCGCTTTGCCAACCGACGAGCACGTTCACGGGCTTCGGCGCGACGGCGAGAACCACGGCGCGGATCTGTTCGCGAGTTCGGATGCCGGGAGCGTACAGGCAATCCGCGCCGGCTTCGGCGTAAGCCTGGAGGCGCGCAATGGTGTCCGGCAGATCAGGCCGACCAGTGATGAAGTTCTCTGCGCGCGCGACGAGCAGCGTCTCGCCGCCGCTGTGATCGATGGCCGCGCGAGCGGCGCGCAGCCGCTCGACGGCAACTGCGAGCTCGAAGATCGGGCTTTCGGGATCGCCGCTCGCGTCTTCGATCGAAAGCCCGGCAATGCCAGTCTCCACCGCCAAGCGCACGCTCTCTGCCACGCCCTGTGCGTCTTTTCCAAAGCCGTTCTCGAAGTCGGCATTCAGCGGCAGCGCGCTTGCAGAGGCCAGCTCTCGCAAGTGCGCCAAGACTTGCGCGCGCCCGAGCGCGCCGTCCGCGCGCCCGCGCGACCAGGCAAAGCCCGCGCTGCTGCTGGCGAGCGCCTTGAAGCCCAGGCTCTGCAGGTAAAGGGCGCTGCCCACGTCCCACGGATTGGGCAAGAGAAAGCAGCCGGATTCATGCAATCGACGAAAGGCTCGCCGCTTTTCGGAGGTCGAGTCGAGGGTGGTCATCGAAGCATCGAAGCAGAAACTCTGTCGGCTGGCTCAGCCACGCGCCGAGCGTAGCATGACTCACCCCAATCCCCTTGCCTTCAGGGGTGCTCTTCGCTTCGGAGAGCCGTTTTGCGGGCTTTGCTGCCTCCACGGCGCGCAGCATGGATCGCGCGCGTCGCCGTTTGACTTCATCCTACGTGGGCACGCCTCCCGCTGCGGAAACAATGCTGTGTTCACACAGTATCTTTCGAGCAACGATCGCGCGCGTCGCGGTTCAACTTTCATCCGACGCCCTGCCGCCGCGGAAACAATGCTGTGTTCACACAGTATCTTTTCGAGCTACGAGTGGCGCCTTCGCCCGGATCGTTGCTGTCAGGTTGGCCGTTGCACTTGTGACCAATCATGAGCTGCGGCTCGGCGGTTAGTCTTCCTATCTGCAGCCGTGCGCGACGCCGAAGGCTGTGACGCGACAGGCCTCGGCGCGTGACCATCAAAAACCCTCTCTCGTCTTCACTCAGAACAGCCGATTCACTCAGAACAGCCGAAGCTGGCCGCCTTTGTCCGTGGGCCGGCGAAACGGGCTCGCCGGGCGAAGCGGTTCGCCCGCGTCCGGATCTCGCGTCAAGCCCACTTCACGGGTACCGAGGCCGAGGCGACGCGCGGTTTGGTCGAAGAGCAGGCGCACGGTTTCGATGTACGGCCCGTCACCGCGCATGCGGCTGCCGAAGCGCGGGTCGTTCAGCTTGCCGCCGCGCATTTCGCGCACGCGGGCCAGCACCTTCTCGGCGCTGAGCGGCAGGGCTTCGCGCAAGCGCTCGACGAACACGGGCTCGACGCTGCCCGGGAGCCGTAGCGGGATCATCGCGGCGCTCGCGGCGCCGGCCTCGTGTGCCGCCTCCAAAATGGGCACGAGGTCCCGCTCGCTGAGGCCGGGGATGAGCGGCGCGACGTTGACGGAGACCGGGATGCCCTGCGCCGCCAAGCGACGCACGGTTTCGATCCGCCGTTTCGGCGTGGGGACGAGCGGCTCGAGCGCGCGGGCGACGACTGGATCCCAAAACGGAACCGTGACCGTCACGGACCCGGCCCCGTGCCGAGCGAGCTCGGCCAAGAGATCTGCGTCGCGCTCGACCAGGGTGGATTTGGTGATGACGTGCGACGGGTTCCGGTACTCGGCACACACGGCGAGGCAGGCGCGGGTCAGGCCGTAGTTTGCTTCGAGCGGTTGATAGCAATCCGTGTTGCCGCTGAAGAGGATGAGCTCTCCCTGCCAGCTGGGCTTCTCGAAGGCTTGGCGCAAGAGCTCCGCCGCGCGCAGCTTGACCACGATCTTGCGCTCGAAATCGGCCCCGGCACCGAAGCCCAGATATTCATGAGTGGGGCGCGCGTAGCAGTAGGCGCAGCCGTGCAAACAGCCACGGTATGGATTGATGCTGAACTTGAAACCGAGATCCGGACTGTCGTTGTCGGACAGGATCTGCTGGGTTTGATCCTGAAACACCGTGAGCTCGACGCGCGGCGCGTCTTCTGCCGCGCTTTCGTCGAAGCTGACGAGCTCTTTGCGCCAGCGATTCGGCGGGTTTCGGAGCGGTAACGAGCGCATTGCGGCTCTTGAGTGTATACTGACCACTCGTTCAGTCAATGCCAACTGAGCCGGAAGAGGCTCGGGAATCGCGTTACAAAAATGTAACGTGTGCACGCGCCCGGGCCTTTCCTCGCTCGCAATTTGGAGTATGTGAATTCCGTGATCGGACAGGAGACCCTCGACCGCGTACGGCGGGAGATTGGGATCGTCGAGCTGATCGGGCAGACCGTCAGGTTGCAGAAGCGCGGCCGTAGCCACGTGGGCGTGTGTCCTTTCCATAAAGAAAAGACACCCAGCTTTCACGTCAACGC
>DASSMT010000087.1:0-13336 GCA_035688655.1 Polyangiaceae bacterium | reverse complement strand
AGTGGTGTTGCCGTTCGCGACAGAGGAGAGCGCGCCGCAGAGCATGGTCGTGGAAGCGCCCTCACAACAGCAGCCGGCACCCTCGCGGATTCTGATCATCGACGACGAGCCGCTGCTCGGCCAAACCCTGCTCTATGCCTTCAAAGGCCGCCACGAGGTGTGCATTTGCACCAGCGGGCGTGAGGCGCTCAACCGGCTGCAGACCGACTCTTCGTTCGATCTCGTGCTGTGCGATCTGATGATGCCGGACGTCAACGGCGCGGTCGTGTACAACGCCGTCAAGTCCGATTACCCGGAGCTGGCCGAGCGCTTCGTGTTCATGACCGGCGGCGCGTTCACGGCGCGCGCGAGAGAGTTCCTGTCACAGCACCCCGGCGCGCAGCTGGAGAAGCCCTTCAACATCGCCGATATCGAGCGCCTGCTCGGTCAATTTGCGGCGGCCGCTGCGGCCGCGCCGACGAGCCGCTGATTCGCGGCTGCTGGCGAGCTCGCCCCGGAGCGGGACGCGCACGCTGGCGCACGCTGGTCAGTGTCGGAGCGCGACTTTGTGCCCGGGGACCGGCGTGTCGCCCAGCAGTACGAAGGTGTCGAAGCTCGCCTTGGGCAAGGTCTTGGCAGATACTGCCAAATCATAGGCGAGCCCCCACTCCACGCTGGGAGCCACGGACACGAACAGCGTGCTCGAGTGCTTGCAGCGCTTGGCGAAGGATTCGATGTTGTCGCCGGTCATGCTCAGATCCGGGCCGGCCATGCCCTTGCCATGCTTGGTCGCGACGCCGCCGGAGAGCTTCCACACCGCGGTGCCGCGATCTTCCAGCACCATCGCGACCACGCTGCAGTCAGGCGTCTGCTTGAGCGTGAGCTCGGGGCTGAAGGGCAGGCTCGGAGCGTACTCCTTGCGAGTCTCGGTCTTCACGATCACGTGTCTGGCGCCGAGCTTGCCGAGCTCGTCGATGAACGCGACGACCCAGGGCAGCTTCGCGCTGCGATCCACGATCAGCGTCGCGTCGTTGCCGCTCACGTACTTCTCGCTGGATTTGAGCAGGTTGATCAGGTTCGTGCGCCCGTCGCGTTGATCGAGCAGCGCGCGGTCGAAGCCGACCTTGGCGCTGAGCGTGTCGATTTCGAAGGTGGGAGGCCCGGAGGGCTTTGGGGCCTCGGTGGCCGTGGCAGTCGCCGTGGCCGTGGCTTCGGCTTTGGGCGGCGCCGGTTTGCGCTCTTCCTCGCAAGCGACGAGCGCAAGGCCGCATAGGAAGGGCCCCAGAACACGCACAGAGTCAGGCAAATTCATCGTAAATCCTCGCAGATTCCGCTGCTGGCCGAGAGAGTGATCGCCGATACGCAGCGACCGGTGCTGGAGTTGACTGGGATGTCACAGACGCTGGTCGCGCACTCGTCGTCTTTGCTGCAGCTCTCGGGGCTGACACGCGCGCTGCACTTGTTGGTGTCGGAGTCGCACACGAGACCAGCCGCGCACTCGAAGTCGGCGCTGCACGTCTTGCCCAGCGCTTTGCTCTGCACACAGTTGGGATCGTCCCCGCCGCTGCAATAAAACCCGGGGTTGCAGGCAGCGTCCGGCGCGGCGCACGAGGTGCCGTTGTCCACCATGGTCGGGATCTGACAGCTGCCCTGCCCGCCCTTCATCACGCACAGGTAGTTGTCGAGCGTGTTGCAGTCGTCGTCCTTGGAACAGCTTTCTGCTGCACGCTGCGGACCCTTGATCAGGTGGTTGCACGGCTCGCCGAGGTGGCGCACCGTGAGCACCTCTTCCGCGCTGAGCCGCGCGTCTTTGTAGGCGGCTTGCACGGCGTTCAGGCACTGCGTGGCCTTCAGCGAGCTGTAGCCCGTTCGGGGTACCAACCCCTCGCAAAAGAGTCGTTGACTGGTGACACAGGAGTCGGTCAGGGCAGCGTCGACTTTGGCTGCTCCGGAACAGGCCAGCACGGTCTCGTCCGAGCAGGCTGCCTTGGCCCAATTGCCGCAAAAGCTACTCACGCTTGCGTTCGGATCGAAGACGGTTTCCGTGCTGGAACAGCCGCTGATCGCCGACAGAACCCACAAAATGCAGCCAAATCCGAGGCGGTTACCCATCGCGCTCGGACGATACAACGACCGGCGTCGGGGACCGAAGTCTTTGGCGAGCCGCCCTCCGCCCCAGCCGAGGGTAGACTCATCTCGAGCCCGAGATGACGACCGCCAGCATGCCCCCGCTTCCTCCCAGTCGGGAAATTCCAACGCGGCTGCAAGCCATGGTTTTTTGGCTCGTGGCGCTGATCGCGGTGTTGGTGGCCGGCGTGGGGGTGGCCGCGACGGCTGCGGTGTTGGCCGTGCGCGCGGGGTTGCCCGTGGAACGCGCGCTTTCGCTGGTCAGCGATCCGCATTCGTCTCCACTTTTTACCAGCTCGACCTGGATTGCGATCTCGATCGCGGTCAATGAGCTCGCTGTCGCGCTCACGCTCACGCTCTGGATCGTGCGACACAGGCCGCACATCGGTCATGTGTTCCCGCTCGGTCATCCCACGATACGCACCATCGGTGCCGGGCTGCTGATCGTGTTTGGCTTCGGGCCGCTCGCAGAATTCGCGGCAGAGCTCGCGTTTCGATTCTTGGGTCGCGAGATCAACGCCGAACGATTGGTGGTGGCGGTTTCACAAAATGCGACGAGTGGCGGCCTGGTGGGGGTGTTGTTCGCGGCGGCGGTGTTGCCGGCGTTGGTCGAAGAGTTGATGTTCCGCGGGCTCATCACGCGCGCGTTCGAGAAGCGATCGCATGCGGAGATGGTGCTGGTGCCGAGCCTCATGTTCGGTCTGTTCCATCTCGAACCCACGCAGATCGCCGGCACGGTCGTGCTCGGCATCGCCTTCGGTTTGACGCGTCTGTACAGCGGCTCGCTGGTGCCTTCGATCGTCGGGCATGTGGCGTACAACGTGATGGTGATCCTATCAGTGCGATTTTTGGGCCGTATCGGCGATCACGGGCTGCACTTTGGCCGCGTCGCGGGTGGTCTCGGCATGGCGGCGTTGGGTACGCTGCTGATGGTGAGCTCGCCGGCGAAGCTGATCCCCGCGCTGCGTCACCGGAGTTAGTGCGGAGATGTTCACGCGCCGCGGCTGGCTCGCTTCGACGCTCTCGCTGTTCGCATCCGGCGCAGGCGCGAGCGAGGCAGAGCCGCTCATTTTGCGCGAGCTGCTGCTGCCGAAGCCCGGAAAATTCGGCCAGAAGTGTGTGTTGCTTCGGCCTGCGCGCGTCCCTGCGAGCGAGCCGCTCCCGCTGGTCGTGTTGTTTCACGGCTTGGGCGAAACCGGCAGCGAGGCGCTGGGCATTCGCGCTTGGTACGACCGTTACGGTTTGCCCCAAGCCTACGCTCGGCTGAGCTCGCCGCCCGTGGAGCGCACGCTGCAGCGCGAGCGCTACCTGACGGATGGGCGGCTATTCGAGCTGAACCGGGAGCTGAGCTCACGGCCCTTTCCGGACGTGGCGCTGGTCTGCCCATTCACGCCCAACGTATTCAAGCAGCATCCGAGCGCACCCTTTCTAGATCGTTACGCCGAGTACATCGAAGCCGTTGTCTTGCCGGCGGCGCGCGCGGCAACGCCGCTGCTGGCCGGCGGCGAACACTGCTCGGTCGCCGGGGTATCGCTCGGCGGGTACGTGGCGCTCGAAATTTTTCTGCGAAAATTCCAACAATTTTCGGCGCTGAGCGGCGTGCAACCGGCGCTCAGCGTGGCCGCGGTCGAGCGCTATGCGCTGCTGCTCAGCGGCCTGAAGCTTCCGCCGAGCGAGCCGCGCATCCAGCTCGTGACCTCCAGCCTCGACCCATTTCGAGACGCTACCGAGCGCCTGGCCAAGCGCTTGAGCGAGCGCGGCGTGAAGGTCGACGCGAGCTGCCCGACAGGACCCCATGACCAGCGCTTCTTGCGCGAAGTGGGGACGCTCGAAATGCTGCTCTTCCAAGCGCGCGCGCTGCACGCTAGCGTCGAGCCGTGATTGGACGTGTCGCGCGACGAGTTCTGGGCAGCGCCGCTGGTGCGGTCGATCGGGCTGCAACGCTCGCCGTGCAAGCGCGCCACAATGCTCGGCGCGCCGATACTTCGGAGCCGATCGCCGAGCAGCGGATCGCGCGGCTCGGAAGCTTCATCGAGTCGTATCCGGAGGCGCTGACGGACGATTTTTTTCTGCCCGCGCGCCCGATCTCGCCCGTCGCCCGCGAGCAGCCGAACGAGCTCGCTCTGCCCGCCTCGGGGCTGGCGAAGGGCGCGGTCCAGACGCTGGATTTGTCCTGGGCCAGCGAATATCGCCCGTTCCTGCCGGCGCTCGCCGAGCGCTACGCGCGCACGCACGAGAACCGCGCGGCCGGAGTTCGGCTGCTGACCGCCGGCCCGGCACGCCCTGTTGCGATTCTCATCCACGGCTACATGGCGGGCAGCTATCAAATGGAACAACGGGTGTGGCCGCTGACGCGCTTCTTGCGCAGTGGCTACGACGTCGCCTTGTTCACGCTGCCTTTCCACGGCGTACGGGCCAACGCCGCGCGCCGTGGCGCGCCGGAATTTCCCGGCTCCGATCCGCGTTTCAGCGTCGAGGGCTTCCGGCAGGTGATGGCCGACCTGCGGAATTTCGTGGGCTGGCTGAGAGAACGGGGAAATTCCCAGATCGGCGTGATGGGCATGAGCCTCGGTGGCTATACGGCCGCGCTGTTCGCCACGGTCGAGACTGGGCTGTCGTTTTGCGTGCCCGTCATCCCGCTCGCCTCTCTGGCTGACTTCGTGCGTGAGCAAGGGGAGCTCAGCAGTCTCCCTGAAGTCGCCGCCCGCGAGCACGCCCTGCTGGAGCGGATTTACCGCGTGGTCAGCCCGCTCGACCGCAGACCGCGGATAGAGCCTTGCCGAACCCTGGTGGTCGCGGGCAAGGCAGATCGCATCACCCCGGTCACCCACGCCCGTAAGCTCGCCGCGCATTTCGGCTCGCCGCTCGTTTCCTGGCACGGCGGTCATTTGCTGCAGCTCGGCAGAAACGCGGCCTTTCGCCGAGTCGAGACGCTGCTACGCGAGCTACGCAGCCGGCCGATTTAGCCGGATTTCGGCAGTCGCAAGCGGAAACATTCGAAACCGCGGCAGCTGCGGCGGCCGCGATTGGCCTCGGTCTTGCTTGGGACGCGAAGTCCTCTTGGCTCGCCGCCGTGATCGAGGGTAGAGGAGCACATGCGCGGCTACTATCGGCACACGAAAATCATTGCGACCATCGGACCTGCCACCGACAGCGAAGAAAAGCTCGGGCAGCTCATCACCGCCGGGGTCGACGTGCTCCGGCTCAACATGGCGCACGGCTCGGGCGACTGGGCCAAAACGCTGATTGAGCGTGTGCGACGGGTTTCGGACAAGCTCGGCCGTCATGTCGCGGTGATGATGGACGTCAAGGGTCCGGAGATTCGCACCGGCGTGGTCGAGACCCCGATCGAGCTCGCGATCGGCGATCAGTTCGAGTTCTACACGGACGTGCCCACGCCGGGCGTGCGCGGCGTATCGGTCAACTACCCGGGGCTGCCCACGGACGTGTCGATAGGCGCGACGATCCTCGTCGATAGCGGCCTCATGCGCCTGCAGGTGCAGGACCTGGATGCGACGCACGTGCGCTGTAAAGTGCTCACGCCGGGCAAGCTCGGCTCGCGTCGTCACGTCAACTTGCCGGGCATGATGGTGAACCTGCCTTCGCTGACGGAAAAGGACGAGCGTGACGTGCGCGCGGGCGTCGAAGCGGGCATCGATTTCGTCGCCCTTTCGTTCGTGCGCAAGAGCGACGACATCCTGCTGCTGCGCGACTTTTTGAACCACTTGGGCTCGCGCGCGCGAATCATCGCCAAGATCGAGGATCAGAGCGGCGTGCGCAACATGCACAGCATCATCAAGGTGACCGACGCCGTGATGGTCGCGCGCGGCGACTTGGGCATCGAAATCGACTATCACACGCTGCCGCTCGTTCAGTCGCAGATGGTCGATCTGTGTCTGAAGGAGGGCAAGCCGGTGATCATCGCCACGCATTTGCTGGAGTCGATGATCAGCGCGCCCATGCCGACCCGGGCCGAGATTTCGGATATCTCGACCGCGGTGCGCGAACGCGCGGACGCGGTGATGCTGTCGGGCGAGACCACGACCGGTCAATATCCGCTCGAGTGTGTGGACGTGATGAAGAACATCATCGCCACCATCGAGCCGACCGAGAAGCGCCCGCGCAACGAGTCCATCGAGCTCGAGCAACCCAAAGCCAAGATGCTGCGCGCGGCGACGGTGCTCGCGCGCGAGCTCGGCGACGACTCGGGCATCGTGGTCTTCACGCGCAGCGGCTTTTTGGCCTATACCCTGGCGGCGCTGCGTGGGGTCGGCGTGCCGATCTACGCGTTCACGGACGACGTCGAGACCTTCCGTCACATGCTCTTGCCGTGGGGTGTCGAGCCGTTCTTGATGCCGTTCAGCGATGATCCGGAAGAGACGGTGAAGAACGCGCTCGCGCTACTCAAGCGCAATGAGTGGGTGGACGACGCGGCCTGGTTGGTGGTGATCACGAACGTGCTGGCGGAAGGGCGGGTCGTCGACGCCCTGCAGCTGCGTCAGGTCGAACAGGGCCCGCCCAACAGTCGCAAAGACTGAACGGCGCCGGGCCGAGCGTCAGCGGCTCGGCGCACCGCGCGCGCAACGCGGGTGATCGACGATCACGGTCACGCCGCGGTTGCTCGGCACGAGGTTGTTCCAGAGCGCGGTGATCTCGCGATGACCGGTGAACACGTCGACGTGCTCACCGGTCACGCGCACGCCGCGGTCCTGCGCGATGAAGCAGCCGTCGTGGACCGCGCTCCGCGCGGGGTCGCGTGGGATGCCGTCGTACTCGGGGATGTACACCGGGGTATCGAGCGGGATCAGCGCGCTATCTACGGCAATCGTCACGAGTGGAGTGATTGCCCGGCCCGTCGCGCCGCGGCCCCAGGGGTACGTTTTCGCGTCGAGCTCGTCGAAGCAAATGTGCTGCCCGGTGCGCGGGCACAGCTCCGCGCACTCGCAGTCACGCTTGGCGAAGCTGACCGTGCTGCCGCTCGAAAGCGTGCCGCTGCCTTGGACACACAGCGATTCGTAGAAGCCGCGGGTCACGCTCTTGATGGTCTTGCAGCGCGGATTCTTCAGCGCCACGAGCTCGCCGCTGAAATCAGCCTCGCTCGGGAAGTCGTAGTAAGTGTTGCGGAACGTGCCCAGCACCCGCCCGCCCGGGGCGCGTGCGCTCGGCTTCGCTGCGGGGGAATTGGCCACGCTGCTCGACGCACTGGACACGAGTTGATCATCGCTCGCGGCGGATTCACTCAGCACGCGCGCTTGCACGCGCGGGGGCGGTCGCGCCGGGGGATCGCCTGGAGTCGGAGCGCGCGCGCTGGATTCCGGCGCCGGATCGTCGCCCCAGGCGCCGCTTGCCAACGGCTGATTCATCCAGGTCGAACCCGCGGTGGTGCACGACCCCAGCGCAATGCCGAGCGCGAGCCACGCCCAGCGTCGTCCGATCATCCCGCGGTCGAGCCGGAGCGATTTTCGTGTCCAGGATCGCATTGGTCGAGTGCGTTGTCGGTGATATCGGCCTGCAAGGACAGGGTGTCCGCGATCCAGTGCTCGGCGACCTCGGACGGGACCCGAAATTCAGCCAAGGTCTCTTTCAGGATCTGCAGGCGACGCATGAATTGTCCACCGGTGATGCGATGCGCGCGGTGCGCCTCCGGCAGCGGGCGACCGGTATAGGCCACGGGCGCGCCCAAGTGGCGCGCAGCAAACTCGTATTCTTTGGCCTTGACGCGCTCGCGATCGGCGGCGCGGAACAAGTAGCCGATCATCAAATCGTCGAACAAGCGGTCGACGAAGCGCGCAATGATTGCCTGAAGGGCGGTTTGCCCGCCGAGCCTGTCGAACAGCGACTCTGCCTGCATCTGCCGGGTGTAGCGCGATTTTCGAGCGTTGGCATCAGTGCGTGCTGGCCAAGCGATTGACGCGCTGTCTGGCGAGATAGTTTGCCGGATCGAGCATCAGCGCCTCCCGCCATTCGACCTCGGCCGCACTGTGTTCACCGCGTTGAAACAAGACGTCGCCAAGTACCACCCGAGCCGAGGCATCGCGTGGCGCGACGGCGATCGAGTGGTTCGCCCAGCGCAGGGCCGAGTTGGCATCGCCCAGCTTGAGCAGTGAATCGGCGAGGCCGTTGCTGGCCGTCACGCTGTCGGCATCGAACACCGCCCCGCGGCGGAAGAAGCGCTCGGCGCGCGCGAAGTCTCGCCGTTTCATCGATGCTTGGCCTTCACGCACGCTGCTGAAGGACAGCGCTTTGAATTGCTGCGGATCGCTGCTCGGTTCCAGGTGTAGCGATGCGAGCCACGCACGCTTGGCGCCCTCGTAGTCACCCACGCGCGCCAGCCCATCACCCAGGATGCCTTGCCCGCGAGCGCTCGTGGGGTCGAGTAGCAGGCCCTTTCTCGCCCACTCCACCGCCTTTGCGCCGTCTCGGCGGAGCAACATCAGCTGTGCGAGCTCGAGCGGCAGGGCGGGGTTGCTGTGGTTCCAGAGCACTGCCTTGCACAGGGCGCTCTGGGCCGCCTCGATATCGCCGCGGACGAGCGCTCGGTTGGCTTCGCGCACTTGACCATAAGCGGCGCCCGGATATTCGCCGGACTCGACTTTGGCTGGACCCAACGATTGTTCGCAGTCGGGAGCCACCGTGCCGCTCTCGTCGGGTGCCGTGGTCGTGCTCGCCGCGCGACTCGCTTCAGCCGAGGAGGTGGGGGAGGAGACAGGCGACTTCGGGTCCATAGCGGGCGCTGCCACCGACGCGGACGGGGCTTGGCTTTGTACGGCTGGAGCCGCTGCTTGCGGCACGCCCTTCGGGCGCGGCGGCTTCAGCAGCAGGCTGAGCACGCCCACGATGACCAGGCCTTGCAGCGCGGCCAGCGCGAGGAAGAACAGCGCTGCCGGCAAGCTGATGCCCGTGCGCGGTGAGGCCAGTATCGATGGGATGGCGCGAGCGGAGCGCGGCGCGGGTGGCACGGACGGCACGGAAGGTGCGGAAGGACGCAAGCTCGTGCTCACGGGCAGCTCGGCCGCCGGAGGGCGCAGACTCAAGGGCGCCGTCGTGGGGATCGAAGGCGTGATCGGCGCCGGCTCCGAGTCCGCCATGTTGAGCGCGACGTCGACCGTAGCCATCACGTTGGTGACTGCCGGTTGACTCACGGGCGTGATGTGCAAGCGCCCCGAGCTCAGCACCATGAACGCCGACAGCGCGAGTGCGCCTTCCCATTTCTGCGCCGGTTCGAGGCGCGATTCGCCGGCGGCACCGACGATCAGCCCGTCCGAGATGTCGACGCTCACGGTCGCCCGCGGGTTGTTGATGGTGACGCGCAGCGGCTTTTGAGTCGTGGTCAATGCGCGCAGACAGCGCGCAGGTCCGGTGATTTCCAAGCGCGCATCGAAGGCTTCGCCCGTTTCGGCCCAAGCTTGCAGAGTGCGGTCCGCCTCGGACAGCGCGTGTAGAGCCGTCTCCAAGCGATCGACCGCTGGCACGGACAACGCATCCGACCAAATCTCGTCCCAGCGCACGACCAGCAGGGACGCCCAGCGCAGCCGCGTGTCGCGCCGCATTCGCCGCAGCAGATCGTAGCCCTGGCCTTTGACGTGCGTTTCTCCGATCAGCAGGACCTCGGGATCGACCTGTCGCAGCTTGGCGAAACGCAGATCGGTGGGGTTGAGATCGGTGACGACGACCGTGACCCCGCGCGCGCGCAGCTCTTGGGCCACGCTGTCGGCGCGGCCCGTGTCGTCGTCGGCCAGGGCGACGCGCACGCCCTTCACGCTGACGCGCTCGGGTTCGGCGGGTGCCGCTGGGTCGAGCAGCGCGACCGTGCCGCTCACGTGCTCGGCGAACTCGTACTTGAGCGGTTCGGCGTGGACGACGTGTGATTTGACCTGGCGCACGAAGTCGTCGATGAACGCGGCGAGTGGGCGCCCACTACCGAGCACCAAGCGCACCGCTTCGTCGTCGCTCTTGCCGGTGTGCACCGACAGAATCCCGCTGCGCAGCTCACGACTCAGCGCACCGACGAATTCGCTCAAGGTTGCTTCACCGACGACGCCCAAAGACTCACCACCGCGCTCGGGAATGTCCCGTGCCAGTTTGGCGACTTGTTCGGCGATGGCGTCGATGCTCGCGGACGGAGGGATGACCGCGGCCGCACCGTGGCGAAAGGCGCGCAGCCGCATGTCCAGGGCTGCATTGTCGTCCAGGATGGCGACCGGGATCACCGAGCAGACCGGCGAGCTCATCAAGGTTTCGAGCACACTGCTGCCACCGTCGCGAGCGGCCGGGCCCACGAGCAACACCAAATCGGGCGCGGTCGCGATCACCGTTTCGGCGACTGCATCGACCGTGGTGGTTTCCACGTACACGCGATGTCGCGCGAGCGACGCGCGCAGCGCCGGTTCGAACGTGCTATCGGCGCCGACCAGTAAGATCGTCGGCTCGAGGGCGGCGGGTGCTGGTGCTGATCGCCGCACGGGGGGCGCGGGCCGCAGGCTCGGTCGCAGCGGCTTCTTCGGTGGAGCCGGCCTTACAGCGAAAGCCGTAGCAGGGCGAGCCGAGCGATCCTCCATTCTCAGCTATCATCCTCCAGCTCGTTCGCTGCGACCAGTCTCGAGTCAGTCGATTACATTCGATAAGTCGCGATGGATCCGGCCATTCGAAGCCAGGACGTTCCCTACCGACAAGTCGGGCGGCGTACCATCAAGTGCGCTCAGCATGCCGCCCGCGGCCAAAACCAGCGCCGAACCCGCCATCAGGTCCCAGGCGTTCAGGCGGCGCTCCCAGTAGGCGTCATACGTACCGTCTGCCACGAGGCACAGATCGATGGCGGCCGAGCCGCACCGCCGAATTCCGCGAACCAGCGGTTTTACGCGCGTGAACGACGAAAAGTTATTGGTCGCCGGGTCGCTGCGATCAGTGGGAAAGCCCGTGGCCACCAGCGCTTGCCGGAGCTCGCTGGTCTCGCTCACCCGACACGGCTCGTCATTTCTGAGGGCCGGCCCGCCGCGAAAGGCGCGCCAGTGCGTGGCGAGCGCGGGGGCGACCACCGCGCCCGCGATCGGTAGCCCGGCTTCGGCCACCCCCAAGCTGACACAGAAGAAGAAATGGCCGTGTGCGAAGTTGGTCGTGCCATCGAGCGGATCGCAGTACCAGGTGAGGCCGTTGCCGGGCGCGGGCGTGCCGCCTTGCTCTTCGCCGACGATGGCGAGCTCCGGCGTCTTTTCGCGGAGCCGCTCTCGAATCAGCCGTTCGCTCGCAAGATCGTATTCGGTCACCAGGTCAGCGCGGCCTTTTTCGCTGATCGTCGGCCGCTTGCGGAAGCCTTCGTACAGCAGCTTTGCCGCCTCGCCGGCGACCTCGAACGCGATCTGTGCGAGCTCTTCGGGCGAGCGGGCCATGGTCGATGTTTAGCCGCGCGGAGTTCGGTTCAGGCCTCGACGCCGTGACATTTCTTGTATTTCTTGCCGCTGCCGCACGGGCAGGGGTCGTTGCGGCCCACGCGCGGCTCGGTGCGACGAACCGGCGGGCCCTTCAGCTCCACGCCGTCCACGAAGAACCATTTGCCGCCTTCTTTCCTGAAGGTCGCGCGTTCGCGGTGGTCGATCTTCATCTTCTGCAGCTTGTAGCTGGCGACGAACTCGACCGTGCCCTGGTCGTCGGCGGCGCTGCCGCCTTCGGTGGCCAAGATCTCCAAACCGAGCCACTCCGAATTTTTGGCCCAAGCCTCGGTGTTGGCGCGATCGACCTCGCTCGCGGTCTTCGGATCGTGAGACGCGATCACGAAGTCGACGTCGTGCGTGGCGTACGCGCTGTAGCGCGCCCGCATCAACTCTTCCGCGGTCTCGGCCTGGCGCTTGCCGCTCAGGATTGGACCACAGCACACTTCGAGGGATTCACCTTTTCCGCAGGGACACGTCACGATCAGCCTCTTTTTGCTATTCCAAAACGCGTTTCAGAGCGCCCGCGTTTAGCACCCTTCGCCCGGGACCGCACGGGGCTTTCGTCAGCGGCTCAGGCGCTCCAACAATTTCGCGTGAATGCCGCCGAACGCGCCGTTCGAGAGCAGCGCCACCACGCTGCCCGGGATCGCGTTCAGCGCCAAGTAATCGACGATGGCGTCGACGCTGGGCAGTGCGTGAGCCGCCTTGCCGCGCGCGTTCAAGTCGCTCGCGAGCCGGCCGAGGTCGAGCGCCTGATCCGGCGGAAGGTTCGAGCGACCGAGCGGGGCCAGCAACACTTCATCGGCATTCTGAAAGGCGCGCGTGTATTCGTCCTGGTGCATGCGGCGACAAGCGGTCGCGCTGCGCGGTTCGAACACCGCGAACAGTTTGCCCTCGGGGTGCTTGGCTCGCAGCGCGGCCAGCGTTTCTTGCACTGCGGTCGGGTGATGGGCAAAATCGTCGTATACGGAGATTGCGCGCGGCGTACCCAGCAAATCCTGCCGCCGGCGCACGCCCGTGAAGCGCGCGAGCGCCGGGCCGGCATCCGCAATCTTCAGGCCGTAACCCTGGGCAGTCGCAGCAATGGCCGAAAGCGCATTCTTCAGGTTGTGGCGGCCGGGCACGGTGAGAGCCAGGCGACCGCAAGCCACGCCGCCCGCATACAGATCGAAGCGCGTGCCCGCTTCGTCCATTTGCGCTGGCGCTGCCAGCCAGTGGGGCGGCTTACCGTGCGTGTCTTCACCTTCGAGCGCAAACCATGCGACCTGCGCGCGCGCGTGCGCATCGACGATCTTCACCACCTGCGCGTCCGCCGCGTTGGCGACGATCAAGCCGTGTTCGGGGACCAGCGCGACGAACTTGCAGAACGCCTCGAGGTAGCTTTCGAAGTCTGGATAAATGTCGACGTGGTCGTGCTCGATCGAGGTCACGATCGCCACTTCCGGCCGATAATGCAGGAACTTTGCCGACTTTTCGAAGAACGCAGTGTCGTACTCGTCGCCTTCGATCACGAATGCGGGTTTACGCAGCGGGCGCTCGTTGAGAGACAGGCGCGCTTTCCTCGCGCCGGCAGCGCGAAATGAGTGCGGAAAGTTCTTCGGTAGCCCGCCGATCAAAAACCCCGGGGCAAACCCGCAGGCGTCCAACAAATGAGCGGCCATCGCGGTGGTCGTGGTCTTGCCGTGGGTGCCGGCCACCACCAGTGGCGAGCAGCCGTCGAGCGCGAACTCAGCCAGGGCGCCGGCGATGTGCGTGTAGCGCAGCCCGCGTTCGATGACGGCCTGCACCTCCGGATTGTCTTT
>DASSMT010000455.1:0-28133 GCA_035688655.1 Polyangiaceae bacterium | reverse complement strand
TCTTGCTGGTGCGTTTCGTGCCTACGGACCCTGCCACGAGCTTGCGCTGAGCGCTTGTTCTCAGCCCTCTCAGAAGAGGCGCTCGTGGACGTAGATTTGATCACCCGCCTGCAGCGGCACGTCCGCACTCTTCCCCTCGCTGATCGCCTCCACGTCCACCTCGACGGTCAGCTGACCTTTGGCGGTCTTGCGCGTGAGATTCACGTGCGTTCCGCTCGCCACTGCCGTCAGGCCGCCCGCCTGCGAGATGGCTTGGATCATGGTCATGCCGGGGAGTAACGGGTAGCTGCCCGGCTTGGACACCTGCCCGAGGATCGTCACCTTGCGGCTGGCGTACTCTTTGACCTGAACGACCACACTCGGGTCAGACAGCACCTTTTCCGCAATCAGGCGCTCGCGCACCAAGCGCGCCACCTGCTGCGCCTCGAGATCGGCGACCTTGAGCGTGTGGACGTAGGGAAAGTCCACGGTACCGTCGGAGGCCACCTGATACTCGTGCGGCAGATCTTTCTCGCCCACGATCTCCATGGTGAACGTGTCACCCGGCCCGAGCACGTAGCGCTCGGTCGGCGGCGGCAGTGTGCTGCGAGGAGCACCCGAATGCGACGCGCACGCGGCTGCCAGCGCGATCAAGAGACACAACCAGCCGCGGATGAAACGCTGCATCCGGCAGTATGCCACTCGGCTCATGAAGATCCGCTTACCAGAAGTAGCGCGCACCGATGAAAATCTGCCAGCGAGAATAAGCAAGGTAGTCGCCGGGCGGCGTATGCGCCGGGTCGGTCGGAACAACGACATCGGTGAAATTTTGGTCGTAGTTGAAGGTCGCGTTGAGCCCGAACTGATTGCTGAAGCGGTATTCACCGAATACCGTCGCATCCAAGCGCTGTTCGGAGAAGGCCGGCTGTTGAACGCCTCCGCCGTTCGGGAAGTACGAATCGGGGAAATGCAGATTGGCGAAGCCCAGGGTTACGCCCGTGACGAACGCACCGCCCAGCAAGTAGGAAAGCGACACGTACCCGCGATCCCTTTGGTAAAAGTTACCCAAATAGCTATTCGAGACATCTCGCAGATAGCCGATGGAGGCAAACGAGAGACCCACCGGAGCCGAGCTCGGGGTCATGACGGTCGTGCCACCACTGATGTACCACTTGAGCTCGGCTTGCGCGGTGATCGAGTCGAACTGCTGCGGGCTTTGATTCGCCTGTTGATCGTAGAAGGTGCCTGCCCAGCCGACCATGGCCAGCAGCGCCAAGCGCGAGGTGATGAGCCCGTTCAGACCGATGCTGGAGCGCGCGATGGCGCCGTCGTTCTGAGCCGACGGGTTCGGGTAGTTCACCCAGGTGTAGCTGCCGTCGTAGAGCAGCGCGGTGCGCGGCAGAAAACGCCAGCGACCCCGCATGTTGACGCCGTACTGAAAGTTGTTGAGGTACCGGAAGTTCGTTTTCTCGAAGTAGTTGTACAGAAACTCGCCGCCGATTCGCCAGTCGAACAGCCCGCCGCCCGGGCGCCAGGTGATGCCGGCGCCGGCGCGAAAACTGTCGCGGTCGAACGCATTCTCGGTATCCGGGTTGTTCGACGGTTGGCCTTGGCGAATAAAATTCAGGTAAGTGTCCCCGCCGACGCGACCGACGGGAAAGATATTCAGCAGGGCATCCGCACCGACATCCAAGTGGCGCTGATCGGCAAACTCACTCTGATGCTTCGACTCCGTAGCGATGAGCTCGTTGTACGAGACGTACGCGCCGCCGCGGAACATGACCTTCGTTGGCTGGCTGCCTGTGCCCTCCCTGCGCTGCATCCCCAGCGTGGAGAGCGTAATTGAAGGGGTGATGCGGATGCGGAAGGCGGAGAGCGGATCTTCCTCCTTCGCGCGCAAGAAATAGTTCGAATCGTATCCGACCTCGGCAGCCACGCCCGGGTGCAGCTCCAAATTGCCGGTGCGAATGCCTATGCCCTCGCCGTACCTACGATCGGCGAGCCACGGTTGCTGGGCCTGAGCATGAGCCTGCGCCGCAAACGCGCCGAGGAGCGCTGTCGCCGCAAGGGTAAGGCAGAACTTCATGGGTCCGATCGGCTTCTTCGGGGGATTTAGGGAGCGGGGAGAAAACCGGTCGGCGTTACTTGGTTGGACTGCTCAGCGTGGGTGGCAGCGTCACCAGCGGGTCGGGCGGGAAGTCTGATGGATCCGTATCGGGAATCGATGGGTCGATCGTTACCGTCACCGTCGATTCACCGACGAAGCCAGTTTCTTCGCCTATGCACTGATTGGCTTCCGACACCAACGCGGCCGAGCGATCCTTCAGCACTTGAACGATCGTGAACTCATGCTTGGCACGGTCGAGCTCGTTGTGGTTCACCGCAGCCTCCAGCGCTTCGATGCGACCGGACGCGGTGTTCACGGCAACGTGGATTTGGCTGAGTTTGTCGCTCAGACACAGCGTTTTCACGACGTCGTGTTTTTGCTTTGCGTCGCTGGCTTGACGCTGGACGAGCGCCGCGTCGTTGTCCATCGTCGGCTTGAAGGAGCGCGCGCGCTGTAACATCTGCGCGGGCGTCAGGTTGACGTCTTGCTGCGAGTTGACTCCGACAGCGGTCGCGGGTGCTTCGCCGTTTTGCGCGAACGCCACGCCGAAGCAACACAACACCGCACCGGCTGCGAAAACTGCCCAGGCTTTTGTTGTCGGTCGCATTTGGTAATACCAAGCCTTCCTCAAAAGGACTCTGGAACGAGCCCGGCCAGTATATGAACCTACAAACAGCGTGTCAACGCAGTGCGTCTGACAGAAACAGCTTTTATTTCCGGCACTTCAGCCATACGGCCGGGCGCAAAAGCGCCTCTAAACGCCGCTCATGGCCATTGCTTTAATCAGATGCTCGGAAGCACTGCAATGTTCAGTGAAACGCGCTTCTCAGCTCGCTATTGCTTGACGAAGGTGACGGGAACGGAAATCACCGCACTCCCGCCCTCGGGCGCATCGAACTGTGCCGCCTGAGCGCGGGCTTTCACGCACGCGACGACGGACGGAGGCAAACTCCCCGACGAACCGCCGACGCTGGTCACTTCACCGCCCGCACCGACGCGAATCGTCAACGTGATGTTGCCCGCAGCATCGGGATTTTCCGCCAAAGCGCGCTGATAGCAGGCGCGGAAGCCGGCGCGCATCCCCGCCACGACGCGCGAGGCGTTGCTCACGGTGCCGCCGCTGACTGCGGCTCCGCCGACGTTCGCATTGCCTTTCGGACCCGCGACCTTCGCTCCGGTACCGGTTCCTTCAGTGCCCGTCGTGCGGCCGCTGGAACCGATTCCAGCCAGACCGTTACCCATGCCGGGGCGGATCGCACCGCCACCCGAACCAAGCTTCAAATCGCCGGTGCCCACGCCGACGCCTGCGCTGCTCGCGGCAGCTTGATCGAGCGCGCTGGTCGCCACCTCACTGCCCTTCAGTACGCCGGCGGTGGCCGGGCCACTGCTGGACAGTGCGCCGAGCGTCGCCATTTCGAGTTGGTCGAGCTCGTTGTGCAGAGCAGCCGCCTGCTTCTCGTTCAAGTGCCCCGCGGGGGCCTTCGGGCCAGGGGCAGCCGCGGGAGCGGGCGCCGCGGGTTTTTCCGGAGCCTTTTCGGTTGCCTTGCTGTCGTCGGGCTTCTCAGGCTTGTCTTCGACCGGCGGCGGAGGAGGCAGGCTCTTCAGTGAGTCGATCACCCCGGCCACACTCAATTCATCATCGACCACCGGATCGAGCCAGTCCGAGTAGATCGAACCGAGCAACAGGAAGTGCAAGAGGAACGAGACCGCGGCGATGATCGTCGTGTTCCAATCGATCGCGCTCGCCCCGCGCAAGACCGCGACGGGCAGCTGGGGCTTGGGCTGGATCGGCGGCGGTGCCACGAACTGGAACAAGAAGGTCGTTTCACCGATCACGATCTTCCCGCGCGAGTCTTCCGTGAGCCGAATTTGGTATGCGCCTTGAGAGGTGCGTCGCGCTTGCCCCTTCAAGAGCGAGAGATCCGAAATGCCCGTGGGCAGCGCGATGCGCCCGGTCATGCCGTCGAGGAAGTTCAGGTGGTAGTCGTTGCCGACCAGCTCGAAGAGGCGGAAGGTCGCCGGCACGTTGGAGGTGGCGAGCACGAACATGTTCTTCTCGCTCGGACCGACGGTGACGTGCGTGCGCTGCTTGATGATGCGCTCTTCCGAAACTCGACCGCCCTGCACCACGCCGATGCGCAGCACCTTCGGACCGGTGGCGGCGACGGCGCGCATGACCGCGGTCATTTGTCCGGGGCGTTGCGAACTGCCTGCGCTTGGCTGCTGCTGGAACCCTTGGGTCATTGAAGCTTCCTCTTTACGTCACGGCCGATCATCACCGAGTCTCCGCACTTCGAATTCGGACACCGGCAAAGCGAGAGTCGTTCCCACACGTCTACGAAAGACTAGCCCGCCTCGGTCTCCACGTGAAAGTCGATTGCGCCGAATTTTTCCGTGCTGGTCGCTCACTCACACGGGTAGGCTAATCTGCATCGCGCTTGCCCCGAAGCGGTAGCGACAGCGAAGTCCCGAGCGCCTTTCCGGTCTCACGCGACGAACGGTCCCATTCTTCGCGAATTGCCAGGCATCGCCGCTTGGCCGTGCGGCCGATGCCGGCCACACACGCTGCCCCCAAGGCGCCGCTCGCAGCACACACGATGAAAGAAAGCGCTCGCTCGAGCGGCGGCTTCGGGCTGCCCTGAGCGCCAATGTAGCCAAACAGCGCCAGTGCGGTCCCGCTCGCCAAGCAAATCCGGGTCAGCGCCGTAAAGCGGGCAGGCAACGAGCCGAGCTCGAAGGAGACATCGGACAGCCGTTGGTTCAAGTCTGCGATCGCTGCCCGCCGAACGTACTCGGAGTCGACGCGGTTCGCCCCGACTTCACGCAGTAGCTCTTCGAGCAGCACATGCGGCGCTGGCGGCATCGAACGCTGGACGACGCGCAATAGGCGTAGTGCAAGCAGGGAGCACGACCCCGCCACCACCCAGGCGACGACGAGTTCCCAGCTCAAGCTCAGAAGGGATCGTTATAGATCGCCTTTTCGATGCGATCCAAAAACGGCTGCCGCAGCTCGGCCAGGGTGAGCTTCGGCTGAATGTGGCTCACGTCGACGGCGGCGATCGGCTTTTGCACGCGGCCAACGATGGTCACCTCGCTGATCGTCACCACCCGCCCCTTCTTTTGGGCGAAGGCGTTGCTCGACGAAAGCAGCACCAAAAGCAGCAACGCCGCGCTCGCAGCTGACACAGTGATTCTTTTCATTTGTTGGCTCCCGGAGCAGGTGCAAACGTTGCGGCGGGCGGGTTCGCTGGCTTGGTCGCCGGCTTGGTCGCCGGCGCAGCTTCAGCCGGCGCAGCCTCAGCCGGCGCAGCGCCAGGCGCGGCCGCGGGCGGCGCCGCAGCCGCCTCTGCTGCTTCCGCTGCCTTGGCGTCGAGCAGCGCTTTCTTGGTCTTGGCACGCGTGATCAACTCGTCGGTGTCGTCTGGCGTCCCGCCGGCCACGCGCGGCTTCATCTTCTTGTATTGATTCAGCTCGTCGATCGCGATGTCGGCAGCTTGTCCAGGCGACACGCCGGGGAAATTTTCGGTGAACAGGTACAAGAGACCGAGGTTGTAGTGCACCTGCGCAATGCTCGGGTCGCGCTTCTTCACCCATTCGAACTCACGCTTCGCGTCCGCGGGGCGACCGAGCAGGCGATAGGCATCACCCAAGTTCAGGTGAGCAACCACGTTGTCCGCGTCGTACTTCAACGCCGGCTCGAGCATTTGCTGGGCGTCTGCGGCGTTGCCGGATTCCAGAAAATACGACGACAATTGCACGCGCGCTTCGACCAGATCCGGACGCTGCTCGAGCGCCTTTTGCAGCTCTTGAATCGCCGGACCGCGCAACCCCTGCTCCTTGTAGATCAGACCGCGGATCAGCCGCGCCTCGGCGTTGTTCTTGTCCCGCGGCGGATTTTCTTCGCCGTAACCGTCGAGGATGCCCTTCAAGGCGTACAAGGCCAGGTCCAGCCGACGCGAACGGTAGTGATCGCGAGCCAGGGTCACCATCGCGGGACGGTAGTCCGGATTCAGCTTGAGTGCTTCCTGCGCCAGGCGCTGCGCTTCACCAGAGTTACCCTGAATCGACTTCACCTCCGCGAGAGCAGCTGAAACGGCAGCG
This sequence comes from Polyangiaceae bacterium, assembly GCA_035688655.1. Lineage (GTDB taxonomy): Bacteria > Myxococcota_A > Polyangia > Polyangiales > Polyangiaceae > PMG-095. The sequence goes on along the minus strand of DASSMT010000455.1, from coordinate 21,946 downwards.
CTCTTCGGCATCTGCGCTTGACGCTGATTCAAGAACTCGGTGGCGTCGTCCGGCTTGCCGGTGCGCGCCAAGAGCACCGCGTACGCGGCGATCGCGGGCTCGTAGTCGGCGACGATGGTCGTCGCTTGGCGATAGGCGGTGAGCGCGGCGGAGGTCTCGTTGGTGCGCTCGCGCACCACGCCCAGAGAGTAAAAGGCTTGATACGCCTTGGGGTCGGCTTGCGTCGCTTGCGTGAATTGGTTCTTGGCGCCGGCCAAGTCGCCCTTCTTGAAGGCGTCCATGCCAGCGTTGTATGCCGTCTGCGCGGCGGCGTTCATCTTCGGCCGATTGCTCGCCTCCCCGCTCGTGGGCGCATCGCCGATCCCCAACTGCCCGCTCGCGGGTGCCTTTGCAGTGCCGGGCGTTGGCGCCGTGCTCGCCTCCTCACCGGGTGCAGCCGCGCCCTTGCCGCTCGCGGCGCCGCCACCGCAAGCGACACTGGAGAGACTCGCCGCGAGCGCGAGCACCGAAAGCAAACGACGGGTGCCAGGCGTGATCGACAAACGCGTCATGGTGCTCAGCCTTTTCATTGCACGAACGCCGGCAACGGCGCAGGCAAGCCTTGCGGAACCGCCGCAGTCGTTTGCCCCGGCCGCATGCGCGGGAACATCCCAGGCGAATAATTCAAATCTTTGATCGGGCCGGCGTATTGCTGCATCTTGGCCTCGCCGATCACATCGGTGAAGAAGGCCAGACGACGAATCGCGCGCGTCACCTCCGGGTTCGAAACGCTGTAGCGCCTAGCCAACACGACCGCATTGCCGTAGCGATCGACCATGATCTGATCGGCGCTGTTGAGCTCCGCATCGCGGCGATCGCGCCAAGCGTTTTGAACCTTGACGCGCAGCGCGTCCGCCTTCTCCTGCAGGTCCGGATTGTCGCTATTTTCGGCCTTCTTCAAGATGGCTTCGGTCTTGGCGTCGAAGATCTTGAGCTGCGGCGCGCGCGTGTTGTACAGGCCGGTACGCAGAGAGTCGTAGAGCGAGCCCTGGCGTGCAATCGCGGCCGTGGTCCACTCCGGTGAGACGTAGGTATCGACGACGTGCTGCAGTTTGTCGTAGCGCTTCTTGGCTTCGCCGGCGTCCTTCTGATACTCCGCCACGACTTCCACGGACGTGCCCTTGTAGTGGTGGAAGCCTGCCTCGTAGTCGAAGGTGCGCGCCAAATCTTGGTCGATTTCGGTGAACTCCGCTTCGGCAGCCATGCCCGCCTCACGCGAACCGAGCGCGCTGTTCTTACCGCCCTCGCTGGGGGCCAGCCGCTTCCACTTGTCGAACGCCGCGATCGTGTTGTCCCACCACTTGTTGGTGTCGCCGGCCGCCACGGCCTTGCGCGTCTTGGCGCTGTAGTAGGCCGCCTGCACGACGTATTGCGCTGCGGCGTCCTTGCCCTTGTTGGCGGTGTAGTAGTCGTCCATCGCGCGCTGGGCGTTGCGACGAGCGTTGGCATTGGCGCCCTCGTCCGCGCTGTATTGATCCCAGCGTTTCAGCTCGGCGCTGGCCACGATGAAGTCGGCTTCCGCGATTTCTTTCGGTGAGGCTCCGAGCGCCTGAAAGCGCTCGCGCGCGCGGTTCATTCCGCCGCGGTCGCCCAAGCTCGCGTACAAGGACAGCGCCTGACGCGCGGCATTGCGCCGGTCGGCCTGCGCAAAATGCGTGTTGGTGCTGATCTTGTCGTAAGTCTCCGCGGCGCGAGGGTAGTTGAAGAACAGCACGTAGGCGCCGGCCAGCGCGTCGTAGGCGCCCTGCAGGTACTTGACGCGTTCCTCGTACTTCTTGGGTTGCGCCGCGGTCGGCGGCTTGGCCTTGGCATCACCGTTCTGCAGCTTGTTCAGCGTCTGCTCGTTGCCGTAGCGAGAGATGAACAACTCGTACATGGCGATGGCTTTGTCGTACTCGCCGACCTGCTTGTACGCGAAAGCGCCGTTCATCGCGGCTTCGGGCGCTTCGTCGCGGTCCGGGGCCGCGTCGAGGGCGACTTTGTAGGCCGCAGCGGCTTCACGCCACTTTTTCGCGCGCTCGGGGCCATCAGGCATTTTCTGCGCTTCCTCGTACAGCTTGCGCGCATCCAAGTAAGCCACGCCCTGCTTCACGGGCTTCCTGATGCTCTCTTCGGCCTTTTGCGTCTCGGCGTTGAAGGCGCAGCTCTTGCCTTCTGCGAGCTTGCGGCTCTCTTCCGCGTTGTTCTCGAAGTTGCTCATGCTGATGAGCTTCTCCCAAGACTTGTAGCCCCACTCGTTCACGCCGCAGTATTGCTCGTACAACGGCCGGAAGCGTTTGCGCGCCTCTTCGAAGTTGCCGTACACGAAGAACAGATCCGCCGACTGGAACGAGTACAAGAGACCGTTCTTCTGCGGATCGCGGTCGAGCGGGATGCGATCGTTGTATTCGTCACGCGCCTTGACGGCGTCCAGCACCTGCGGCGGCATCGGGTCCTGCACGACTTTGCGCGACTCCCCTTCGCCGCTGAACTGCAGTTCGTTGCGCTTCTCGAAGCCCTGCGCCCCCTTGCTCTCGTCGAATTTGCGATATTCGTCGTCGAGCACTTTTTCGGCCAAGGTCACGACGTAGTAGGCCGACGGCTGCAGGTACTTGTCGTCTTCGTTCGAGTCGCGGACGGCGACCGCGCTGTCGTGCGCGGATTTGATTTCTTCGGCCGTGGGCGACTTGTGAATCGCGATCTGCAAGACGACGACCCAGTAGCGCGCGTCCGCCAGCCAAAAACGGCTCTCGTAAGAGTCCATGGCCGTCGGATCTTGCTCGAGATACGCATTCCACCCGGTCTCGGCGAGCCGGTATTCAGCGATCGATTTTTCGAGCAGCGCGTGCTGTTCGCCCTCGTCGTTCAGCTCCATCGCCTTCTCGAAGTAGCCGCGCGCAAAGTTGGTGTGGTCCGCAGCGGCGCGCTTCAAACCACCCTTCACCAGCTGTTCGGCGGTCTGCAGCGCTTCCGGATCGTCCTTGTTCGCGTCCACCCAGGGGGTGGTGCCCACGTAAGCAGCCAGCCTGGTTCGCGCTTCGAGCGCCTTGCTGGCGTACTCGGCGCGCGCGGCGGAGCCGTCGGGTGCCAAGCGCGCGAGCTGGTCGTACAGCTCGGCAACCTTGTTTTGCATCACCGGCGCGTCGCGATTCATCGGAAACTTTCGCAACGTGAGCTCCAGCATCGCCACGGCGTTCCGGTTCTGAGTGATCTCGATGTATTCTTGCGCCAGCGCCTTGTAGATCTCGACGGTCCACTTCTGATCCTGTGGCACCAGTGCTGGGTCCTGCACGCGCTGGATCCCGATCGCCATCTTGTTCTCGGCCACGACCGGATCGGTCTCGGTGTCGAGGACGTCGTTGCGCGGGATGTACGGCAGGTCCGAAGGCGGACCATCGAAGTCGACGTAAGTCAGCGAACCGGCGATGTAAGTGTAGGCCTCGGCGCGAAAATCGGCGCCCGGATCGCCGGTCTTCGCCTCTTGCTCGTCTGCGTAGTGGAGCAGCTTGACGAACCAATCGACCGCGGTCTTGTAGCGCTGCTGCTTGTAGTAAGTCCAAGCCTGCTTGTACATCGCGACGCCGAAGATCGGCGGCTTCTTGAACTCCATCGAGTGGTCGTAAGCGCTGACGGCGCGATTCAAATTGTACGGGCCACCGTGGGGATCGATCTGATCGAAGTGGAAATTGCCGAGCTGCCACCAGATTTCCGCCAAATAGCGCGGATCGTCGGTGCTGACCTCCACCTTTTGAGGCAGAGGCTTGCAGTCGTCGTACGGGTTGCGATAGACGCGCTCTTCCGCGTCGGCGACCGGCCGCGGAGCGGCGGTCTTGACTGCGGCCTTGGCCCCTTTGCCTCTACCGCCGAGCTGATCGAGCGGAATCGGGTTTTTGTTGTACCACTCCTGCCAAAACTTGTCCTCGTGGTCTTGGGGCAACGGATCGAGCGCGATTTTGCGCGCGTCCTTGGGATCGTCCTTCACAGTGTAGCGATTCGCACAAACCAGCGAACGCCAGGCTTGCTGGCCCTCTTCGATGCGCCCCGCGTCGGTGTAGCCGTGACCCAAGTAATAGTGAACCGCGGCGATCTCCTCGTAGCGCGGGAACTCCTTGATCAGTCGCCGATACATCGCGAGCGCCGGTTCCAGCGCGGTGGTCAGATCCGCGTCGTTGTTCGAGCGAGCTCGCTCTTCGTACAAGGCTCCCAGACGAAACATCGCGTCTGGGGTCGAGCGGGGATCGGCATTTTCGCCGCTGTAACGTTCGACGAAATGCTCGAGACGCGCGATCGCCTCTTGGCGCGTTTCGTCCAAAGTGTGCTTCTCTTCCGTGATCTCGCGGTCGAGCGCGGTCAGCACGCGTTGCCGACGCTGCTCGTAGTGATGGCGCACGATCATGGTCAAGTTGCGGCGAAAGGCCTTGGAGCCCGCTGCGTAGTCGCTCGCTTCTTGCTGCAAGATGCCGAACGCCTTGAGCTGCGCCGCTGTGGGCGGCGGCGGGGGCGGCGTTTGTTTGCGGATCCTGGGTATCCCGACCGGGGGCGCGCTCGCATCCGAGCCGCCGCCAGCGGCGCTGCCAGCGGGAGCAGCGCTGGCCGAAGGGGCAGCGCTGGCGGCGGGCGCAGCGCTGGCAGCGGCACTGGCGCTAGCAGAGGGAGCGGCGCTCGTCGCGGCCGCCCCGCCCGTCTGACTGAGCGCCAGTTCTGAACAGGTGAGCGCAGCGATCAGGGCGCTCGCGGTGAGCAGCCCAGAGCCGAGGCGGCGATTCATTGCTGCTCCTCCGCGTCGTCGAGCACTTCACGGAGCTCGTCGTTCAAGGTCTGCTCCTCGCGCGCCCGCTCGCGCTGCAGGTTGCGCACGCGCAGCGCCTGCTCTTCGCGAACCTCCCACGCCTCTTGCACGATGCCGACGTCGGCACGCAGCACGATGCTCTTCAAGCGATCGCGCACCAAGCTGAAATTCTTCATCGCGATTTCGCCGACCAACAGGCGCGCCTGCTGGTCGAGTCCGTCCAGTTTCTGCGCGTAGCCTTCGACCAGCGCGATTTCTTGCGAGATCTTGTCGCGTAGCACGCTAGCCTGCTCGATCGCTTGCTGCTCGTACTTGGTCCGTTGCAGGTCGAGCGCAGCGTCGTCGTTGTCCGCGCGCGCCAAGAGCGGCTGAATCGATTTCGCATAGGCCGCCGCGTCCGCGGAATCCTGCCCTGCCACGAGCAACGCCACCTCGCGCGCGAGCAGCTCGCGGAAGCGTTTGCGAACGTCTTCGTCATCGACGTATCGCTGATCGCCGAAGCCAATCTGGGCCTTGCCCACCTCGATCGCGGTGCGAAACTCCTCGATCTTCTTGTGATAGGTGACCAAATCACGCTCGTTGGCGTCTATTTCCAGTTGGAAGCGCGCGCGGCTCTGTGCGTCGGAGGTCACTCCGTGTTTGTCGGCTTCGTTCATTACCCGGTGCAGGCCGTTGACGATCGCGTTCAGTTTGTCGGCTTCGACGGTCAGCTCTTGCAGCGATTGTGAAGCCTTGGCCCATTGCGTATCGCCCGATTCGTCGCGATGAATGAACTCACCTTCGGTCACGGGCATCCAGCCCAGGCGCTTCATCAGCGCGCGCCGTTCGCTGCGCACCGTCGCGAGCTCACCGCCGACCTCGCTGTTCGCCACGTCGTCGATGCCCTCGGCCAGGGTGCCGCGCGCGCGCGCCAGCTTGTTCAACAGGCTGAGCACTTGCTGAAGTTGAACTTGGATCTCCGGAAAGGCCTTCACGCGCGAAGAGACCGAGAGCACTGCGCTCAACTTGGACGCCAGCTTGCGTGAGTTCTTGATCAAGTTGCGCGAGCGTGACACGTCGTCGATCACGCCGAACACGTGTTGATCCTCGGCTTGATCGCGCGCCCAATCCAGCACCACTTTGGGCAGCTTGTCGTCCGACACGGCTCCGAAGTCGTCAGTGGTCAGCTTGTCGTAGTAGACCGCCGGGTCGTTGGTCGATTTCAGGAAGTTGTCGAGCTGCTGACGGATGGGATCGAAATGACCGGAGACGTCCTTGTACAGCCCGAGCGCGTTTTGAAACGCGCCTGCCCGCAGCATCAAATCAGCGCGTAGCAGCGAGCCGTCCGCGAGCTCGAGGTTATTGGGATCGGTGATGGTCAACACTTCCAAGGCGCGCTGCGCGCGTTCGAAATCACCGAGCCGCACGTACACCCAAGCCAGCTCGTAGAGCATGGTCGAAAACTCGGGCGAGCCGCGGTCGACGTGGCTGTAGGCCTCGGCGGCTTCCACGTAATCGTCGGTCTCGTGAAACAGGCGACCGATGGCCATCCAAGCCAGATCGACCACGTGCCGAGCGGCGGCGTTGCTGGCCGGCATGCGCGTGACTTTTCGGAATTGTTCGATGGCTTGCGTGAAGCGAGTGTCTGGAGCTGCGCTGGGCTTGGCTGCACCCTTGGCCGCGGCCGCAGCCGGCGCGGGCGCGCTGGCCAGCGTCTCTTTCATCAGCACCACGCCGAGCAGGTATTGCGCTTGCAGCGTGTACTCCGACCCGACGGACACCGAGTTCACGGCCGACTTGGCCGCGTTGTAGTCCTTGCGCGCGTACAGGGCCTTCGCGCGCGCGTAGGCGAGCGAACCGGATTTATCGGCCTGCGGCAGAGAATCCAGCCGAGCGAAGACGAAGTCGAGGCTCTCCAAATCATCGGTGCGAAGCGCGATGTCGACCAGGCGGCTGAGCGAACGCCCGAGATACTCCCCGTACGCGGGCCGCGCCGCGCGATCCAACACCTCGCGGTAGTGGCGTCGCGCCGAAAGGTATTGCCGCGACTGAAAATAGGCTTCACTGATCAGAAACGACGCATCCGCATAATCTGCTTCCGAAGCTTTGCCCTGCCGATTGAGCTCGAGCACCTTGCTCAGGATATCGATCGCTGCATCGTAGTTCTTGGCGTGCAGCAACATGTCCGCGTTGGCGATGCGCACCGCGGGTGTCGCGGGCGGCTCGCGGAACCTGGACTGTGTGGGCGGTTTGCCGATTTCGGCTTCCACCCCTCGAATCGCGGTGGTGGCCCGGCCTTGGGCCTCGGACGTGCTGAGTGCGAGGCCCGGGCGCGCGAACGACAAGGCCAAGCCGACCGCGGCGAGTGCAGCGCCCGTGAGCGGTCGTTTGCCCATCACTTGCCTCCCGCGCCTACCGAGACCCCGACATTTGCCGAGGCGGGCGTGCCCGGAGCCGCAGCGCCCGCTGGGGTACCGCTTTCGGTCGCCGTCGTACCCGAACGCACGTTCTCGGTGAAGCGAATCGCCGGGCGATCGGTGAGATCGGTGGTCACGTCACCCTTTTCCCAGGCGATCACGTCGAGCTTGATCGTCTTGCCCTCCGTAATGGTGAAGGAGTGGCTCGAGGGCACCTTGAATTTGTAACCCTTGAGGTAGGAAAAGACGCCGTAGCCGTTGCCGCGCAGCTGGAGCACGATTTGCACGGTGTGATCACCGGGCGGGATCGAGCCGATGAAGATCGGGATGTCCTTCTGATTGGCGAGCGCGCTGTCGTCGGATTCGTCCTGCTTGTTGTACTGGACGGCGCCGTCCAACACGAACAGCGCGCCGGTCAAGCGAAACGCGCTGCTCAGGTCGTTGCGAAAGGTGATCTCGGCGCGCGCGCCGCCCGCACCGCCCGACAGGATGGTGTCGCTCAATAAGCTGAGCCGAGTGTGGCTTCGCCGAATCTGCTCTTTCAGCTCGTCGATGTGCTGCTCCAGATCTCGCAGTCGAACCACGTACGTCGAACCGTCCATCGGCGCGGCGCCCGCGCTCGTGCCTGCGGCGGCAGGCGGACTGCTCGCTGTGGTAGAAGCCGCCGCTGTGGGTGCGGGGGCCGCCGCAGCGGGGGCCGGCGCACTTGCGGTGCTGCCTGTGCCCGCTGTCGCCGGTGCGGGTGCCTTGTCCGCTGGCTTGGCGCTGTTTGCGCTGGCGGAGGCGCTCGGGGTCGCGGCCGCGGCCGCGGCGGGGGCAGCCTTGGCGCTGCTCGCCGGCGTCTGCGCGTGGACGGCAGACGCTAACGAAATAATTCCCGCGACTGCGGATAACCAAAAGGCTTTGCTAAGGCGCATCACTACCCTCTCCCAGCGAGATTGAGGATGGACCGGGCGATCTTCCCGTCCCGGCACCAAGACTCGAGCGTCGAACGGAGCCCCAAGCTCCGCCCGGCATCTTCCTCTGCGCGAGGCTTCCCGCCAAGTCGGATTTTCACACTTCTTCGCGAGGTTGCGCGTGCGGGGGGGCATCGCCCCCGGCGCCGTTCACGACCGATTTCGACTAGCTCAAATCAGTCACACAATCTCCCACTACCAACTACCATTACCTGTACCAGGGTGCCCCACCGGCCCGCCGTTCGCCGAGCTCGGGCCGCGCCCTTTACCCCCCGGAGCGCGCAGCTTTGCCCCGGGACGCGCAAAAAGCGAGGCTGAATCGCTCGAAAAACGCTGTGTCTTGCAGGAAACATAGGCCGAGCGCTACCGTGGGAAGACCGGATCGGACCGCAGATCGAACGCCGCCATGGGACGTACTAGTCGGGCAACAGCCCTGACCTCAAACGGAGGTCTCATCCCAAGCAACGAGCGCCCTGCCGCCGGCCGGCGAGAGTGAATTCCGAATGGCGGCCGTGCCGGGCGATGCAACGGACGAGATGCTCATGGTGCGCTACCAGAGAGGCGAACGCAAAGCGTTCGTGGAACTCGTGCGTCGTCACAATCGATCCATCTTCAACTTCGTGCTGCGTCAACTTCGCGTGCCTTCGATCGCCGAAGATGTGACCCAGGACGTGTTCATGCGCTTGGTTCAAAACGCCGCCGAGTTCAAACACGAGGCGCGCTTCCTGACCTGGCTGTACACCATCGCGCGAAACCTGTGCATCGATCAGCTGCGCAAGCAATCGCATCGCCGCCACGCTTCGCTCGACCAACCGCAAGCAGCGCAGAGTGATGCGCCGCTGCTGGGCGAGACGGTAGCCGATCCCAGCCCGCAGGCGAGCGCCGAGCGCAACGCGCTCTCCGCAGAGGTGCGCTCTTCGATCGTGAAGGCGGTCGACTCTCTGCCGGACGACCAACGCGAAGTGTTTCTACTGCGCGAGGTCGCCAACTTGCCGTTTCGAGACATCGCCGAAATCACCGGCGTGGGTGAGAACACGGTCAAGAGTCGAATGCGTTACGCGCTCGACCGATTGAAGGACGCCCTGAGCGATTTCGAGGAGTACGCCCGCGCGCTGCGCTAGGCGTTTTTTCAGGTATTTACCGTGGATTGCGAGAAGTTCGACCGAATCGTGCTCGACCTGCTCTACGACGAGCTGGACGAGCTCACGAGCGCCGCGGCCAAGCGCCACATGGAGCACTGCGCCCGCTGCCGAGCCATCGGTTCGGGTCTGCGCGCAACCCGTGAAGTGGGCGCGCTGCCCTTGGTCGAGCCGCCCGAAGGACTCGAGCAGCGCATCTTGCGCGCCGAAGAGCAAGCGGCGCACCTGCTACCCATTGGCAAGCGACTCGGTCGCGGGCTGTCGCTGCTGGCAAGCTACGCGATGCGACCGCAAGTCTCGATGGCCGCCCTGTTGATGTTGATGATCGGCTCGAGTCTGTTCTTCTTGCGCGCACAACCAGGCGATCGCGAACACGTGCTGGTCACCGAGCGCGGCGTGCCCGAGAGCGACAACGAGTCCGTGACCATCGTGCCGAAGAAGCCGGAGGCTGCGGAAGCACCGCGCGCAGCGCACGCAACGCCGCCCGCAGCGCGCGCCGAAGAGGCGGCGCCGCGCCGCGATCGCGCGCCAGAACCGAAGCTCGAAGCGCCACCCGCGGCGCCTGCTGCGCCCGCGGCAGCGGCTGCCCCCGCTCCGGCCTACGCGCCGCGGCCAATGGCCGGGCGCGCAGTGATCGACGGCACGGGCATCGCCGCGCCTGCCGAAGACAAAGAGCTGGAAGGCAGCAGCGAGCCGAGCATCGACAGCGACGCGAGCTTCGACGCTGCCATGGCCGCCTACCGGGACGGTCGCTACAGCGAAGCCCAACACCGCTTCGACGAAATCGCGTCTTTGAACGGCCCGCACGCAGCAAGCGCTGCGCTGTACGGCGCGCAAGCCTTGCGTCGCGTCTCCGGCTGTCCGACCGCCGCGCCTCGCTTCGAAGAGGTGCGCGCGCGCTACCCGAGCTCGGTCGGCAGCGATGCCGCCTGGCAGGCAGCCGATTGCTACCGCACGCTCGGGGACCTGCCGCGCGCACGCCAGACCTACGAGCAGCTCGCGGCCGATCCCAACTACAAAGCGCGCGCCAAAGAGGCCATCGCCGAGCTCGACCAACGCGCCGCCGACCAAGAGCTCGCAGCGCGCAAAGCCGCCGCCGCCGCCCCAGCCCCCGCGGCCAAACCCAAAGCCGCCACTTCGAGCGCCCCAGCCAAAGCTGCCCCCAGCGCCAAGTGAGCTAAGAATCGAGAGAAGGGGCGGCCGCGATCCCGCAGCGCACCTCATTGTCATGCGCATTTCCCGGCGCGCAGCGGCTCCCAGATTTGAACCGCCAAGACGCCAGAAGAGGGAGAGAAGTCAGATTTGGGGGTCGCTCGGTTGCACAACGCGACGTCGAGGGAACGCCGCGGACGGCGTGATCTAGCCTCTCAGCGGATGTAGCCTCAGCGACGCTTCTCGGTCGCCTAGAGATCAGCAGCGGATCGAGCGAGTGTCGTAGACGCGACGTCTCCTACGACGGCAATCGCCGCAAATGGGCGACCCCAACTCTCTCCTCTGCTGGCGTCTTGGCGGTTAGTCCGATCCGAGGGAGCGCGCACGGGCGCGATCGGCGTCAGGAGCCGACCATTTGAGCGTTCGTGCCGGCTTCGCCGACGTCGACGTCGGCGGAGGTCACGTTGACGGGGTTGCCGTCGGGCGCGTCGAAGGGGGCGCGGCCAATTTGTTTGGAGCCCATGCTCGGGATGAACAGCGCGACGATGTACTCGCGCGTCCAATACCAGAAGAGGCTGTGCTCGATCAGCGCAGGGTCGATCTGTGGAGCGAGAGCCGCGTGCACTTCTGCGAGCTTGGTCCAGTGCACGCCCGGCTGCTCGTGGTGAGCGGCGTGGTAGCCGTTGTTGAAGAGCAGGAAATTGAGCAGTTTTCCATCCCAGCTGCGGGAATGGTTGTGCTTCGACCAAGGGTCGGTGTGCACGTGCTGATCGTAGTTGAACAGCATGATCGTCCACAGCGCGAAGAACGCTGGCACGAGCAGGCTCATCACGTACACGTACAGGCCGGTCTTCAACCCGTGGAGCGCAATCGACAGGGCGAGCAGCGACAGGTGCGAGCCACCCCAGATCGTGTACTGGAGCAGGATGCGCCGGTACAAAGACGGGTTCTCCTTCTTCGCTTTGCGGATGAAGAACTTGATCGGATCGCTCTGCCAGTAGCTCGAGACGAAGAAGTAGGTGACGGCCACGAGCAGGTTGTGGCGATTGGTGTAGCGCCAAGTGATCGTCGCATCCCCCGCCCGGTTCACGTACTTGTGATGGTTCAGGTTGTGCGTGGGGATCCAGGCGAACGTCGGATAGCCGTAGAAAATCGAAATCCAGTTGCCGAAGATCTGGTTCTGGAGCTTGCCCTTGAAGGTCGGGCAGTGGTTGTGGTTGTGCGCAATCACTCCGCAGGCGAGCGCGAAATAGGCGCTCAGCCACCACAGATAAGGGACCAGGTCGGGGCGCGCGAACTGCAAGGCGACGAGCGCGGGAGCGATCATCACCCAGAGCAGCGTGCGGTAATCGGCGGCGTTACGGGGGCGCATGAGTCGCGCGACTGTAGCAGCCGAGTCGTCGCTCGGGGTCACGGTTTCGTCATTGCCGGCCGGTTTTTGCGAGTTTTTCTCGAAAAATCCAGCAAATAGCCGCGTAAGCGCGTTCGCGCTTGTGCGAAAAGTCGCGCGTTTCGCGGCCTATCAGTCAATTCGTGTTGTCGCGCACGTAGGCGATCGTGCGCACGGAATTGATGATTCGCTCGCGACTTTCGAGCGATAGATCCACGAAGCGAATCCCCATGCCCGGATTCGGATTGTCCGACAGCATGCGGATCGGATTCACCCACTGCACTTGACCGAGCAGGATGAACGGCGACTCTTCACCCGGCAGCGCGAAGCGCAAGGTCAAGCGAGTGCCCACCTCCAACGGCTCGTGCGTCGCGACGAAGATCCCCATCTCGGAGATGTTGGTGATGCTCGCGTACAGGAACGTCTCTTCGGTCTCGCAGTCGACCGACCACTCGACATCGATGCGCTCGTGAATCCTTCGCTCCGAAACGGGCGGAAGCTCCGAAACGGGAGGCTCTGACGGCTTGGAGTGCTCGTCGCTCACGGTTCTCGCTTAACCCCATTGCGAGCAGGTGTCACGTATCCTCGCATCGCGCTTTCTAACGCACCTCGAGAAAGCCCGCTTCGAGGCGATTTTCCTCGCCGCGACCGCGACGTAGCTCGAGCCGGCGGTTTCCACTGTAGAGGCCAAAGTACACCCGGTACTTGCCTTTCGCGAAGTTGGGCTCGAGCGTGAACTCACTTCGATCGGCGATGAAATCGCCCACGCGCCAGAGGTTGAACGGATATTTGCCGGCCAAAGTCGGGTGATCTCCATTGAAGCGTCGTTGGAACCCATCCACATGGATGAAGGTCTCCCACGAACCACTAATCGGCTGGACGACCCGGTAATAGATCACGAAAACGTACTTTCGGCCGGCTTCGATTGCTTCGACGGGACGGCCCTCGAGGTCGAGCGTGTCCCAACCGATGACGTCGAGCTTGTCGCCGAAGTTTGCACTGAGTGCGCGCCGCGGCGACGGCGAGCCATCGAGCACGTAGCTCTCGAGCGGGTTCTTGTTCTTGCCTGCGCCCAGCTGATTGGACACGAGCAACACCTCACTCGAGCTATCGTCGAGAACCGGTAGGTTGCGTGGCGGGTCATGTTGCGCGCGGTACAGCGCGTTCAGGTTCGCGAGATCCGCCGCGCGAATGACCAACCAGTGGCGCTTTTCACTCGCGGACAACCAGTCGTAGGCCTTCGCGGGGCTGTCGAAGGTGGGCACGCTGCGCCCGGCGTAGTAGGCCGCGCTCGCGGCGCCCGCGCCCAACATGCCGAGCGGCTCGCCGGGCTGCGCTCGCTGCAAATAGGCGGCGAATACCTGTTTGGGAGAGATCTGGCTGGCGAGCATCGGGTAATAACCGAGACTCAGGCACAGACCAAAGCCGGCGCACACGAGCAGCGCGCTTTGTGCGCGCGACAGCCCGCCCGCGAGCGCACGCGCGAGCGCGCCCGTGCCGAAGGCACTTCCGAGCTCGGGGTCGAAGAGCGTGCGGAACGAATCGCGCACGCCCAGCAGGAGCAGCGGCGACGCCAGCAATGCCGGCAGGGCGACGGCCGCTTTCGAAGCCCACGAGCGCTGGAGCATGCCCAGCATTTCGAAGTTCGAAAGCGCGAACACTCGCTCGCCGAGAAAGCCCAGCACGCACAGCCCAACCAGCGCCGCCTCCACGACGACCACGGCAAACAGCAGGTTGCCCGTCCAAAGCTCGCGCAGCACGCGCGGCCACACGCGGTACTCGCGCGCCTCGAAGCGAGGATCCCCAGTGCCTGAACGCTCCTGCAGCAGAAAGAAGCAGGCCGCACAAAAAATCAGCGTGCCGGCGCCCAGAAAGCGCTCGGCTGCGAGCCGAAAACTGTCCGGAAAATGCGCGTCATTGACGCAGAAGGCGCTCAGCCCTTTCTCGGGGAAATTCCAGAAATCGACCAACAATAGGATGGCGAAGGCACAAGCCACCATCGGCAACGCGCGTGAGCTCTTCGCGCCGCGCTCGAAATCGCGCACGAACAGGGCGAGCGCGATCGCCAGTGGCGAGACGGCCGCAAACGGCATGCTGCCGAGCACCGGCGCCGCGATGCCGTAGGCGCCAAAGGCGGTCAGGGGCAGACTCAGACACAGGAGGCGCAGCGCGGTCTCGCGTTCGCGGGCCGGGCCTCGTGCGAGCGGTTCGCGCAAGAGCGAGCCGAGCGCGATCGGCAAGAGCGCACTCCACGGAAACAGCGCATGACCGAGTTGCAGCAAGACGCTGTCGAACGTCGGCAATACGCGGGGCCGATTGACGACGGTACCGAGCCAGAGCGAAAAGCCGCCGCCGCTCTCCGGCGCCTGCAGCAGCGCGCGGCAGGCCCAAAAACCCGACCCCAGGCCGAGCGCGAGCGAAAGCGCGCCGACGCAGTCGCCGAAGCGATCGCCCGCGCCGATGCGCGTCGAGCGCAGCACGAGCCAGGTCAGTCCGACGCTGAGCGCCGGCACCGCGATGCCGATCAACGCTCCGCGCGAGTACAATCCGCACACGAGACCCAAAACCCCGAGCCCCAACGTGAGAAAGCGCCCGGCACCGGACAGGCTCGCCCGGTCGAAGACCGAAAGTCCCAGCCCGGACAGCGAAAGCGAAAGCGCCGCCATGGTCACGATGTCGCCGAGCATCGTGCGCGCATGCACAAAATAGAGCGGCATGGTAGCCAGCACGAGCACCGAGAACCAAGCGCTGCGGCGATCGGCAAGCCGCCGCACGAGAAAGTACGTGGCGCCCAGGCCGATCAGCCCCCAAATCGCCAGCGGCAATCGGCCCGCCCACTCGCGCAAGCCAAACAAGCGCAAGCCCACGGCGATCGACGTGAACGGGAGCTCTCCGCGGCCGAGCTCGCTGCGGATCGGCACTTCATTGTCCGCGCCCTCGAGCGTCAGCCCCTGGCCCCCGAGCAGGTTGAGCGCGATGCGCCGCGCGAGCTCGGCAACCTCCCGCTCCGGGGGGTCCCAAATGCCGCTGGCCGCGAGCGGGCCACACAAACTGAGCAGCGCCACGAGGACCACGAACCAGGCCAAAAAGCCGCGCTCGCGAGGCTGAGCCGGGAGCGAAGGCGGCAATTGCCCGGCATTTTCCGGGTCCCCAGCCGCGCTTGCTCCGGGAGCGCCCGCAATTTCCTCGCTCATCAAGGCCTGCGCGGGTACTAGCCCTTGTTTCTTGTCGTTGCAACCGCGCAGAAACGGTGGAAGGTGTGCGCGGGCGCGCGCCGCTCGGCATCCGCTTCGGCCCCCACCAAGCTCGCGCACCATCGGACTCGAATACTCATGCGTTTTGGAACCATTGCCATCGTGGGGCGCTCCAACGTCGGAAAATCGACGTTCTTGAACCGCGTCCTGGGTGAGCCGCTCGCCATCGTCTCGCCGCTACCACAAACCACGCGCGACAACGTGCTCGGCGTCGTCCACCGTGAGGGCGTGCAATTGGCGTTTCTCGATACACCCGGCGTGCACACGCCGCGTTCGGAGCTGGGGCGACGCATGAACGCCTCCGCGCTCGACGCCGCGCGCGGCGCGGACGTCGTGCTGTTCATGACCGACATTTCGGCGCTCACTCCGCCCAAGAAGGCACAAAAAGAAAAGAGCGTGCAGGAGCTCGATCAAGAGCTGCTCGCGAGCCTGCCCAAGAAGGCGCAGGTCTTGCTGGTGGTGAACAAGGTCGACGCCTTGCGCGACAAGGGCAAGCTCTTGCCCGCGCTGGTCGCCTATCAAAACCTGAGGGATTTCTCGGCGCTGATCCCGATCAGCGTCAAGGGCGACGACGGCGTGGACCGCGTGCTGAACGCGCTCGCCGAAGCCTTGCCCGAGGGCGCTGTCGGCTTCGAAGAGGACACGCTCACCGATCGGCCGACCAGCTTCTTCGTGCGCGAATACATCCGCGAGCAAGTGCTGCTGGCAATGCGCGGGGAAATCCCGCACGCCGTCGCGGTGTCGATCGACGAATTCTCGGAAGGCACTCAGGCTTCCTCGATCAAAGCCACGATCCACGTGGAGAAGGTCGGACAGCGCAAGATCATCATCGGCACCGGCGGCCTGCAGATCAAACAGATCCGTGTCGGCGCGCAGCAACGCATCCGCGAGCTCTTGGGCCACAAGGTGCACCTGGAGCTGTTCGTGCGCGTTACGCCCCAGTGGAAGAGCATGCCGCGTCAACTCGCGGAGCTCGGCTATCAGGCGCCGGTCGGCTTGGCCAAGGTCGAAGCCGCCAAAAAGCCGAGCCGCAAACCGAACAAGAAGCGCTCAGCGCCGAGGCAGAAATGAGCGCCATCGTCGCCGTGGTCGGCAGGCCGAACGTCGGCAAGAGCACGCTCTTCAACCGCCTGGCCGGCAAGAAGCTGGCGATCGTGGACGACCAGCCCGGCGTCACTCGCGACCGCCACTACGCACCCGCCCACATCCACGGCCACAACGTGACCTTGGTCGATACGGGCGGCTTCGATCCGAGCAGCGACGACCCGATGCAGCAGGGCATCGCGCGTCACGTGAATGCGGCGATCGAGGAGGCAGACGTGATCGTGTGCGTCCTGGACGGCTCGATGAGCGTGACCGGACCCGATCGCGAAGCCGTGAAGCTCTTGCGGCGCTCGGACAAGCCGGTCGTGTACGTGGCCAACAAAGTCGACACCGCGAGCAAGCTACCCGCCGCGAACGAACTGTACGAGCTCGGCGTCCCCGAGCTGATCCCGGTCTCTGCTTTGCACGGCCGTGGCACGGCGGATTTGGCACAAGCGGTGGCCAAGCACTTGCCGAAAGCGTCACGCGGCGAGCCGGAGGCGGAGGAAAGCGACGAGATCATCCCGCGCATCGCCTTGATTGGGCGACCGAACGCCGGCAAATCTTCGATGTTCAATCGCCTGAGCGGCAGCGAACGCGCTTTGGTCGACTCCCGCCCAGGCACGACGCGCGATCCGGTCGATGCGCGAATCGAGGCCGATGGTCGCACGTTCCTGATCGTGGATACCGCGGGGATCCGCAAGAAGTCGCGCGTCGAGCGCGGGATCGAGCTGGTCAGCGTGCTGCAAGCCATCCGCTCGATCGAACGCGCGCAGGTGGTGATCTTGATGTGTGACGCCGTGCTCGGGGTGCAGGAGCAGGACGCGCGCCTGCTCGGCATGTGTCTCGAGCGACGCCGCGCGGTGATCGTCGGCTTGAACAAAGCCGATTTGCAGAACAAGAAGGAACAAGCGGAGGCGGAGGAAAAAGCGCGTGACGAGCTGCGCTTCGCCGGTTGGGTGCCGATGGTGCACCTGAGCGCCAAGACCGGCCGCGGCGTGAAAGAACTCCTGGATCTGGCTGCGCGCGCGGGCAAAGAGTTCAAGCGCCGCGTCCCCACCGGCGAGCTCAACCGCTTCTTCGAAGACGTGCTGAACCGTCATCCCCCGCCGACCAGCAAGGGGCGCGCGCCACGCATCTTCTACGTCACTCAGGCCGAGGCGCAGCCGCCGCGCTTCGTGGCCATGTGCAACGCGCCCGAGTACATCACCGAGGCGTACAAGCGCTTCGTGGCCAACCAGATCCGCAAGGCGTTCGACTTCCGCGCCGTACCCATCACGGTCGAATATCGCGCGCGCAAGCGCAACGAAAGCGCGCCCGCTGCCGTCAGGCAGGCGCGCTCACGGAAAAAGTAACGCGGCCACGCGCGACAAGCTGCGCACGTCGTGCACGTCCCGAGCCAGCACCGGGACGCGCACGATCGACGGCGGCTCGCTGCCGAGCGAGCGCTCGAGCTGCTCGAGCTGCTGGGACTCGAACGCGGCGCGCTTGCGCTCGTCCTCGGCGGCACGCAGGATGTTCTCGAGCACCGCCGGCGACGGCTGTAGCCCGAGCTCGCGCGCCGCGCGGGCCACGTCTGCGGCAGATGCAGGCCCCGGATCGTGCTGCAAGCGATTGACCACCACCGCGTCGGGGTGCATGCCCTGCTGCCGCAAGCGCTCGGCGAAATAGCTCACTTCATCGATCGCCGCCGGTGCCGGCGAGGTCACCAGCACGTACGCCATCTGCGGCGAGCGGAAGGCCTTGGCTACCGCCACCGCGCGTTCACGAAAGCCGCCGAAGAGCTCGTTCAGCTCGACCACGAACTCCGCTAGGTGCTCCAAAAAGCCCTTGCCCGTGAGTCGTCCGATACCGCGCAGCACCAAGGCCACGCCGCGTGCCATCAGGTTCAAGCTGAAGCGCCCCGACTTCTCGATGGTCTGCACCAACCAACGCATGGCCGCGCTATCGATGGCTTCAATCAGCCGCTCGGGCGCGTCCAAGAAGTCCAGGGCGTTGCTGGTCGGCGGCGTGTCGAGCACGATGCGATCGAAGCGCGGGTCTTGCCGCACGAGCAACACCTTCTCCATCGCCATGTACGACTGCGTCCCTGCCAGACTCGTCGATACGTAGCTGTAGATGCGGTTTTGCAAGATGCGATCGCGCGCCTCGGGGCTCGAGGCGTGACGCCGAACCAAGTCGTCGAACGTGCGTTTGGTGTCGAGCATCAGCACCGTGAGCTGACCCGGGATCTCGATGCCCGCCCGCGCGAACAGCTCTGGGCTCACCAGCTGCTCCTCTTCACTCATCGCGCCGATGCCCAAGCTGTCGGCCAGACGTTTGGCCGGATCGATGGTGATGCACAAGACCCGCTCGCCCTGCTGGGCGAAGCCCAACGCGAGCGTGGCCGCCACGGTGGTCTTGCCGACGCCTCCAGCCCCTACGCAAACCACGATTTGTTTGCCTTCCAGCAACGGGCGCAGCGACTCGGCCATGTCGAGCCTGCCCTGTAGCATGAGACGGACAGCGCGGCGGTCACCGAAACTTGGCCCCGCCCAGCCGAGCGACAAAAATGGGCGCTACATGTTCGACCCGAAGCTAGAACGTCGTCAGGCCCGTAGCGAAAACACTCAGCTGGCTCTCACCCGCTTGCTGGAAGCCGCCCGGCGCTCGGCGGCGCTGGAAGCGCTCGTGCTCGGCGATGAGCTCGGTCTGCTCGTGGCGGGTGCGGGGGCGGCCGAGCTATGCGACGAGCTCGCGGCCGTCGCCCCCCTGTTCGGGGCGGGCAATCTCTGCGCTGCCGTGGGTACGGAAGTGCGTCGCTTGGCGATTGACGGCTGCGAGATGTTCATCTCCGGCCGGGGCCCCGGTCTCGAGTCGGCGCTGGGTGGCGTCGAGAGCGGTTGTCAGCGCATCCTGCTCGGCAAAAGAGCGCCTCTTTCCCACTGATCATCGCCAGGGTGTGCTTGGGGTGTAAGCTCCGAAGCTCATGAGCGGCTTCGTCGATCTTCATTGCCACTACCTGCCCGGAATCGACGACGGAGCGAGCTCGGCGCAAGACGGCGTGGCCATGCTGCGGGGCCTTCATGCGCTGGGCTTTGCGCACGTGCTCGCGACGCCGCACACGCGCCCGGGTATGTTCGACAACACGGCCAGCTCGATTGGCGCGGCCTTCGTGCAATTCAAGAGCGGCTTGCCAGCGGACGTGGCCTTGCCCGAGCTCTCGCCCAGCAGCGAACACTATTTCGACGAGGTCGTTTTTCAACGGCTGCTGAGCGGGCAGGGCTTGCCTTACCCCGGCGGTAAGGCAGTCCTGCTCGAGTTTTATCAGATCGATTTTCCGCCCATGATCCAGCATCGGCTGTTCGATCTGCGGGCGCGCGGCCTGTTGCCGGTGATCGCACATCCCGAACGCTATCAGTGCCTGTGGCGTTCACCGGAGCTGTTGCAAAAGCTGGTCGATTCAGGCTCCGCCGCCCTGCTCGATATTGCGTCCCTGATCGGCAAATATGGGCGCAAAGTCCAGGAGTGTGCGGAGGTGCTGCTGGAGCGTGGGCTGTATCACGCCGCGTGCAGCGATGCGCATCGCCCAGCTGACGTGCCCGAGGTCGCGCGCGGTATCGAGCGCCTGCGCGCACTGTACGGGCCCGAGGAAGTGACGTTCATGTTCCGCGATGGGCCCGAGCAGCTCCTCGCCGGAACGCTGCCGGAGTAGCCCAGCCGGAACGACCCCTCCCGGAAACTTGGCCGGGCGCGAGCGCGGCTGATAAGCGAACGACGATGTGGAGACCCAAGAGCTCACTCGGCGTGGCCAGCGTGCTTTCGGCGATGGGGCTTTTCTTCGCTCAGGTCGCGACGGCGCGCGTGGGCTGCGACTCCGAGTACAGCAAGGCCCAGACTTACAGCGGCGCCTTGCGCTACCTGCGGGTCGATCTGGGTTACGAAGTCGTCGAGCGCGACCCCGACGCGGCGTACCTGATTTTTCGCTATCAGCCGCCCGGGCAAAACAAAAGCAACGCCACCGGCACGGTCGAAATCGTGGACACGGATGGCCACGTCAAATTATTCGTCCAAATCCCGAGCATGCCCGAGTATCACGAGCGCGTGCTGCGTGACGGCTTGGTCCGCAAACTGCACGACGAGTACGGCGTGCCCCCGCAAAAACCAGCACCGCCGCCCCCCCAGAAAAAGCCGGAAGCGGACGCCGGCGCTGATTGAGCGATTGAAGCCAGCGGTGGGCCGGGTGATAGATCGAGGCTCCCTGCCATGGAGTCCACAGAGAAAGCGCTGCCGGCGCAGATCGGCCGTTACCGGATCGAGCGCTTGCTGGGTCGGGGAGCGATGGGCCGCGTGCTCTTGGCCCACGATCCGGTGCTGGATCGCAGCGTCGCGATCAAACTGCTGCGCGACGATCTGAACATTCCGCCCGAACAGCATGACGCGCTCTTGCATCGCATGCGCCAAGAGGCGCGGGCCTCTGCGCGCGTCAGTCACCCCAACATCGTCGCCTTGCACGACATGGGTGAAGATCCGGAGCTCGGGTTGTGCTTGGTCTTCGAGTACGCGGAAGGCTTGACGCTCAAGGAACGACTCCTGAAAGGTCCGCTCGGTCCCGAGGCAGCCGCGAGGCTCGCGCGTGAAGTCGGCGACGCGCTGACTACCGCGCACTTGGCCGGCGTATTGCATCGCGACATCAAGCCCGAGAACATCATCTTGACGCCCACCGGCGCGAAGGTCGCGGATTTCGGCATCGCGCGCGTCCCCGACTCGACGCTGACGCGGGACGGCGGGCTACTCGGCACGCCCGCGTACAGCGCGCCGGAGTGCATCGCCTCCGGGAAGTTCTCACCACTGAGCGATCAATTCTCGCTCGCCGCGACCTTGTACGAAGCAGTCAGCGGGCAGCGCGCCTTCCCCGGAGAAGACGCGATCGCGGTCGCTACGCGTATCACCAGCGAGGAGCCACCCGGGGTCGCGGCCTACGCGGGCCTCGATCCGCACGTGGACGACGTGCTGTCACGCGGCTTGTCGAAGATCCCGGGCGCCCGCTTCGAAGACGCGGCCGCATTCGGCAAAGCTTTGGCCGAAGCGCTTTGGCAAAGCCCACGCATGCAATTGCCGACGGTGCCCGACGTGCGCCACAGAAACAGCGCGCCCTCCGCGCACGAAACGCGCACCACGCGCTTGGTGCTGGGCGGCGCTGCCGTCGGCGCCTTGCTCGGGATCGCCGGCTTTCAGTTGAGCATTGGCTTGCGCGAATCCGAGCGTCCGGCGGACGCGCGCGCGGAACAGGTGACGAGTCCCGCGCCCAGCAGCGCGGGCGCGCCGCCGCCCGTCGTCGAGCCTCCGCCCAAGAAGCCGAAACCCGTGCGCAAAGACCCCGGTCGCGATGCCGGCATGGCCCGACCCGCGCGCCCGCCGGCACCAGCCGCGAGCGCCGCGAGCTCGGGTGACGCGGGCAGCGAACAGGCTCCGCCGTGACGCGTGGCCCACGGCTCGCGCTCGGCGAACGCTTCATGCTGAGCGTCGCGCTGGCCCTGCTCTTGTCGTTGACGGCGCTTCCGGAGACGCACGCAGACAGCGCGACGGGCGAAGTGTTCCTGCCCTGGCCAGTCGGACCGGGCCCGGCAGAGAGCGCGCTGAGCGGCGGCCTCAAGGTGCTGCGCGCGCGCGGTTCGCTGATGATCCGAGTACCGGCCTCAGAGTTCGTGATGGGCTCCACTTCCGCGGAGATCATCGACGCCACGCTGCTCTGCGAACACGAACCGCTGTCCGCGAGCTGCGACGAGG
>DASSMT010000448.1:0-2147 GCA_035688655.1 Polyangiaceae bacterium | reverse complement strand
GCTGACCTTGTTCGTCCCCTCGAAACCCTTCATCGCGTCCCCGCCGCCGAGCTTCCGGTACAGCGGCATGATCGAAGCGTGGCAATGCAAGCACGAACCCGACTGCGGCTTGGTCAAGCGCTGGGTCGCCTCTTGGTCCTCGAGCATGTAGGCGTGTCCGCGGCGATCGCGGTAATCGATCGAAAACGCGTAGCCCAAGAACATGCGCTTGAGCCAAGGGTCGCGATCGATCTTCTCTTCCGGCAGGGCTTCGCTGCCTTGGTGCCCGCCGAAGCGCGTCTTGGTTTGCAGCGCCGTGCGCCGATAAGCATCGTACTGCAGGGGCCAATTTTTGCCCCATTTGGCCGGATCGGTGTCGTCCTCACCGACCTCGACCAAGCGCGTGTACGGCGCGCGTTGCTCGGCCTTGCGCTCGGAGATGTTCATCAGCAGCGCGGTTGCGCCCGCGGCCGCGACCGCGACGACGGCGATCAGCACGAGGTACCCAGTGCGGCTTTGCAATAACGCTTTCACTTCTTTACTCCCGTAAGTTCCGTGGCTTTGAACGGACCGCCCACTCCGGTCTTTTCCCCATGACCCACGTTGGAATGACAGTGAGTACAAACCAGCGTCTCGCCATTTTCGGACGGCTCGCGCACGATGTCGTGCACCAGACCTTCATGGCAGCGCACGCAATTTTCTTGAAGAATGGCGCGCCCCTTGCTCTGTACGACCACCGGCTCGACGAAGTTCTGGGTGGTGAAGCGCTGCCCGTGACGCCAGCCGTTTTCGGCCTTTGCCAAGTACTTTTCGAAAAAAGAGTGCGGTAGGTGGCAGTCGATGCACACCGCAACGGTGTGGTGGCTGGCCTTCTGCCAGGCATCGTACTGGCTCTGCATGATATGGCAGTTCACGCAGGCCTTCGGGTCCGTCTTGAAGTACGAAAGGCCCTCGGCGTAGCGAAACGTGTAGCCGCCGATCCCGGCCGCGATGCCGATCAAAATGGCGAGCGCCAGCGGCAGCGCCGCGGAGACGGCGGGGCGCCGAGACGGCGAAGCGGCGCCAGCTTTGGAGGGATCGTCTGACATGACGGCGGGCCCGTGGTTCGGATCACGATGCCATGGCATCGCAGATACGAAAGCTTTCGGCGCACCGGTCTAGTCGAGAGTGCGCGTTTGGGTCAACAGCTCGTTTCGCGGCCCATGCGCGATCCGGCGCCCGGCAACATCCGTCATTTACGGCGCGCACGGCGAAGGCGCATGCTGCGCATGGCGCGCAAACTCATCTGATTTTCACCCGCACGCAGCGGAATTGCAACACCGTTCAGAAGTCGAGCGGCGAAGCCTGCACTGCGAAACTGGCGTGAGCCGACAGCCGCAATCGTGCTCGCCGAGTCCACATCACGCGGGGCGCGTCGCGCCGCTGGCAACGAGCGGCAATCCGGGTGACCAATCGCATCCATGCGAATGGTCGTGATCTGCAAACAAGCGATCTGCGAAGTTCAGCATGCCAGTCATTGCGAGCCGCCGCTTGCGCGCTTCCAGGCCGTGGGCGCGCGTGAGGGCGCTGCCAGCTTCGGTCACTCGAGCCCGCTGCGCTCGCTCGTCTGTGTCACAAAAAAAGAGCTGAGAATTTTGACCCGAACGCGCTCGTCGCTGCGCGACGCGTGCGCGATCAAAAGTTTCCAACCACGGCAGCTCTTTGATCATCAGTCATCCCATTGCGTGAGATCGCGCGAAGTTCTGCTACGGTGTTCGCGATAGTCCGCGGGAGCATCGCTCTGCCGATGACCGTGCGGCAAACGCTCATGCTCAGAAGCACACGCGCTCCCTGGTTTTCATTGTTCGTGGTGTTGCTCGGCTGCGGCGACGGCAGTCCGGGCTCATCCAGTCAAGGCGCGATCGGCAGCGCGGGCACGAGCGCGAGTGCGGGCGGCACTGCTGGCAAAGCGAGCGCCGGCACGAGCGGCGGTTCCGCGAGCGGCGGCGCAGCGGGCTCCGGAATTGGGAGCGGTGGTGCCGTGAGTTTCGGCAGCGCGGGTGCGGCTAGCAGCGCGGCTGGAGCGAGCGCTGGGCGCAGCGGCATTGGCCTCGGCGGCAACTCCGCAACTGGCGGAGCTACGACTGGCAGCGGCGGCACGGGAGCGGGAGCGGGCACGAGCTCGAGCG
>DASSMT010000441.1:0-8372 GCA_035688655.1 Polyangiaceae bacterium | reverse complement strand
GGAGAGCCTGAGGAGAGCCAGAGCCAGGAGAGCCTCGCGCTGCCCGTTCGAATTTTTGGAAAACGCGAATCGAGGCGTTTTGTAGTGCCGAAGGGCGGACTTGAACCGCCGACAGCGCGCTTATGAAGCGTTTCGAACTGTGAACGCTGTGAGCCGGTACGATCAGCAATATGGCTAAAATTGGCTGCGCTGTGGTCGGCTGGCTGTGCGATAGTTGGTCACAGAATGTCGCACCCTCCCAGATTCAGGTACCCGCCGAGGTACCCGCAGCGGCCCGGCAAAGTCGGTCAGGCGTTCAAAGGTACCCGCACGGTACCCGCACCGGGTGGTGCCGAGTGAGCTCAGCTCGGAAGCGGCGCACCCGGAGCCCCCACCCCGGTGTGGTGCTCCTCCGCCCCGACCCCGCCGGTCGCCACCCGAACTGGCGCGCCCGGTACGCCGACCCGGACTCGGGACGTATGGTCAAGACGACCCTGGACCCGACCGGGCTGCCCACCGCCGAAGCCCGCCGGGACTGGGCGATCAGGAAGGCGCGCTCGATCGCCAAGCGCAAGATGGACCTCGAGAGCGGCGCTCACCGGGCAACCGGAACGTCGCTTGAGGACGCGCTCAAGCGCTACTGGGAGGACCATCCGAAGCTTCGGGAGCGCACGCTCGAGATCTACCGTCGCGCCGCGGCGAAGCTGCAGGCCTGGGCGAAGCGCGCGGGCATTCATTCGGCGGACGACGTGCGCGGGCCGCAGCTCGTGGCATTCCGCGCCGAGCTCGCTCGCGAGCCGCGCCGCGTGCATGCGCTCGGCGGCAAGCGCGGTCAGCAGCGGAAGACGAAGGACCCGAGGTCGGCGAGCACGATCAACATCGAGCTGCGCGCGGTTCGCACGATTCTAGGCTATCTGCGCAAGCTGGGCCTGCTGCCGCACATCGACACGGACGACCTCAAAGACGGGCTCGAACGGCTCGCCGTGAGCCACGAGCGCGGACACTTTCTCAAGCCGCACGAGCTTCAGAAATTGCTCGACGCAGCGCTGCGCCACGACGCGGAGACCTTCGTAGCGACGCGCGAAGAGCATGCCGGCGAGCGCGAACCAGGCTCCACTGCGCGATACGAGCCAATCGCTCCAATCGTCGCGTGTGCGCTGCTCACGGGCATGCGCTTCGGTGAGGTCATGTCACTGGAGTGGAAGCAGGTCGACCTCGATGCGATCGGCAGCGATGGCGAAGTGGTCGGCGAGATCCATTTGACCGCCGCGACCAAGACGAAGCGAGCGCGCACGGTCGGCCTCGAGGTGAGTCCAGCTCTTCGAAAGCTACTCGCCGCGATGTATCTCCAGGCCGGGACGAAGCGCGCGGTGTTCGCTTCGACGCGCGACACCGCGGAGGCTGCTGCGAAGCGAATTCGCCGGGAATTTGGCGCGCCTGCGGGGTTCACGTGGCAGACGCTGCGGCGGACCTGCGGCTGCTACCTGACGAATGCTCCGGGAATTTTCGGTGCCGCGAGCGCGTACCGCAGCGCCAAGCAGCTCGGGCACTCTGTCGCCGTCGCTGAGAAGCACTACGTCGACGTGGTGCGAGGTATCCCGCGCGAGGCTCGTACGCTGGAAGCTGCGATGCAAATCGAAGCGCAAATGACCGAGGTGATCGCGACGCGCAAACGCAGCACTGCTGTTACGCTTGACGTAAAACGTAATGCAAGCTAGCATCAATGTGAGCTCATGATCCGGTCCTTTGCCGACAAGAAGACCGAAAACCTCTGGCAGGGGAAACGAGTCGCAGCGTTCGACACTTTCCGCGAAAAGGCCGAACGAAAACTAGCCATGCTCGATGCCGCCACGTGTCTCGAGGACCTCGGAGGTCTCCCGGGCAACAGACTCGAAGCCCTCAAAGGAGACCGAAAGGGCCAGCATTCAATCCGAATCAACGACCAGTGGCGGCTGTGCTTCCGTTGGCAGAACGCCGACGCTTTCGCCGTCGAGATCGTGGACTACCACTGACAGCCCTGTTGAAGCCGCAAGGAAGTGGTCACGTGACAACCTGTTCGTGCCGCGGCCCCATTGAAGCGTTAAGGTAACATACCATGGCAAGACACAAGATGCGGCCCGTATCCCCGGGTGAAGTACTCCGCGAGCAACTCGACGAGCTCGGCATGTCGGCCAACGCGCTGGCGGCAGCTCTGCACGTCCCGACGAATCGGGTCACTGGCATCCTGAACGCAACGCGCGCGCTCACGCCCGAGACAGCGCTGCGGCTCGAGCGCTACTTCACAGGCACGACCGCGCAGTTCTGGCTCAATCTGCAAACGGGCTTCGACCTGCGGCGCGCAGAAATCTCCGAGGCCAAGGCGCTTCGGGAGATCCGGCCGCTGAAGGCGAGCTGAATTCAAAACGCCCTCGCGTCGCCTGGCAGCGACCGAGGGCACGGGTCAGGCGAATGACCAAGAAGAAAGTTACACTCCGCGCCAAGGGGCGCAAGCAGACACCGACGGACCGACCGAGTCGCGCGACGCCCGCGAGGCTGTCCAATCGTGAACCGACATCCGAGGAGTTGGCGCACGCCGCCCGCGCGCTGCACGAGACCTTGAATCGCGTCATTGCTGGTTTCAATCAGCTAAATCAGCGTGGATTTTCGGATTCCGAGGCATGGACTCGAACTCACTTCATTCAATCGAGCAGAGTCCGACACGGAGTATCTCGACTCTCCGGCGTTGAACTCGCAGTACGAGCCTTCGCCGAACGCAGCATTATTGAAGGGAAGAGAAAGACCCTCGGTCAGCGTCTCGGGGAACTCGCGCTCGCTTTGGCGCGAGGCCAGCACACGGCGGATGTCATCCTGCGAGCTGCAAAAATGGTTCGGAAGGACAACGGCAAAAGTTCGGCACTTGGCGATGGTACCCACGGCGAGCTGCAGCGGATTGTAAGTCGCACACGTACTGAGCCGGCGCGTTGGCGAGCGATCTACAATGTCCTAGCCGCTGAGTCCGAGTCGTGGCCCGTTGTAGACACGGCGCGAGGCCGTGGTCCACTGCAAGACCTCTACGAGTGGTTGAATGAGCATGAACCGGCAGCCGACGACGTGGCACCGTGGGCGGCATGGGACGACCAATAGCGTCGCGCGTCTGCAACTCGGAATCGGTGAACCGGTCGCACTGAGTCCGCGATGGCCCCGCACGATGCAGGGGCAATGCCGAAACGAGAGAAATACCGCCTCGGCGGGCTGCCCATCGACGGCGCGACCGTCCGCAGGCTGGCCGTCGAAGCAGAAGTAGACCCACGTTCCATCATCGCCGAGCTCCGCGCAGAGCTTGGCGAAAATCCCCGCGTTCGCGGCGTCACTGGTCACCGCATCCGCCGAATTCTGGTCCGTCACGGCCTTATCCCTCCGCCGCAGAGGTCGACGTGAGCACGCCCGCGTGGATTGCCGAGGTAATCGCGACCGTGCCGGCCCTGGCTAGCATCGACGAGACCGGCAAGGTGCTCCGAAAGAGCAAACAGACCGTGCGACGCCTTGTACGCACCGGTCGACTTCATGGAGTGCGGGCCGTCGAGTCCGGCTCGAGCCCTGTGCTGATTCCGCGCGCGTCGATCGAGAGCTACCTTCGTAGCTTGGTGGTCGAGTGAACCCCGCCGAACGCGAGAGTGTGCGGCTGGCGCTCGACCAGTCTGGCACGCCCGAGGATGCCCTCGGTCGGAAACTAATCGGGACGGCGGCTACCTGCGCCTATTTTCCACCCGAGCGCCCGGAGCCGGACATCTGTTTGCTCTGCGGACTTGAGGGCTGGGGCTGCCTTTGCGACCCATGCGAGCCAACCAAACCGCCGACGCCGAGGCAGCTCGAGCGCGGCCGCGACGAGCGCCTAATGCGTGCGGAGCGGAATGGCTAAGCGGCTGACGATGCGCGTCATCGACGCGGTGGGCGCCAGCGACTTGCCGCAAGATCTGCGGCTGCTCGTGTTCGCACTCGCCTATTTGGCGAACTCGAAAACCGGCATCGGCCTCTCTGGCCAGGACACGATCGGAAAGTTCATGGGATGCACTGGCCGCGAGGTTCGCCGCAAGCTCGAGCGGCTCGACACCCTTTCGGACGCCCCCGTCCGGGTGATTCGACGTCACCGATCCCGGCGAGACGGTCGAGGTCGGAGCTCGGACGAATACCAGCTCGAGCTGTTCAGCAGGACACCGGCGTCCGCTGAGACAGCATCATCAAAGGGACGTGAGCGTCCTGTAGCGACCAAGCACCAACCGGACGTGAAACACTTTCAACCGGACGTGAAACACTTTCAACCGGACGCCCACGTCCTAGGATCCTCGGAGAAGATCCTAGGAGAAGATCCTCGGAGTAAAGAAAGCGCGACAAGCGCGCTAGTGTTGGCTCCGCCCACGCCGAAAAAGAAGCGCGCAAAGGTCGAGCGACCGGAAGAGCAACACCAGGCTCACCGGGCGCTGACCGAGTTCTACTTCGCCGAGTTCGAGGCGGTCCGCGGCTGCAAGCCAATTGGTTGGGCCGCCAAGGAGGGCAAAGCTGTCTACGACCTCCTCGAAAAGCTCAAGTTCGACCTGTTCGCTGCCAAGCGAATCGTGAGCAACGGCCTGCGCTCCTGGGACAAAGCCACAATCCTCACGGTGGCGGGGAACCCCTCGGCATGCGTCGCAGGTGCGGGCCTCCAGCGGGCGCGCGCAGGCTCACACGCTGGCGACTTCGTCGATGGGATGCTGCAGCGAGCTGCGGCGCTCGAGGCAGCCGAGCGAGGAGCTGCGCAATGACACCGGCCGAAGCAGCGAAATCGGTCGCGGTCCTGGCGGCTGCCTACCCAAACGCGCGCTGGGCGACCGCGACCATCCAAGTCTATGAGGAAATGCTGGGCGATTTGGACTTCGCGTTGGTCAAACGCGCGATTTCACGCCTGGTCTGCACCTCGAAGTTCCTTCCGACAATTGCTGAAATTCGCGAGGCTTCAGCTGACTTCGCCCTAGGTGCGGGGCGCAACGCCATCGACGCTTGGGGCGACGTCACGATGGCGATCCGGCGCATAGGATCGTATGGCGCACCGACCTTCAAAGACCCGCTTGTGGGCGAGTGCGTGCGCATCATGGGCTGGCGATACCTGTGCCTCTCCGAGTCGAGCGAAGTGGCGGACCGCGCACGGTTCGCAGAGCTCTACACCGATATGCAGCGCAAGCAGCGCCTGAGCGACCTGTCCGAGCCCGGACGGCTGCTGCCCGAAGCCCGCGCGCACGAGCTGCAGGCGCGCACCGAGCTCGCGGATTGGACGGGGCGTCCGGCGTCGGAAGCACCGAAGCAGCGGCAACCGTGACGACTAGTACCGCAAGTGCGACTGAGAATCGGTGGCGCAGTCGCACACGGGAGCGTCAGTCGGGCGAGAGTCGGCGGCAGATGGTCGATATCAAACCAAGACGCGGTGGCCGCAACGCCGTCCGCCTCCCAGTCGAACAGGTGGCGTTCGTGGCTGAGCTGCATCGTGAACTCGGCCCGCGTGGCGCGGCGCAGCAGCTCGGACTCGGCCGCGGCGCCCTGCTCAATGTCATTGCGACTGGCACTGGCGCCCCCGGAACGGGGGCACTGATTCGCGAGGCGCTCGCCCGCCGGGGGACGCAATCATGAAGGCGGCGCTTGCCAAGTTGCTCCGGCGCGCCGCGGACCGACTCGCCCCGTTGCCGCCGCCACGCGGACCGGTGGCGGGCATGAGCGCGATCGCCGCCGCGAACAGCGACGAACGCTTCGTCGATGACCTCGTTCTGCGCGACGCACTGCACCGCGCACTCAACCGCTACCAACCCTTTCGCCCGCCAGCGCAGGCCTAACAGGAGATTCGCCCACCATGATTACAGAACCGTGCCCCGCAAACAGCGACGGCAGCGCCCATCGGTGCCTCCATTGCCATGAGCCCATCGCTAACGGCGCGCTGGTGCTCGACTTCGGGCGTCACGGCTACCAGCACTACCCCTCGTGTGATGGCGTGCCCCCGGATGCTTCGGCGACCCCAGCGAACGCGCCGGACAACGGCGACAAGGTCGCCGCGGCGCTGGCGGCATCTGAGCGCGTTGGAGCCTCTGACACGCCGTTCCGCGAGTTGGTGTCCGAGGAGTTGTTCAAGAGCACCGGGCACCGTCTGCCAGCCGTCGCGGCTCAGGCCAATGAGAGCCTCGACAACGGCGACAAGGTCGCGGCCGCCATGGGTCTCACCCTGCCCCCGAACACCCGGAGCCAGCAATGAGCGACATCGACATCGACCAGCTAACCAACACCCAGCTCGACCGGCTTTGGGAGCGGCTCACTTACCGCGTCGAGCAACGAAAAGCCGAAAAAGAAGCGGCTGACCGCGAGCGCAGAAACCCGCGACCACTTCGGCCGAACATCGGCAACGGCGGCATCATGTTCGGAAGCGAATTGGCTCGCCGCAACTGGGACAGCCAGTGCATCGACGCACTCGGCAGGCAGACCGTACCGTACGCTGTCGCACCGATGTCGTATGTAGACACCGTCGCCGGCAAGCGGCTGGGGCCGGGCCAGGAGGTTCGACCGAACGAGCATCTGAGCGCGCTCAATGGAGACCGACTGGTTCAGCTTCGGCAGCTGATCGATGGCGGTTTCCTTCTGGAAAAGGTGACCACCCCATGAGCATCCGCGATCCGGCATCGCCCGTCATCTTCGCAGACAGCAAGATGCAGGCGGCATTCGAGGCCGAGTGCGACGCCGCGCGCGCCTCGCAGCCAACTCGATTCGCGGTCGCGCCGAGGTGCCAGATCCCGACGCCCGACGGACGCATGCTGACCGCGGGGCAGCCGATCACGGCGGTCGACTTGCTCGGCGACGCCACGCCAGCCTGGCGCCTGCTCGAGCGCCACGTGCGCGCCGGTCGCGTGCTCGAGAACATCACGGTGGGCGAATGATTACCGTCGAGCTCAAGGGCGCCGAGAAAATGGTCGGCGACCTAGCCCAAATGCGCGAGAAGGCGGTGCCCTACGCCATCAAAAACGCGCTCAACACAGCGGCGTTCGAGACCCGCTCAATCTGGCAGCGCGAGATCAAGAGCGCCTTCGTAAACCGAAACGCTTTCACCCAGCGCTCGATCTTCGTCGAGCAGGCGACCACCGCCAAGCTCGAAGCGCGGGTCGGCAGCCAGGCGCCCTATATGGCCGTCCAGGAGACGGGCGGCACCGTGACGGGCCGGTCCGGGCGCAAGCCAATCCCCGGGCCCGTCGCAGCAGGCCAAGCCCCGGGCAGCCACCGCACCAGGCTTGTGCGAGCCCGCTTTAGGCTGGGGGCCATCCAGGTGGCCCACCCTGCCCTGAGCGGCGACCGCAAGCGCCGCAACGCCATTGCGATCTCGACGGCTCGCAAGCAAGGCAAGAGCTTGGTCCTGCTGACGAGGCCGAACGGAGGCAAGGGCTTGTTCGTGATCGGCGCAGGCAAGACGTTCGCGCCCCGGTTCCTCTGGAACGTGTCGCGTTCTTCGGTTCACGTGCGCGCCGAACCCACGCTGGAACGGTCGCTCGCAGCCGTGAAGCCGAAGCTCGATCACATGATGGAAGCGTCGCTGAACGAGCAGATGCAGCGCTTCAACATCGGGAAGTGAGAACAATGTCGCGCGATGTACGCATGAGGCTATCCCAGGAATTTCGCGGGTCCTGTGCGCCTACCCCCACGGTGGCGCAGTTATCATTAGCAACCGCGCCCCCAGAGAAGACTCTGACTTTTTTCTCGTGTTGCGCAACGGGTTCACCTTCTGTTGCGCGCACCCCGACCGCGCTCCGACGAGCACCGTCATTATTGGGGACAAATGTCTAGGTCCACCGACGGCGCTCCGACGCGCAAGCCGGCGCCGGTCGCACAGACCGACTTCGCGGAGCGCGCTGGGGTGAATCGGTCGACCATCTCGCGCCTTTTCAAAGGCCCGCTCCAGGGGGCCCTGTTGCCCGGCAAACGATGTGACGCTACCCACCCGGACGTTGTCGCCTGGGCGCGCCGACGCGGGCTCGACCCGACCGTGCTTTTGGGGTCATTCCATGCCGCCGTCCTACGCACTGCTGTCGAGCTCCGGGCCCGCTCTCCGGCCCGGAGAGGCTCACGACCGGATGCGCGCGCCGTGCCAGATTCGGCAGATTGCATGCCGGAGACAGAGTTTGCTGCGCGCGCTGAGGTTTCGCTCGACGAGCTGCAGCACGCCTTGGCGAACGAACTGCAGCCGGCGGCGTTGGGCAACGGACTCGTGCACGCAAACAGCACGTGCGCGCTCGAGTTCATGGCGAAACATCCGTTCGGCGAAAGGGACGGAAAGTCGGTAGAGCCAGAGATCGACTGTGCCGACTTTCTCGCGGCCGCGTCGGTTCCGGATCCAGCTCACCCGGGCTCACTCA
>DASSMT010000438.1:0-9198 GCA_035688655.1 Polyangiaceae bacterium | reverse complement strand
GCCTGCCCGCCTCACTCGAAGAGTCGCTCGATGCACTCGAACAAGACCATGAGTTCTTGCTCAAAGGTGACGTCTTCACACAAGACGTCATCGACATGTGGCTCGATTACAAGCGCGATAACGACGTACAAGCGTCTCGCTTGCGCCCGACGCCCTTCGAGTTCCAGTTGTATTACGACGTCTGAGTGTCGATGCGGTAAGCGGGCCGACCGACGCGTGGCCGCAATCGCGCCAGCGCGCTGATAAAGCGCGGCAAGCGCGGCAAGCGCGACAGAGCGCTGCGCGACTCACAATGTAGGCACAGGCCCCACATTTCTAGTATGAATTACAGTCGCTCGATCACGAGCGCCGTCCGAGCATCTGCTATGCTTGAATGCGGTCAGCGCAGTCCCACAGCGCGCGACCCAACGGTTACTTTGGCGGACGACGAGCTTTACGAGTCGACTCTCGAGGTCACGATCTCGCGCGACATGCGCAGTCTGATCCGAGTCGCGGATCACCAGCAAGCGCTCTTACTCGTGCTTTCTGGCCCGCGCTTGGGCAATCGCACCGTATTGGCTGACTCGCCGATGGAGATTGGCCGCGGCTCGAACGCCGGCCTGGTGCTCGACGCAGATTCGGTGAGCCGCCGCCACGCCAAGATCGAGCCGCTCGATGCCGGCTATCGCCTGACCGATCTGGGCTCGACCAACGGCACCTACGTCAACGGCGTGCGCGTGAAAGAGCACACATTGAAGGATGGCGACCGCGTACAAATCGGCAAAGCCCTGCTCAAGTACCTCGCCGGCGGAAATATCGAAGGTGCCTACCACGAAGAGGTGCAGCGGCTGATGAGCTTCGATGCGCTCACCGGCGTGCACAACAAGCGCCACTTCGACGAGAGCCTGCGTGTGGCGCTGTCGGCTGCGCAGACCGGCCCCGTGAGCCTGCTCGTACTCGACATCGATCACTTCAAGAAGGTCAACGACACCTACGGCCACATGGCAGGTGACGCCGTGCTGTGCTCCACCGCCAACGTGGTCAAGGGCTCGGTCCCGGCGCAATACGTGTTCGCGCGCGTCGGCGGTGAAGAGTTCGCGGTGCTCTGCCCGAACACCTCGCTCGCCCAGGCCAAGGCCTGCGCCGAGCGCATTCGCGCCGCAGTCGCCGAGAACATCCCCACCTTCGAAGAAAAGCGTTTGCCGGTCACGGCCAGCTTGGGCGTCGCCGAGTTCAAAGCCGGTTCGGAAGAAGAGCCAGAGGCGCTCTACGGGCGCGCGGACGAAAAGCTGTACCAGGCGAAAGACTCCGGTCGAAACCGCGTTTGCGCCTGAAGATTGGGGTTGATGGTCACGCGGCGAGACGTTCGTCGTCTCAGCCTTCGGCGTCGCGTTGCGCCCAGAAAGTGTTCAGCGCTCGAAGCACGAGCTCTGGGCGTTCCTCGTGCGGCCAATGACCAGCATCGTCGAACGCCACGACCTCGGCCCGAGGCAGCGCTCGTTGCCAGCGCTCCAGCGGATTGCCCTGCAAAATGCGATCGCGCGTGCCCCACAGCACGAGCGACGGAATGCTCGAAAGCCGCGCGCGCTCGCCCCACAACGCCGCGTAGTGCGCCTGCGAGGCGAGCAGCGAACGCGCCAGCGCCCACAGCACGCGCTCGCGAGCCAGCGGCTCCGCGAACGGCGCGAGGTACTGCGCGTGCACGCGCGCCGTCAGCCGGCGCTTGTCGCCGTAGGCTAGCGGCATCAACACGCGCAGAGAAAAATTGAGATAGCGATACAAGAGCCGGCAGAGTGCGCTGCCCGCAAAGCGCGCCTGGCGCGCGAGCTTCGGGTCGTCGATGGGCCACATGAAGCTGTTCGAGATCACGAGGCTCGCGATGCGCTCCGGATGCGCAGCGGCAAATGGCAAAGCGATCGGTCCTCCGAAATCGTGGACGACCAGCGTGAAGCGCTCCAGACCGAGCGCCGCGATGAACTCTGCGAACACGCGCGCGTGGTCCTCGGGGCGATAGCCAAAGCCCTCTGGGCGCTCGGACAGACCAAAGCCCAAGTGATCGAGAGCGATGCAGCGTCGCGAGCAGCGAAGTTCTCGGATCAGGTGCCGGAACTCGAACGACCAGCTCGGTGTGCCGTGTACGAACACGATCGGCTCCCGCGAACCGGCCACGCCCTCGTCCAGGTAGTGCACCCGGCCTTCGGACAGCTGCACGAAGCGCGAGCGGAACGGATAGGCGGTGCGGTCGAGCCAGGGCGCGGTGGCCGCGACCAAGCCCTCGGAAGGCGCGAGCTGAATGGCGTCTGACATGCTTGAGATCCCCTTTTTCCGTGCGGAATGGTCCATCTGGTCAACAGAGGTTGACTAATTAGTAAATGGTGGTTGACTAGTCGTCAAGTGTGATTGACGATTCCTGGACCGATTTGCCATGGTCACAGGGCGCGCATGGAAAAGCCCCCGACCGACCCTGAGCTCGAAGCTCGCAAACGCGAGAGCGTGGCTCAGCTGTTGTTCAAATGTGCGCGTCTGGCCAATGAGCGCGCGATCGCGAAAGTGAACGAGCTGCCGCTCGCGATCCGGCTGCGCACTTCGCACACCAATCTCTTTCCGCATCTCGACTTCGACGGCGTGCGTATTACCGAGCTGGCGCGGCGCTTGGACATCAGCAAGCAAGCCGTCAGTCAGACCATTGCCGAGTTGGAGCTGATGGATGTCGTCGAGACGATCCCCGATCCGAGCGACGGCCGCGCGCGGCTCGCTCGCTTCACGGAAAAGGGCAAGCTCGCGATCATGCAAGGGCTCGGCGTTTTGCGTGAGCTAGAGTCCGAGATGGAGCGCTCGATCGGCAAGGCGAAGTTCGCGGCCCTTCACGAGGCATTGCTCTCGCTCGAGCAGATGCTCGAGCCTAGGCCGTGATCGTCCCGCCTAGTGTAACCAAAGCCCGACCAAAACCGAGCCGGCGTTGGCCAGCGCCGAGGCGGCGAAGCAACGCGACCAACGGAGCCGTTCGAAGCACAAGCGATAGATCAGCGCCTCGACGATCAGCGCAAAGGCTTCGGCGAACAGCAGGAAGAAAGGGCGGGGCAAGCCCAACAGCGGCCAGATGAACCAAACGGACGGATGCGTGGCCAGTTGCGCAAAGCCCACGGCCGCGACCCGGCGTGCGCGCGTACCGCCAGCTCCGAGCAAGGGCACCGCGATCGCGAGCTCACTCGCTACGGTCATGCAGAAGGCAATCAGCCAGGCACGGAGCAGCGGCATGTGCGGGCGTCAGCCGGCTCCGATGTGGAGCACCGGGCTCGCTGCTTCGGCTTCTCGCTGCTGGGCTGGGTTCGGCTCGTGCGCAGGGTTTGCTCCGCGCACCCAGAAGAACGTCAAGAGTGCGAGCTCCAAGTAGCCGTGAAACATGGCCAAGGAAAGGTACAAGGATTGTGCTCGGTGCAGGTTGAAATAGGCGCCGATCCAGACGGCCAGCGCAGTGAGGCCCAGCGCGGCCACGCCGCTAGTTCCCAGATCCGAGAACAGCGCGCGCACGCTCATGCGAAATGTGGGCGTACCGCGCCGCGGCTGCTCTTCTTGCGGGATCCAGCTGAGCCAGACCGAGTAGTGCACGCTTTGCAGGAACAAATAACTGGTGGTGACTGCGATCGCCAGGCGTGGGTCAGCGAACGGCGCGAGCCAGTCCGAGACCGTGAACACGTGCAAGTGGAACGAGGCCGCGAACGGCGAGGACAGGGTTTGCCCGACCAGCGCGCCCGAAGCGAGCAAGCCCACGCCGCCGGCGATCAACGCCACTGGCGCGAGCAACCAGCGCTTGTTCGCTCGGAATAGCGTCGCCCACGCGAGCAGCGCGATCAGATTGTGGGCGTGCACGAACACGTACCGCGATAGCCTCGGCTGGCTCAGGGCACAGCTGGTTGCGACCGCCAGCAACGCGCAGGCGAGCAGTGCACGCCCGAGCGAGCCACGCTCGCGCAGCGCCGCGAACACTGCCACGCCGATGAAAGCCGCTGCCGCACAGAATTCGAGGCGCTCGGCGTGGCGTAGCCAGCCGAGTTCCTCGCACACGCGCAGCGCCAGCAACACGCCGCAGCCGAGCCAAACGCTGCATTGCCACCAGCGCGCGAGGTTTCTGCGCAACACCAGGTAACGCACGTCCGCCGCGACATGCGCCACCCCCAGCACGACGGGGCCGAGCAGGAAGAGCAACACCGGAAAGTAGACCGCTCCCAGCGCTGCGCTGACCACACTCAGGCAGGCAACCGTCGCGATGCGACGATCGCGATCGGCCAGCGTCGCGAGCAGAAAATCGCTCCGGACGAGCCAGCTGAACCAGCCTCGCCGGCACGAGTCGAGCGGTGCGCTCAGACGTTCCGCGGTGGTGAGGAGAGACATGAGCTCAGCGGCGGCGCCGCGAAACGCCGAGAGCGACCAGACCCAGACCGAGCATCAACACCGCGACGCCCTTTTCCGTGCCGAGCGAGCCCACGCTGCAGCCGCCGTCGTCGTGACTTTCAGCGCTCGTCGACCCCGCCTTGCCCGCCGTATTGGTCGAGCCCGCCGTATTGGTCGAGCCTGCGCTGTTCGTCGCGCCCGCAGTATTCTCGCCGCCCCCTGCACCCGCCGCGCCAGACTCAGCCAAGCAGAGCAAGCACTCGTACGTGATCACCGGTTGGCCTGGCGGGGCCTTGGTACAGGTGCTCGTCGTGCACACGCCGTCTTGATCGTAGTTCGCGCCGGCGTTGTGACAGATCTCGTTTTCCGTGGGGCAATGGTCCGGCGGCGGAATGTCCGCCCGCGCAGCGGATGCCATAAACAAACCAGCAACGCAGCCCATTCCCAAGACACTCTTCAGCATTCGGTTCATGTCATCCCCTTATCGCGTTCACCTGACTCACGGCAATCGCCACGATCAGGACACGAACTACAAGCTTCGTGCCAGCGCAGGACGGCCCAAATCGTGCTGGCCGCTAGTGAGCCGCGACGACAACGCTGTCAGAGCCATTCGACCAAGCTGTGCCAGGTGGCACACGAGCCAACCCAGACGACGAAGGCGAAGCCATTCAGGCGAGCTTACGGCGCAAATGATTCAAGACGTCGATACGCGTGATTAGGCCGGAAAAATGCTCGGATTCACGCACGATCGCCACCAAACCCTGATCAAAAAGCGGCATCAGTGATTCGAGTGAAGCATGGGCATCCACCGTCACGAGCTTCGTGGTCATGAACTCACGCACCGGGTGCCGGAACAGACTCGTATCGCGCTGAGCTGCGAGCAGGACATCCGATTCATCGACGAGCCCGACGATTTCACCCTGCTCGAGAACGGGCAGTTGTGAAACATCGTACAGGCGCATGCGAGAGTAGGCGATGAGCAAGCTATCGCTCGGTGCCAAAGAGATCACCGCGCCCGCTTCCGGGCGCCGTGCGATCAGATCGCGCAGATCCCCATAGTGCGTGCCGGCCAAGAACCCTTGGTCGCGCATCCAATAGTCGTTGAACATCTTCGACAAGTACTTGCCACCGCTATCGCAGACCAGGCTGACCACCCGCTTGGGGCTCGTCTGCTCACGACAAAAGCGGAGCGCCGCTGAGAGCAGCGTGCCGCTGGAGGAACCGGCGAAGATCCCCTCTTCTTTGAGCAGTAGGCGAGCGGCAAAGAAGCTCTCTTCGTCGCTCACCGTGTAGGCTTTGCGCACGCGCGACAAATCACAAATCGGGGGCACGAAGTCCTCACCGACGCCTTCGACCAGCCACGAGCCCGCGCTCCCGACCGTGCCCGTGGCCACATAATCGGCCAAAATGGAGCCCTTGGGATCGGCCAGGACGAGCTCCAGCGCGGGCGCCACACGCGCGAAATAACGGCTGAAACCGGTCAACGTCCCGCCGGAACCAACGCCGCACACGACCGCGTCGAGACGCTCGTCCATCTGCCGCCAGATCTCGGGCGCGGTGGTCGTCTCGTGGGCGATCGGATTGGCCGGATTGGCGAACTGGTTGACGTAAAAGGCCCCCAGCTCGCGCGCGATGCGCTCGGCGTAGTCTTGATAGTACTCGGGGTGCCCCTTGCCCACGTCACTGCGGGTCATGCGGACCTCCGCGCCCATCGCCCGCAAATGGTGCACCTTCTCCTGGCTCATCTTGTCCGGAATGACCAACACCAGCTTGTAGCCCTTGCGCGCCGCGACCAACGCCAAGCCGAGGCCGGTGTTGCCCGCGGTCGCCTCGACCAAGGTCGCACCCGGCTGAATGGCGCCGCTCTTCTCGGCGGCTTCGATCATCGATAGTCCGATGCGATCTTTGATCGAGCCACCGGGGTTTTGGTTTTCGAGCTTCAAGTACAGCTCACACAACCCAGTGTCGATGCGACTGACGCGCACCAGTGGAGTATTGC
The DNA here is from genome assembly GCA_035688655.1 of Polyangiaceae bacterium. GTDB lineage: Bacteria > Myxococcota_A > Polyangia > Polyangiales > Polyangiaceae > PMG-095. The sequence goes on along the minus strand of DASSMT010000438.1, from coordinate 2,828 downwards.
CGATCAACGAGAGGATATCGCTACATGCAGGCTCGAGCTCGGGCATGCTTCAGAGTGGCGCTTTCCGTGTAGCTCCGCAATGCCCACACCGGAGCTCTCGGCATCACGCGTGCGTAAGCGGGGAGGGGGCGCTCGCGACCCAGCAACGCACCTCACGGGGCGGCTGATTAGCCGGCAGGCGCGCCTGCGCGGCATTTTTGCTTCGGGCACGCGAGAGGCAGGCTGACGCGCGAAGGCGACATCGAGAAGTTAGTAAAGTGAGACGGTGGTGTCAGAGGGCGGGCGCTGGCGGTCTTCTCGGCCAGTCCTCGCGCGCGACACAGCTCGGTTCGAATTCGAACCGTGTTTTGCGGCCCCCAAGGGCACCTCGCAGCGAAAACGCAGCTGTCAGTCGTGCACCGTGAAGCAAAACGCGACCTCGAGAGTACGCTCAGCCGGCCGCGTGCAGCGCAGTCTCCAGGTCACGCCACAGATCTTCCACATGCTCGATGCCAACCGACAGCCGCACCAGGGAATCGCTGATGCCGAGCGCTGCGCGATTCGCGGCAGGAATGGACGCGTGGGTCATGAGCGCGGGGTGTTCGGCCAGTGACTCGACACCGCCCAGACTCTCGGCCAGGGCGAAGATGCGTAAGGCTCGCAAGAAGCGACGCGAGCCTTCCAGGTCGCTCGCGAGCTCGAGCGAGATCATGCCTCCGGGGCCGGACATCTGGCGCTTCGCGAGCTCGTGTTGGGGGTGACTCGGAAGGCCAGGGTAGTGCACGCGGCTCACGCGCGGGTGTGCGGCCAAGCGGGCCGCGAGCTCGCTGGCGGCTGCAACGTGCGCTCGCATGCGAACCGGCAAGGTCTTCAGACCGCGCATCACCAGGTAACAATCCATTGGGCTCGGAACGGCGCCGATCGCATTTTGTAGGAAGGGGATGCGCTCGCACAGCTCCGCATCACTGGTGATCAACGCGCCACCCACCACGTCCGAGTGACCGTTGATGTATTTGGTCGTCGAATGCAGCACCACGTCTGCGCCGAGCGAAAGGGGCCGCTGCAGCACCGGCGAGGCAAAGGTGTTGTCGACCACGACGCGCACGGAGCGCGCCTTGGCGATCGCGGAGATGGCTGAAATGTCCGCCAATTTGAGGGTGGGGTTGGTGGGTGTTTCGAACCACACGAAGCGCGTCGTGGGCCTGAACGCGGCTTCGAATTGCGACAGCTCGGTCAGATCGACGAAGCTGACTTCGAGCCCGAACGGCTTCATCACTTTGTCGAACAGGCGAAAGGTGCCGCCGTATACGTCGTCGCCCGAGATCACGTGGTCGCCGGGTTTCAAGCTGTGCAGGAGCGTGGTCGCTGCCGCACAGCCGCTCGAAAACGCGAAGCCGCGCGTGCCGCCCTCGAGCACCGCGAGCGCCGACTCGAGCGCGGTGCGCGTCGGGTTTCCGCTGCGCGAGTAATCGTATTTGAGCGGCCTGCCGGGTTCGGGTTGAGCGAAGGTGCTCGCCATCACGACCGGCGGCATCACGGCGCCGTGCAGCGGGTCGGGCTCGTAGCCCGCGTGAACGGCGAGGGTCTCGAAGGCGTAAGCGCGCGCGGCGTCTGTCATTCGAGTATCGTACTGGCACGCGCCTCTTCCTGCACGCGGGCCTGAATTCGTGCGACACGGACTGAAACCACGCGCTCAGCGCGGCACAGGAGCACCCCCAAACCAAAAAAGAAACCCGCTGAACCTCGAAGATTCAGCGGGTTTTCTCGGTCCGGGAGCGCGCTCGGGCGCGCTTGGCGCTCGCGGGCGCTCAGGCGCGGGCTTGCGTCTTGGCCTTGGCTTTGGCCTTCTTGGCGGGCGCGGCGGCGGGGGCTTCGACGCCGTTCGCCTTGACACCGTTCGCCTTGGGGCTCGAGCCGAGCAAATCGGCGGCGAGCTTCTTCGAGCGGCTGGTGTTCTCCCAGGTGAATTCGCTGCGGCCGAAGTGACCGTAGCTGGAGGTGGGCTGGTACACCGGGCGGAGCAGGTCGAGCTCTTCGATCAGGGCGCGCGGGCGCATGTCGAAGTTCTTCATCACGTAGGCGGCGAGGGTGTCGTCCGGCAGCTTACCGGTGCCGAAGGTCTGCACGTACACGCCCATCGGCTGCGCGACACCGATCGCGTAGGCGACCTGAACTTCGCACTTCTTGGCCAGGCCGGCCGCGACGATGTTCTTCGCCACGAAGCGCGCGTAGTAGCAAGCCGAGCGATCGACCTTCGACGGATCCTTGCCGCTGAAGGCGCCGCCGCCGTGACGACCCATGCCGCCGTAGGTGTCGACGATGATCTTGCGGCCCGTGAGGCCTGCATCGCCGCACGGCCCACCGACCACGAAGCGACCCGTCGGGTTGACGAAGTACTTGGTCTTGGAATCGAGCAGGTGCTTGGGCAGCGCCTTCTTGATCACGAGCTCCATCACCGCCTCTTTCAAGGCTTTGTGCTTCACTTCCGGGCTGTGCTGGGTGGAGACCACGACGGTCTCGATGCGCTTCGGGACGTCGTTCTCGTACTCGACCGTGACCTGGCTCTTGCCGTCGGGACGCAGGAAATCGACCGTGTTCTTCTTGCGCACCGCGGCGAGCTGGCGGGAGAGTTGGTGCGCGTACATGATCGGTGCGGGCATCAACTCCGGCGTCTCGTCGCAGGCATAACCGAACATCAAGCCCTGGTCGCCGGCGCCCTGGTCCTTGTGCAGGCCCTGACCTTCGGTTACGCCCTGCGAGATATCGGGCGACTGCGGCTCGACCGCGATCAAGATGCCGCAGGTGTCCGCGTCGAAACCAATGTCCGAGCTGGTGTAGCCGATGTCTTT